>NZ_JBFWIQ010000004.1:0-330817 GCF_050255915.1 Alcaligenes sp.
CCCTCGATAACCATTGCTTCCCGACAGATACTGCTCGACCAAGTTGACTTTGAACCGTACATCGTATTTCGTCATGAAAAACACCCCAAAGGTTGGATGAGTGTCCAACTTTTGGGGTGCAGTTCACTATGCGGGCTTTTTCATTTAGGCAGACAAGTATGCTGCACGGTGATGCAGCATCGCTGTCTGGAATGTGGGAGAATGCAGCAATACTGAAACGAGGTCTATTATGGATTTATGCGGTTACGATGTTGGCCTGGATCGCCCCTTTTTTCTGATCGCTGGCCCTTGTGTGATTGAGTCGCGTCAAATGGCGTTTGATACAGCGGGCCAACTCGCCGAGATTACCTCGGCTCTGGGTATCCCCTTTATCTACAAAAGCTCGTTTGACAAGGCCAACCGGAGCTCGGATAAGTCCTATCGTGGTCCTGGCATGGCGGAAGGTCTGCAGATTCTGGCGGATGTGCGCTCACACTATAAAGTGCCGGTCCTGACCGATGTGCACGACAAAGATCAGGTCGATGATGTGGCAGCCGTGGTGGACGTATTGCAAACCCCCGCTTTTCTATGCCGTCAGACCGACTTTATTCAAGCCTGTGCCGCTACCCTGAAACCCGTGAATATCAAGAAAGGCCAGTTCCTGGCGCCTCAGGATATGATTCAGGTGGTGGCAAAAGCACGTGCAGCGGCAATGGAAATGGGCGGTGATGGCTCCACCATCATGGTCTGTGAGCGTGGCGCTTCGTTTGGCTACAACAATCTGGTATCCGATATGCGCTCTTTGGCGATCATGCGCGCCACGGATTGCCCGGTCGTGTTCGATGCCACTCACTCGGTGCAGTTGCCGGGTGGGCAGGGCACCTCGTCGGGTGGTCAGCGTGAGTTTGTTCCCGTGCTGGCGCGTGCCGCAGTTGCAGCAGGTGTGGCTGGCGTGTTCATGGAGACTCATCCTAATCCGGACAAGGCCTTGTCTGATGGCCCCAATGCCGTTCCCCTGTCACAGATGTCAGATTTGCTGCGGACGCTGCAACAGATCGATTCGATTGTTAAAAACAGCGGTGCCCTGCAGCACGGCTATTAAAAATAGTTTTGGAGACAGTATGCCTGCATATTTGATTGCGAATGTCGAAGTAAGCAACCCCGAACAGTACAAGCAGTACCAGGAGTTTTCCAGCCTTGCCCTGAAAGCTCACAATGTGAAAGTGTTGGTGCGTGGTGGCGAAACGGTCGCTCTGGAAGGCAATGCGCCTTTGCGTACCGTGGTCATGGAGTTCGACACGCTGGAACAGGCCCAGGCTTTCCATGATTCCGAGGAATACCGTCGTGCCCGTAAAGCGCGTGAAGGTGCGGCCAAAATGACCATGTACGTGGTGCAAGGTCTGTAAAAACAGGCTATTCCATCTAGGCAGGCAGAAAAAGGGAGTGCGAAAACACTCCCTTTTTCTATGCTTGCAGGCATAGATCCGACCTGTTCGACCACTATTGCATGAAGGCGTTGCTCTTGTTTTGATGCTCTCGAATGCCGAATGCCGAATGCCGAATGCCGAATGCCGAATGTCTTTGTGCCTGAAGGCAGGTGCGAGCGGGCGGATTTTTCAGCGTCACCAGGTGCTCTATCAGCCGCAGAGAGTGCTTTTTCCTTTCCTTATCGTCCCATGCCCCTTGTGAATACGTGGCGACGCTTGCGGTTTAAAAACGTGGATCACGCAGGGCAGGCAGAGTAAGCTCGCGGACAAAGCTGGCGGGAGACAGTTGCAGCAGGCTGCGCACAATGGTGAGGACGTCATGGACTGGAATTGTCTGGCCTTGGTCCCGTTCAGCGGCAGCCCGCAGCGGAACATCCAGGCCATCTTCCGTATTCAGATAGCCCAGTTGCAGACACGTGACGGCCAGGCCTTGATCCCTATAACCTTCGCGCAGGCTGTCAGCTAAACCACTCAAGGCAAATTTCGTTGCCCCGAAAGCAACTTCCGGTCGACCGCTTTGGCGAAGGCCCGAAGTGGAGCCTGTCAGAATCAAGCGGGGCTGGCTGCTGCGCAGCACATTGGGCAGCAAGTGGCGTATAGCCAATAACGCGCCGGTCAGGTTTACATCAACCAGGCGGCGCAAAGCTTGATCGGACTGCGATAGAAAATCGTATTCCGGGCTGAATGCCGTGTCTTCCCAGATTCCCAGGTTATAGATCAGGACATCCAGCAAGTCCGGGCAGGCGGTTGCCAATTGGCTGGCGGCGTCAGGCTCGGACAAGTCGGCGCTGATCCAATGCTGATGGGCGCTGGGGTCTGGGTGCAGGGAGCTGGCCAAGGTGCTGGGTGGCCGTCTGGCCACACCATACAGCGTGTTGCCATCTTGGGCCAAGCCGTCCATCAAGGCGCGACCCAGACCCATGCTGGCACCAATAATCATGATATTCATACTGTTTTCCTGTGGAACAGATGTGCGTGGAGAGCATGGCTCTGCAGGTGATCGTTATTGTGTATCGGGATAGCGGGACAGGGGTTGATTCAGGCCGTACTTGTCAGGTTTTTCAGTCCCCCGTAGAATCGTTGACTAGGCAATAATTGTGTGGTCAATAGAAATGGTAAACGCAGCAGAATCGACGCAGAAGACGCCGGGGCGTGTCTTGTCCGTCACAGAATCTATATTAGCGATGATGGGTTTGTGCTTTGTGGTGATGTTGGTAGCCATTGATCAGACCGTGGTCGGGACAGCCTTACCCACCATCGTGTCCGAGTTGCATGGCTTTGAGCTGTATGCCTGGGTGGCAACCGCGTATTTGCTGACTTCGGTGATTACCGTACCTATCTTTGGTCGCTTGGGGGATTTTTATGGACGCCGCCGCTTCGTGCTGGTGTCCATTGTCCTTTTTACCTTGGCCTCTGTATTCTGTGGCATGGCGCAAAGCATGCTGCAGTTGGTGCTTGCGCGGGCCTTGCAGGGCATAGCCGGGGGCATGTTGGTAGGGACGGCATTTGCCTGTGTGCCTGATCTGTTTCCCGATCCTCGAGTGCGTTTGCGCTGGCAAGTGATGCTTAGCGCGTCCTTTGGGATTGCGAACGGGATAGGGCCTTTTCTGGGTGGGATTTTGACCGAGCACTACGGCTGGCGCTCTGTGTTTTATGTCAACCTGCCTGTTGGCTTACTCAGCCTGTATTTTGTCTATCGCTACCTGCCGCAGATTCGTCACTTTCGTCAAACCCAAGTTCGCCTGGATTATCTGGGCGCTTTTTTGCTGATGGTCGGTTTGGCCTGTGTTCAACTATTGGTAGAGCTGCTGCCTCACTATGGTGGCAGCTATTTGATGGTCTTGTTGGGGCTGTGTAGTGTGGCCGCTTTTGTCTTATTGGTCAGTTGGGAGCGGCGGGTTGCGGAACCTTTGTTGCCCTTGGTTCTGTTCAGTAGTCCTGCTCAATTCTCCTTGCTGGTTCTGTCTGCCGGTTTGGGCTTTATCCTGTTTGGTCTCTTGTTCTACGCGCCTTTGTTGTTGCAAGGGGGGTATGGTCTACGCCCTCAAACAGCCGGTTTATTGGTCACCCCCTTGGTGGTGTTCATTACGGTGGGCAGTATCATTAATGGCCGTATGATTACGCGGCTGCGTCGTCCCACCCTGATGTTGTACCTGGGCTTGACGTTGTTGACGATTGCCTGTCTGGGCATGGTGTTCATCCAGAAAACCGATCCGCACTGGCATTTTGTCCTGTACGCCACGATTGCCGGAACCGGGGTTGGTTTCATCATGCCGAATTTGACGGTGTTTGCGCAGGAAATTGTAGAGCGTTCCATGCTGGGGATTGCCACGGCCATGCTACAGTCCATGCGCATGGTGGGCGGCATGTTGGGAACTGCTGTTGTCGGAGCCTTGATCAATTACCAATATGGCGAATCCATCCGCACGCAATTGACGGCTTTGCCTGCAAATGTCGTTAACGCGCTGCAAGACCCGCAAGTCTTGATGAGTGCAAGCCAGCAGTCACAGTTTCTGGAGCAGGCCGGGCTGGACGGGCAGATGTATCTGGGCTTGGCCCGCGATGCTCTGGCGCATGCCGTCAATATGGGTATGGCCGTGACCTTGCTGCTGATAGTCTGGTGTTTCTATTGGGTACGTAAAGTGCCGCCAATACGGTTTAATCGTCAAGAACAGCCTTGAACATGATGAATGAATTTCCGCAACTTCAAGCGGCTCAGCAATTGGGGCGCACCTATCGCAGTCTGATGGCGGCGTTTGACCAGCAGTTGGGCATGCCCTTGCCACGCTGGCGTGTCCTGATTGGCTTGTACCAAGAGAACGGCTGCCTGTCTCAAAAGCAGTTGGTTCGCTTGCTGCGCATTGATCCGGCTGCGGTGACACGGCAGCTTAAAAGCATTGAGTCCTTGGGGCTGGTTGAGCGCTTCACCGATGAGCAGGATAATCGGCTGACCAATGTGCGCCTAAGTCCTGCTGGCCGTGAGCTGGTTGAGGCCACCTTGCCGCGTCGCCGCCGCCTAGTGGAGGCCATGCTGCAAGATTTCTCCGACCAGGACTTGAACCAGTTGATCACCTTGTTGGGCAACTGGGAAAGCGCCTTGTTGAAAGCGGCCGACAAAGATTTACTTTGAGACGTATCGGTACTTTTTGTATTTACAGAGACGCCGCCTAGTCTCGGAATTTCTGGTGATAATAAACATGTGCCGGTTTCGATCAGGACGAAGGCAGGGGCTGGAGTCCCGGCTTTTTTCCAGCTTTCGAGACCAGACATGGCACGGCTGTGTCATGGGCAGGTACAATCCTGTTTTAGCAGGAGGGCAGGGGCGCTGATTGCACTATAGCTGTCGCGCTTGCTGATCTTTTCAACTTCCAGGCTAGGCGCCTTTTCAAGCTGATCTTCATATCGGTTTACGGCGATACGCCCGGCAGCAGGATTGTTTAACTTATCTAGCTTAATGCTACTTCAGGCAGGACTGTCAAAATCATGAGTGCAATCGTAGATATTATTGGCCGCGAGATTCTGGACTCCCGTGGTAATCCAACGGTGGAGTGTGATGTATTGCTCGAATCGGGCGCTATGGGGCGTGCCTCCGTTCCTTCTGGTGCATCCACTGGCGCTCGCGAAGCGTTGGAGCTGCGTGATGGTGACAAGAGCCGTTACCTGGGCAAAGGTGTTTTGCGCGCTGTCGAGAACCTGAACACAGAGATCTCCGAAGCCTTGATGGGCTTGGATGCTCAAGAACAAACCTTTATCGATCGCACCCTGATCGAGCTGGACGGCACCGAAGACAAGAGCCGCCTGGGCGCGAACGCCATGCTGGCTGCCAGTATGGCGGTGGCCCGTGCCGCTGCTGATGATTCGGGTCTGTCCCTGTACCGTTACTTTGGTGGCAGCGGTGCCATGGCCATGCCTGTGCCGATGATGAACGTCATCAACGGTGGCGCACACGCCAACAACACCCTGGACTTGCAAGAGTTCATGATCATGCCCGTGGGTGCCAAGAGCTTCCGCGAATCGCTGCGTATGGGTGCAGAAGTTTTCCACACCTTGAAAGGCCTGATCCACGATCAGGGCATGTCCACTGCGGTGGGCGATGAGGGTGGTTTTGCTCCGAACGTGGCCAACCACGAAGCCGCGATCGAGCTGATTCTGCGTGCTATCGAGCAAGCTGGCTACGAGCCTGGCACCCAGATTGCTCTGGCCCTGGACTGCGCGGCTTCCGAGTTCTACCGCGATGGTAAATACCACCTGGCTGGCGAAGGCGGCGTGTCCTTGAGCTCGCAAGACTTTGCCAACCTGTTGGCCAACTGGTGCGACAAGTACCCCATCATCTCCATCGAAGACGGCATGGCCGAAGACGATTGGGACGGCTGGCGTATTCTGAGTCAGCAACTGGGCGACAAGATCCAGTTGGTTGGTGACGATTTGTTTGTGACCAACACCAAGATTCTGAAGAAAGGGATCGAGTTGGGTATCGGTAACTCGATCCTGATCAAGATCAACCAGATCGGCACCCTGACCGAAACCTTTGCCGCTATTGAGATGGCCAAGCGCGCTGGTTACACCGCCGTGATTTCGCACCGCTCGGGTGAAACCGAAGACTCCACCATTGCGGACATCGCGGTGGCGACGAACGCCATGCAGATCAAAACAGGCTCCTTGTCCCGTTCTGATCGCATGTCCAAGTACAACCAGTTGTTGCGTATTGAGGAAGAATTGGCAGAAGTTGCTACCTTCCCAGGTCGCGAAGCGTTCTATAATCTGCGCTAATTCTGTTTGATGGACCGGGTCGTAAGACCCGGTTCTTATATCGCCATGCGCCTGATCGTTCTGCTCCTGCTGTGTTTGACCCTGGTAACCCATTACGCTTTATGGTGGGGCAAAGGCGGTTGGCTGGACGTACGGCAAATGCAGACCAAGCTGGTCGCGCAAAAAGAAACCAATGAAGCCCTGACAGCGCGTAATAACGCTTTGCTGGCTGAGGTTCAGGATTTACGTTCGGGTACTCATGCCGTTGAAGAGCGGGCCCGTAGCGAGTTTGGCATGATGCGTGAAGGCGAGATCTTTGTGCAGATCGTGCCTCCCGGTGGTTCGGCTGCCACGACAGCCAGCCCACGCTAAGAAGTAGCGCGCAAGGCGCTGCTGGAATGGCTGATCAGCCAGTTCCGTTCTGATTATTCTTCTACCTGATGTTTGGGTCGTTGATCCGGGCTTTGTTGCGCCCCTTGGATGTGGGCCTGAATGGGACTTGGTTTTAAGTGCCAGTCATTTCAGGATAAGAGTCAGTGGCGCAGTGGCTATGAAGTCCCTTTGGCTTTGTGGGTTTTGTGATCGCCTTATCTGCACTTTCTTTCTCCTTGGTCTTCTTTACTGCCCTGACTACGGCCACAACGGGTTGTAATTCTGTCTCCCGCTTGGGCAGGAATGCGTTTATAGCGTCCTATGCCGCCGACACCTGACGCCCGCCTTGGGTCGCGCTGCAGTTAGTCGCAGGCGGGGTTTGGGGGCAGGGAGTCAGCTCCTCCTGAGTCTGGGGTGGGGGCGGCAGGTCCTGGAGAGTGGGTGCCATCACCTGGTCCTTGAACAGAGTCATTCCATGAGGGCAGACGACCACTCCCATCCGTCGATGGTATTCCCGCTGGCTCTCTATCTGCTGACCAGCCTGTTTGGGAAACTGGCAAGGCAAGCGCGTTTTCAGTTTGCTGGGTATAGATAACTCGACCGTCAGCTAAGTCATCCCACTGCACTGCATCGGACTGCATAGGGTGTCTGATTTCCAGGCGTAGCCAGACCGCTGCAGAACCTGAAGGACTGGGCATACTGGCGGCAAACTTGGGTAGCAGGCGAAGCAAGGAAAGAGGCCCTGGCTTATGGGCATAGAGCAGGTACAAGTGCAGTGTGTTGGCCTGGTAGATGCTGGGGCCGCCGTGGCTGGCTTGCCCGTCTTGCAGCGCCTGCCAGCCTTGGGTAATACTTGCACGCCCCTTATGCTGCCCGGAGGGCTTGCCGTACTGCATAAAAGCCTGCACTGAGGGAGACAGAATCTGGATTTGCCACTGATCGTGTAGGGGCACGTTGGCAGCGGCCAGTGTTTGGCCGAATGCCAAGGCAATGGTTTCAGGCTGGGCATGATGCACGCTGGCCTGGCGTGCGGCCTGTAACAGACCGTGCTGTAGGCGTACGCGCAAGGAGTACAGCGTCAGCACGTCCAGCACCAGCCAGCTAAGCAGGATGATGGCCAACAGGGCTCCCATGATGTGAGAGCCTGCCAAGCCGGATTGACGATGGAGTGAAGAAAAAAAATCAGCCATGATGGTTGTCATCATGGCTGATTGTCTTCTAGCCCGATAGAGGGACTTGTGCGAGCGTAGTGTCTCGTAGAGACATCGGCCTAGTGCAGGGTGTCATCACCCGGCTGCGTGTCGCCCTTGTCGACAAACAGGGATGCACAATCGATTGCATCGTACTGATAGGGTTTACCGCAGAAGTTGCAGGACACATTGATGGTGTCTTGTTCTGCCAGCATTTGCTCGATCTCTGCCTGGCCCAGCATACGCAACATATTGCTGACGCGTTGACGGGAACAAGGGCAATGCCAGCGTACGGACTGGGGTTCGAAGACTTGCAGATCTTCTTCCCAAAACAGGCGATGAATCAAGGTGTCGCTATCTAGTTGCAATAACTCCTGGGTCTGGACCGTGGAGCCCAACGCCAGAGCGCGTTCCCAGGTGTCCAGGTTCTGAGCCAGACTGTGGCCGCCTTGGGGTGGGATGCGTTGTAGCAAAAGACCCCCACAGCGGTTCTCATCGGCGGCCAGCCACAAGTGTGTATCCAGTTGCTCGGAGGTGCGCATATAGGTTTGCAGCACCTCGGCGACTGTTTCACCTTCCAGCGGAACTACGCCTTGGTAGGGACGGAAGTCCTTGCTGCTTTGGCGAGGGGCCAATACGACAGTAAAGCGGCCCTGGCCTTGCGGATTCAGCAGGGTTTGCAAGGTGCCGGTTTGGGGCACGGGATGGTTCTCACGCAGCGAAACCGTTGCGCGTATGTCCATGTCCGAGGTGCACTCCACTACCAGCAGGGCAATGGGACCATCACCCTGGATTTGTAGAATCAGGGAGCCGTCAAACTTGAGATTGCCCGCCAGGAGCACCGACGCGGCTACCAACTCGCCCAGCAAGTCGCGGATGCAGGCAGGGTAGTGTTGGTGTTCCAGCCCCATTTGCCAGGCTTGTTCAAGATGGACAATCTGGGCGCGTGTGCTTTGGTCGGCGAACAGGTATTTTTTTAAAATGTCAGTCATGACTTTGCGGTACTACTAAAAAATGAAGAGGCAGCCTGCCTGCTCAGGTGGCCGCCGAAGTAACACGGGTGGGGCGCGCATCGATCAGACGAGTCTTGCTAAGACGGTCGTGCAGGAACTGCTGGTCTTTGTCGAACCAGGTCCAGATAAAGTTCAGAAAAGGCGTAAACACAATAAGAAGGTCCGTGGACGCATAGCCTGTGTAGCCAGACAGAAGCTGAATCAGCAAAGCCCCCAGCAAGGGCAGGGGCCATAGCAGAATATAACGCAGCAGCAGGGTACCGAGGGCAGGAATCTGGCCCTGCTCGTTCACCAGACGCATATGCCAGGTCTTCATGGGCAGGGTTTGGCCTGCTTTGCGCCAGCACAGTACGAAATAAATCCCCAATGCAATAAACAGAATGACCTGACGCACATGACGCAGATCCAGGCCGCTACGGCTTTGGGTCAAAGTATCAAACAGATAGCCGGCAGTAAAAATAACGCCAAACAGCAGGATGGATTCATACATCATGCAGGCAAAGCGTCGCCAGCGGCCAGGAGTAGTGAAGGTGGGTGTCATGGTGCGTTTTGAAGCAGGCAAGACTGTCATTATCGCGTATATCGGAGGCGAACGGAACGTCGCCCCTATAAACAAGGGCCAAGCCATTGATTGATATGGACTTGGCCCTTGGGGCATGTGCAAGACTGTTTAACGCTTAATCGTCGTTGACCGAATCTTCGCTGGTGCCCGAGGCCGTTTCGTTATTGCGATAGCTGGCCGGAACCATGTCAAAGCAGAACAGACGGCAATCCAGAGCGCCGTTATACAGTGGGTAACGACGCTTGGGCTTGAGGCGCATATGACGCGGCAGCTCCAGGTCGCTGCTGATCATGTTGACGCTCCAGTTGGCGAAGTTTTGCTTGAGGTTGCTGGCCCAGTTTGGCCAGAAGTCCTCGTCCTGATGTTCCAGACGCTCGCCGTAAGGAGGATTGGTGACAATCCAGCCGGCTTCTGTCTCGGGGCGAATCTTCAGGGCATCGCCTTGCTCGAAGCGAATCGTCTCCAGCGTCAGGTGCGAGCGTTCCAGATTGGAACGAGCAGCATCCAGAACGGTAGGGTTGATGTCGTAGCCAATGAGCGGGGTATCCAGACGAGGGGCGATCATGGAACGCGCTTCGTCCTTGATGTCACGCCACAAACGCTGGTCGTGGCAGCGCAGACGTTCGAAATGGAAGGGGCGCCAGATTCCGGGAGGTGCTCCCAGAGCCATCCAGGCGGCTTCGATCAGAATTGTGCCACTACCGCAGAAGGGGTCGATCAAGGGTTTGCTAGGGTCCCAGCCAGATAGGACCAATAGGCCCGCTGCCAGGTTTTCACGCAAAGGCGCATCGCCCTTGTCGTGACGCCAGCCACGCTTGAACAGGGACTCGCCACTGGTGTCCAGATAGAAGGTGGCGCTGGTCTCATCCAGGAACAAATGTACCTTGGCGTCCGGGCGTACCGTGTCGATGGAAGGACGTGCGCCTTCCAGATCTCGCAGGCGGTCACAAATCCCGTCTTTGGCGCGCAGATTGCAGTACTGCAGGCTTTGCATGGGGCTGCGTACCGCCGAGGTGTCAACGCGCAGTGTTTGCTCGGGGCCGAACCAGCGCTCCCAAGGCGTTACGCGGGCCAGGGCCAGAATGTCTTCCTCGTTGGTGACAGGAGCGTGCGAGACTTCCAGCAAAATGCGTGTCGCCAGTCTTGAGGACAGGTTGGCGCGCATGACGCCGATCCAGTCTGCGTCAAAATGGCAGCCGGCACGGCCGGTTTGCACGTTCTCGTAACCCAGTGCTTGCAGTTCCAGCGACAGCGCCTCTTCCAGCCCTTGGGGGCAGGGTGCAAATAGACGGTAGCGTTCGCCTTGCAGGGCTTTGACCTGGACGCGCTCATTTTGCTCGATATTGCTATCGGGCAGGCGTTGGCCGGGCTTGGGGGCCTGAGGGCTATCTACACGCTGGATGGGAGACACGTACTGCGGAAAGGCATCCGAGTCACCGGCGGGCTTGAATAAGCCACTGGGCATTTTTCCAGCAGGGGTACGGTCCGAAGTTTCCTTGTCACCTTGGAACGCAGGGCGTTCGCGGCGCTCGCCAGAGAAATTACGGCGTTCACCGGTTTGCGGGCGGCTGTCGCGGTCACGGTTGAATGCCGGGCGTTCGCGGCGTTCACCTGAGAATTCACGACGTTCGCCCGATTGTGGACGGCCACCTTCGCGGTTGCGGTCGAATGCGGGACGTTCGCGGCGTTCACCGGAGAATTCACGACGTTCGCCCGATTGCGGACGGCCACCTTCGCGGTTGCGGTCGAATGCGGGACGTTCGCGGCGTTCACCGGAGAATTCACGGCGTTCGCCCGATTGCGGACGGCCACCTTCGCGGTTGCGGTCGAAAGCGGGACGCTCACGACGCTCACCAGAGAATTCACGACGTTCGCCCGATTGTGGACTGCCACCTTCGCGGTTGCGGTCGAAAGCGGGACGCTCACGACGCTCACCAGAGAATTCACGACGTTCGCCCGATTGTGGACGGCCGCCTTCGCGGTTGCGGTCGAAAGCGGGACGCTCGCGGCGTTCACCGGAGAACTCACGACGTTCGCCCGATTGCGGACGGCCACCTTCGCGGTTGCGGTCAAATGCGGGACGCTCACGACGCTCACCAGAGAATTCGCGACGTTCGCCCGATTGTGGACGGCCACCTTCGCGGTCACGGTTGAATGCGGGACGCTCACGGCGTTCACCAGAGAATTCGCGACGTTCACCCGATTGCGGACGGCTACCTTCGCGGTTGCGGTCGAATGCGGGACGTTCGCGGCGTTCACCGGAGAATTCACGACGTTCGCCCGATTGCGGACGGCCACCTTCGCGGTTGCGGTCGAATGCGGGACGCTCACGACGCTCACCAGAGAATTCACGACGTTCGCCCGATTGTGGACGGCCACCTTCGCGGTTGCGGTCGAAAGCGGGACGCTCACGACGCTCACCAGAGAATTCGCGACGTTCGCCCGATTGTGGACGGCCACCTTCGCGGTTGCGGTCAAATGCGGGACGCTCACGACGCTCACCAGAGAATTCACGACGTTCGCCCGATTGCGGACGGCTACCTTCGCGGTTGCGGTTGAATGCGGGACGCTCACGGCGTTCCTGGTCACGTTTTTCTACGTAGGGGCGTGCCTCGCGTTTGGGGCCGCCTTGGCGGTCTTGCTGCTGGCTGGCCGCACGTGCGCGCGCACCCGAGCGCACGCGGGGTTCCGCATTGCTGGCTTTCTTTTTAGTGCCTGGGCTCAGGCTAAGTGTCTTGCGTTCAGATTGGTCTGACATGAATAAGGTATTAGAAGGGTTTTATAACCACCAGGATGAGGACCAGCAGCAGAACGATGACCGGAATTTCATTGAACCAGCGGAAGAATACGTGTGAGCGGCTTTGTTTCCCTTGTTGGAACTGCCGCAGATAGCGCCCGCACACACCGTGAAAGGCAAACAGGATCAAAACCAGGGTTAGTTTGGCATGCATCCAACCCTGTCCTTTGCCTATGCCGTAATACAAAAATAGTCCCAGGCCTGTCAGCAAGGTCAAAATGGCCAAGGGGGCCATAAAACGATACAGGCGTCGGGCCATACCCAAGAGCGTTTCATAGGTCTTGGTATCTTGCTCCTGGGCAAGATTGACATAGATGCGGGGCAGATAAAATAGCCCCGCAAACCAGGAGGTTACAAACAAGATGTGAAATGTTTTTAACCAAAGCATGATTTAACCACGTATTTGGCCATTGCCATGCAAGACCCATTTGTAGGTCGTCAGGCCTTCCAGGCCAACAGGGCCACGGGCATGAAGACGGTTGGTGGAAATACCGATTTCTGCACCCAGGCCGTATTCGAAGCCATCGGCAAAACAGGTAGGCAGGTTCACCATGACGGAACTGGAGTCTACCTCGCGCTGGAAGCGCTCGGCCTGGCTCAGGTTTTCTGTCACGATGGATTCTGTGTGCTCAGAGCTGTACTGGGCAATATGGTCCATGGCCTGGTCCATGGAATCGACAATGCGGATCGCCAGAATGGCCGCGGCAAATTCGGTTTCCCAGTCTTGCTCGGTAGCGGGGGCCACGTTGGCGACCAGGGCACGGGTTTGTTCACAGCCTCGCAACTCCACCCCTTTGTCTTGCAATTGGCGGGCCATTTCTGGCAGGAAAGCCGGTGCAATGCTGCGATGAATCAGCAAGGTTTCCATGGTGCCGCAAATACCGTAGCGGTAGGTTTTGGCATTGAACACGATGCGAGAGGCTTTTTCCAGATCGGCAAATTCATCCACGTAGACGTGGCAGTTTCCGTCCAGGTGTTTGATCAGGGGAACCGTGGCTTCGGCGCTGAGCCGCTGGATCAGGCTCTTGCCACCACGCGGGACAATGACGTCCACGTAGTCGTTCATGGTGACGAGCAAGCCAACGGCGTCGCGATCGGTGGTGGGAACGACTTGCACGGCATCTTTAGGCAAGCCGGCACGCTCCAGACTGCTGGAAATAATGTGTGCCAGGGCCTGGTTAGAGTGAAAAGCTTCACTGCCGCCGCGCAGAATGGTGGCGTTGCCAGATTTCAGGCACAAGGCGGCGGCGTCAATGGTCACATTGGGGCGCGATTCGTAAATGATACCGATCACCCCTAAAGGTACACGCATCTGAGCCACGCGCATGCCATTGGGACGGGTGCGCGAGGCGCTGATCTGGCCAACGGGATCGTCCATGTCCGCAATTTGACGCAGGCCTGTGGTCATGATCTCCAGTGCCCGGTCTGACAGAGCCAGGCGCTCGATCATGGCCGGGGCGATCTGACGCTCACGTGCCGCGCTCAAGTCCAGCTCGTTGGCGGCTTGCAACTGGGCTTTTTGCTCAATCAGGGCATCAGCCATATAGCGCAGGGCGTCGGCTTTGGCTTTGCCTGTGGCGGCGCGCATGCGACGGGCTGCAAGCTGGGCGCGCTTGCCCAAATCTTGCATCATGGCGGACAGATCGCCGACCTGGGTGGTGGTAGAGGACTGGGTGATATCGTTCATAGCCGTGTAACTCTCCGGTTCAAGAGAGCATTATCGCAACAATTAAGAGGTTAAGGGGTGTCGGACGCTTAGCGGCGGGGCGCTTGTGTCGCAACCGCGATACGCATGGTCAGGCGGCGCATTTCTTCCCACGGGTCTTGTTGACGTCCGCTGGGGTGCAGGCCTTTGATCAATCGGTCTATATCGTGAGCATGTAGCACCGAGGCAGGCCAGCTTTGAGGCGGGATGCGGTCCAATGCCTGACGGACGAGTTTTTCACGTGGGCCAAAAATGCGGTATTGGCGAAACAGGTTGGACAGATCCTGCCCTTGTTGACGGGCTTGCGATAAACGTGCCAGGGTGCGGATTTCCTCGCCTACCGCCCACAAGACCAGAGGCAGGGCCTCGCCCTCTGCCTGCAAGCCATCGAGTACAGTCAGGGCGCGTTGACTATGGCCAGCCAGCATGGAGTCGCGCAAATCAAACACGCTGTAGCGAGCCACGTTCAGGACGGCGTTTTCCAGTTCCTCTTGGCTTAACTGACCGGGAGGGTAAATCAGGGCCAGTTTCTGGATTTCCTGGTGAGCCGCCAAGAGGTTGCCTTCGACCTTGTCAGCCATCCATTCCAGGCTGTTGCGCTCCAGGCTTTGATCCTGGGCTTTGAGGCGTTGGGCAATCCAGCCTGCCAGGGAGTTGCGGTTGACGGGCTGGATGTCAATCCAACTGGCCACTTGCTCCAAGGCCTGGCACCATTTGCTGTTGCGTGTGGCTTTATCCAGGCGGGGGAGTTGGATCAGAAAGCTGGTGCCATCCATCTGCCCGCCACTGATCAGTCCGCACAGTTTTTGCAAGGCATCACCGCCCGGCTTGCCCGGTTTGCCACTGGGAATGCTGACATCCACCAGTTTTTGATCGCCAAACAGAGAGATGTTCTGGGCGACAGCAAACAGCTGTGACCAATCTGCGCGTGCATCCAGGGTAAAGCTGCTGCGTTCCGTAAAACCATCCTGGCGGGCGCGAGCGCGCACGGCATCGGCGGCTTCAACCAGCAAAAGGGGCTCGTCGCCAGACACCACATAAAGCGGTTGGAAGGCTGCAGATGGCGTGGCCAGCTCGCGCAGCAAGGTGTCGTGGTCGACCCTGCGCCCCATCTTTACAACGGTGCCTGTTGTCGGTTGGGCAGCAGCTCCATCTCTTCCATGGAACTGAGCTCGGGCTGACTGCTGATGAAGAGGTAGGCGCTGGTGACATCGGGCGAGCTTAGGCGACGCACAATGCGGTTGATCAAGGATTGTTCCATATCACGGAAAATCATCTCGATTTCGCTGTCTTTGGCTTGGACGGCTTCCGCGTCATAAGGCACTTCACGTATGACGTCCAGCGTGGTGGGCGGCAGCACTACGCGGCCTTTGGCGTCCAGCAGCTCAAATGTGAAGGTCAGTTGCAGTTCGTATTCTTCCACCTGGCCTTTGGCATTGATGGAAATTTCACGCTGATTACGGTTGAGCGAGAGCTGTCGCAAAATGGCCTGGGCCTCTTGCGGGCTCTCCACAAAGCGACTTTGAGGCGAGCTGGCCAATAGGGTTCGACGCAGGTTCGCGCCAAAAGCGCTGTTGTCTGTAATGTTGGTGTAAATCGCGTTGAACGGCAGTGGGGCTATTCCTTTGAGGTGGAAACCACACGCTGTCAGAAAAAAACTGAGCAGGATGATCAAGCCCGCCAGTCCCCAGAACCTGGGTGCAGGAACAGACAAGGCGCTGGAAGGAAGCAGGCGGGCTAAGTGCATGATTAACCTACGACGTTAACAAGTTTGCCAGGCACCACGATGATGCGCTTGGCGGGACGGCCTTCCAGATACTTGAGCACCGCTGCGTGTTCGGCTGCGGCTTGTTCAATGGCGGCCTTTTCTGCTCCCTGGGGTACGACCAGAGAGCCGCGCAGCTTGCCGTTGACTTGCAGCATCAACTCGACTTCGTCGGCAATCAAGGCTTGTTCATCCACGACAGGCCATTGGGCATCCAGCATATCGCCTTGACCGTCAGCCCAACCCAGCTCACGCCACAACTGCCAGGTGATGTGGGGGACAACTGGATACAGAACGCGCAACAGGATGGAGGTAGTTTCAGCTAGCGCACGTTGTGCGGCCGGCGTGTCTTCCCATTGCGTCTGCTCCAGGGTGTTGAGCATTTTCATGCAAGCCGACACGACGGTGTTGTACTGAATGCGCTCGTAGTCGTAATTGGCTTGTTTGAGCAAGGAGTGGATTTCCAGACGGGCACGTTTGGCAGCAGCGTCCAGATCGCTCCAGTCGGTCGTTTGTGCATTGCCAGCGCGCAGAGCATCGGCGCGGTTGTAGCAGAAGGCCCACAAGCGACGCAGAAAGCGGTTGGCGCCGTCCACGCCCGAGTCCGACCACTCCAGTGTCTGCTCTGGCGGGCTGGCGAACATGATGAACAGGCGGGCGGTATCTGCTCCCATGGTATCGATCAGGGACTGGGGGTCCACGCCGTTGTTCTTGGACTTGGACATGGTGCCAATACCGTTGTATTGAACGGGCTGACCATCACTCTTTAAGCGGGCACCGATAATCGCGCCTTTCTCGTCGTAAATGTTTTCGACAGTTTCAGGCCAGAAGTATTCGATACCCCCTTGTGGGGTGCGGCGGGTGTAGCTGTGATTGAGCACCATACCCTGGCACAGCAGGCGAGTGAAGGGCTCGTCGATCTTGACCAGCCCCATGTCGCGCATGACTTTGGTCCAGAAACGGGCGTACAGCAAGTGCAGCACAGCGTGTTCGATACCGCCGATGTACTGATCCATGGGCATCCAGTAATCGCTACGTGGATCAGTCATGGAATCGTGCAGATTGGGGGTGGTGTAGCGCAGGAAGTACCAGGACGAGTCCACAAAGGTGTCCATGGTGTCCGTTTCGCGACGAGCCGGTTTGCCGCAAGAAGGGCAAGCGCACTTCAGGAAGGCTTCGTGCTTGTTCAGCGGGTTGCCGCTGCCATCGGGAATCAGCTCTTCGGGCAGAACCACGGGCAGGTCTTTTTCTGGAACAGGCACCGGACCGCAATCGTCACAATGGATGATCGGGATTGGGGTGCCCCAGTAACGCTGACGGGAAATGCCCCAGTCGCGCAGACGGTAGGTGGTTTGTTTCTCGCCCAGTTCCTTGGCGTTCAGGTCGGCGGCAATGGCATCGACGGCATCGACGTGCGCTAGGCCGTCGTATTTGCCGGAGTTGATGGTTTGACCTTGCTGCTTGTCGCCGTACCAGTCTTGCCATTGGGTGGCGTCGTATTCTTTGCCTTCAACGCCAATGACTTGCTGAATAGGCAATTGGTACTTCAGCGCAAAGGCGAAGTCGCGCTCGTCGTGAGCGGGCACGCCCATGACAGCACCGTCGCCGTAGCTCATCAAGACGTAGTTACCGACCCAGACAGGAACGTCCGCACCCGTCAGGGGGTGCTTGACGCTCAGGCCGGTAGGCAGGCCTTCTTTCTCGCGGGTCGCCATATCGGCTTCCGTAGTGCCGCCTTTCTTGCATTCCTCGATAAAGGCAGCCAGCTCAGGGTTGTGACGAGCAGCCAAAGCAGCCAGTGGGTGTTCAGGGGCAACGGCACAGAAAGTGACGCCCATGATGGTGTCCACGCGGGTAGTGAACACGTACAGTCGACCATCCTGAATCAGTTGGCCTTGCTCGTCACGAATTTCGTGAGGGAAGGCAAAGCGCACACCCTGACTCTTGCCGATCCAGTTTTCCTGCATCAGGCGAACACGCTCGGGCCAGCCGGGTAGGCCGGTTTTGACGGTCTCCAGCAGCTCTTCGGCGTAGTCGGTAATGCGCAGGTAGTAGCCAGGGATTTCACGCTTTTCAACCAGTGCGCCCGAGCGCCAGCCACGGCCTTCAATAACCTGTTCGTTGGCCAGAACGGTTTGGTCTACCGGGTCCCAGTTCACGGTCTGGGTCTTGCGGTAGGCAATGCCTTTTTCCAGCATCTTCAGGAACAGCCACTGGTTCCATTTGTAGTATTCGGGGTCGCAGGCGCACATTTCGCGCGACCAGTCGATAGCCAGCCCCATCGCCTGCATCTGCTTTTTCATGTAGGCAATATTGTCGTAAGTCCACTTGGCGGGTGGCACTTGCGATTTGATGGCGGCGTTTTCAGCAGGCATGCCAAAAGCATCCCAGCCCATAGGCATGAGAACGTTAAAACCGCGCATGCGTAGCTGGCGCGCCATCATGTCGTTGATGGTGTAGTTGCGCACGTGGCCCATGTGTAGCTTGCCGCTAGGGTAGGGCAGCATGGAGCATGCGTAAAACTTGGGTTTGAGCGAGCCATCGGGAGCGGTGGCGTTTTCGACGGCGCGATAGGCGTCCCGATCGGTCCAGTTTTGCTGAGCGAGTTGTTCAACCTCGCTGGGGTTGTAACGTTCCTGCATGAGTGGCAATACCGTTTTAGACAAAAGTAAAGGAGTATCCGCCATTATACGGGGCAAATCTCGCTGTGGACGGCTGCAAGATGGGCAGTGTGCATGAGCGTAATGGCAGATAGGAGGCAGGCCTGTCACAGCAGCCTGTGAAGCGCAAAAAAAACCCCTGCAGGGCAGGGGCTTTTTTTGAAAACCAATCCGCTGCAGTAGCGGCGGGCGCGAATTAACGCAGCTTGGTTTCTTTGTACTCGACGTGCTTGCGAACGACGGGGTCAAATTTCTTGATCACCATCTTTTCAGGCATGTTGCGCTTGTTTTTGGTGGTGGTGTAGAAGTGACCCGTACCGGCGGACGATTCGAGTTTGATTTTTTCGCGTATACCTTTTGCCATGATGAGCTCCTGGTTAAATGATTAAGAAGCGCAGCTTAGAACTTTTCGCCGCGGGAGCGCATTTCGGCCAGAACGGATTCGATACCGTTCTTGTCGATGGTGCGGATAGCATTAGCGGAAACACGCAGGCGAACCCAACGGTTTTCACTTTCAACCCAGAAACGACGGGACTGCAGGTTTGGCAGGAAGCGACGCTTGGTTTTATTGTTGGCGTGCGAAACATTGTTGCCCGACATTGGGCCTTTTCCGGTCACTTGGCATACGCGTGCCATGGTCATACCCCTTGAGATCTAAATCAGCCTCCGCTAAACGAAAAAAGCCGCGGGCGATTGTAAAATTAGGATCGTGTTAACCCCAGTGCTGGGGTACAAAGAAGATTATTCTAATATGGAAAAATCACTTAGATCAAGTTTTACCGTGCTTTCCTCGCGGCATTGCGGCCAAACAGCCACGATAAGATGGCACAGATCGCCAATACGGCGGTCAATGGCAAAGCATTGGGAGCAGCCCAACTGCTGACGGCGAAACCGGCTAACGCTCCACACAGCATTTGCAAAGCGCCCATCAAGGCCGAAGCGGTTCCCAGGCGAAGACCTTGTTCAGACAGGGCCAGGGCGGCGGAGTTGGGGTTTACAAAGCCCTGACAAGCCATAAAACCCATCAGGGTCACCATCAACCAGGTCAGATCCAGCACGCCCAGCAGGGTCAGAATCGCGCCCAGCACAGTAAAGATCACCTGCAGTCCCTGCGCCACGCGCAACAATGTGGGTGGGCTGTAAGTATTGAGCAAGCGGGCACTGACTTGAGAGAAAACAATCAGACAGGCCGCATTGGCACCAAAATAAAAACCGAAATGACGCGGCTCGACAGAAAACAAGTCGATAAAAACGCGCGGCGATCCGGCGATATAGGCAAACATGCCCGCAGAGCTGAAACCGGCGGCCAGGGAATAAAACATGAACGGCCGGTCACGCAGCAAGGCGCTGTAATTATGTGCGATCAGTTTGGGCTGCAGCGGCAGTACGCGCTCCGGGGCCAGAGACTCTTTCATGGTGAAAAAAGTCAGCAGCCACAGGAGCACACCACAGCCTGCCATGAAGTAAAAGATGCCGCGCCAGTCGCTAAACAGCAGGATCTGGCCGCCAATCAGCGGAGCCAGAATGGGCATAACCCCCATGATCAGCATCAGCATAGATAGGGCGCGGGCGGCTTCACGGGTCTCGAAACGGTCCCGGATCACGGCACGGGGAATGGCCATGCCAGCCGCCCCTCCGAAGGCCTGGACGATACGCCAGACAGTTAGTTCATCAATATCGCTGGCGCGTGCACAGAAAAAAGAAGCGGTGGTGAAAATCAGCACGCCCATCAGCAAGGGCAGCTTGCGGCCGAAGCGGTCTGCCATTGGGCCATAGACCAGTTGGGCCACACCGACGCCCAAGAGGAAACCCGCTAGCGTGCGCTCTACCATGCCTGCCGAGGTGTTCAGGCTCTGGGCCATCGCCGGGAAGGCGGGCAGGTACATATCAATGGCCAAAGGGCCCAGGGCCGTGAGTAGCCCCATCAGAATCAGCCAGGGTGGAAATGCAGGGGAGTGGTTGCGTGTCATCGGGCCAAGTATTAAGGTGGGGCAGATCCTGGCCGAGAGCCTGAACCCACTACCCTGTGCCGCGCATCAATGCAAGCCGATGCAATGGGCCAAAGGCAGGCAGTTTAGCATGGGGCAACGTCAATATTGGGGTGAGTGCTTTAGGTTTGAAGTATGTGATCCGTGACTTTGACGCAACGGATCCAGGGGCTGATTGTATTAGGCTACAGGATTGACAGCTTACGGGCGGTGTGTCGCGGTAGGCGGCACATTGTCATCTTTGTTTGTTTACATGCAAGGAGGCGAAGTTGAGTTCAATTTCATCCATGGTCCAAGCCAAATTAGATCAACTCAGCGTTCCGGTTCGACTGACCTTGCCCAATGGTGAGCAGGTCGGGACAACCAACGCATCGGTTCATCTGACGATCAAAGACAATGCCACCTTGGCGCAACTGGCTGCCGGCCAGTCCGGACAGTTGGGCGAGGCCTACGTGGAGGGGCGTATGGACTTTGACGGGTCCATGCGCGATTTGATGCAATTGGCCGCTGATATCTTGCCGGGCTCGCCAGTCGATGCCGCCCAGGCGGGCTGGCTGACCTCCATCATCAAGCACCTGACTTCTGTCTGGCGTCACTCCCAGGAAAAGGACGCCAAGCAGATCCAGTTTCACTACGACTTGTCGGATGATTTCTACGCCTTGTGGCTGGACCCGCGTCGGGTCTATTCCTGCGCCTATTACCGCGAGCCGGACATGACGCTGGCTCAGGCTCAGGAAGCCAAGCTGGAGCACATTTGTCGCAAGCTACGTCTGCAATCCGGCGAGCGTTTTCTGGATGTCGGGGCCGGGTGGGGGGGGCTGTTGATGTGGGCTGCTGAACACTACGATGTGAACGTGACAGGTATTACCTTGTCCCGTAACCAGCATGCCTATGTGAACGGGCTGATCGAGCAAAAGGGTCTGTCGGGCCGCGCCCGTATGATGCTGCTTGATTACCGTGAGCTCGATGAACTCAAGCCTTATGACAAGCTGGCCTCGGTGGGCATGTTCGAGCATGTGGGGCGAGCACAGTTGACGGCCTATTTTGACAAGCTGCGTCGTTTGGTCAAACCCGGTGGTTTGATTCTGAATCACGGTATTACGGCCGGTGGTGTGGACAATAGCCAACTGGGCGCCGGGATGGGCGACTTTATCGAGAAATACATTTTCCCCGGTGGGGAGCTGACTCATATCAGCCATGTATTGCGTCATTTGGCGGAAGGTGGTCTGGAAGGGCTAGATATTGAAAATCTTCGTCCCCACTATGCGCGTACCTTGTGGGCCTGGAGCGATGCACTGGAAAGTCAGTTGGACAAGGCCAAAGCGACGCTGGATTCGGAGCAGGGCCAAAAATCCCTGCGTGCTTATCGGGTGTATCTGGCCGGTTGTGCCATGGGCTTTGAGCATGGCTGGATCGCCTTGCATCAGGTGCTGGCTCAGGCCCAAAGCGTAGGGCGGACCCAGGAGCTGGAGTATGCGCCTGGCATCGTGTATCCATGGCGACGGGATTACATGTACCAGCCTTAAGTCAGTCATCCAAAGAGCAAATGACAAGGTGTTAGGCCTTGTCATTTGCCTTTTTGGGCCCGGTTTCTATATCCCTCGATTCGCCCTGAATCATTAAGTAACAAAAAAAAATTTAGAAAATCGCTGAAACCACGTCAAACAAGGGTTTTGTTGTGTTTTAACCATTGACATATTTTTGGATTTTACTGGTTTTTCGTGGTAATAATTTGTTTTTGATTGCAAAGACCCGTAGAATGGCTTCCTTGTCTTATTCATCAATTCGATCCAGAACCGCTCGTGCAGCGTGTTCTATTCGCACCAAATCATCGCCCCGCGCGGTGTGACCCGGCCCCAGCCGTCTTGTTTCGGTCAGGGCGCAGAACGATATAAAAAAGGGTGTTGACCCATACGCATCGTTCCGGGTTTTTCGTGAGTGCCTGGCACTCGTCTATACGTAGGTATGTATTGGCGATAAAAGTATCGTCTTCCGCACACCCCTTTAGCCTTGGCGCCGACTGATCATGCAGGACGCGTCCACAGTAACTCAAGGAGGAGCATCATGTCTTCATACTTCCCTCACGCCGGTGCCAAGTCGCGCTTGCACCGCTTTCCCCTGATTCAAGCCTCTGTGCTGACCAGCGTTTTGCTGGGTTTGTCGTCCGCCGCACAAGCCGCTACCCCGGTTTCCTGCGAACTGGATCGTGCTGTCCGCTTTGGCGGTATGAATTGGGAATCCAACCTGGTCCTGACTGAAGTCGAGCGTTTTATTGCTGACAAGGGCTATGGCTGCAAGACTGAGGTCATCTCGGTCGAGACGCTTCCGGCTTTGGCTGCATTGGAGCGAGGCGACCTGGATGTCAACACGGAAATCTGGCTCAACAGTGTGGCAGACCCCTGGAAACAGGCGCAAGCTACAGGGAAAGTAAAACGTATTGGTGATATCTACATGGGTGGCGAAGCCTGGTTCATTCCACGCTACACGGCCGAGCGTTTGCCAGAGCTGAAGTCCGCCGCGGACTTGCCCAAGTTCAAAGATAAATTCAAAGACCCTGAAGAGCCCGGTAAAGGCCGTTTCTATGGCTGCCCGGCAGGTTGGGGGTGTGAAGTGGTCAGTGGCAATCTGTTCAATGCCCTGAAGCTGGGTGATACCTACACCTTGTTCTCGCCCGGTACCGGTGCCACGCAGAAGGCTGCCTTGACCTCCGCTTACCAGCGCAAGGAAAACATCGTTTTCTACTACTGGTACCCGACACCGCTGGTGGGCTCCATGGATCTGGTCAAGCTGGAGTTGCCAGCCTATGACGCGAAAAAGCATGGTTGTTTGACGGACCCCAATTGTGCCAATCCGGAGCCTAGCGACTACCCCGAAAATCCGGTGTTCACCGCTGTTAATACGGAGTTCTCCAAGCAGGCTCCCGAGTTGACGGCCTTCTTGGCCAATGTCAGCGTGCCTTTGGAGTTGATGAACGACACCATGGCTCATATGGAAAAAACCGAGGGTGAGCCCGAAGATGTGGCGCACTGGTTCCTGAAAGAGCACCAGGATACCTGGTCCAAGTGGGTGCCTATGGAAGTGGCTCAGCGCGTAAAAGCCGCTCTTTAGTATTCGTGTTGTTGTGTAAGCGAGGCCGGCCTCGGTATCGGCATCCTTCGGGGTGTGGACACTGAGCCGTACCTCGCTTTTGTGCCTGGTCAGTTTGTGGCCGGCAGGCTCATGGCCAGGCGGCACGCCCGCGCCACATGCACGAGTTTTACGGAGTGTTTTTTATGTTTCCTGAGTTGATTGATCCGCGCGCCTTACGTTTGCCCATCGATCAGTTCGTGGGTGATCTGGTTGACAATTATTCCAGTGCCTTGCGCGCCATGACCCAGCCTTTGCTGGATATGCTGGTTTTTATGGAGTCCGTCTTACGCAGCAGCCCTTGGTGGGCGGTTGTGTTGGTGGTGGTGGTGCTGGGTTGGGCTGCCAGTCGTCGGGTTCTGTTCTCCGTCGCCATGGGGGCGATGTTGTTCGCCATCGGTTTGATTGGCTTGTGGGATGCTGCCATGCAGACCCTGGCGCTGATGATCGTGGCCGTTTTCCTGTCTGTCCTGATAGGCATACCACTAGGTTTGTTGATGGCCAGCTTTAACTGGCTGCGCCGCATCATGATGCCGATCCTGGATGTGATGCAAACCATGCCCAGCTTTGTCTATCTGATTCCGGTGGTGATGCTGTTCAATCTGGGCAAGATCGCCGCCCTGATTGCCACCATCATTTATGCCATTGCGCCTGTCATTCGTTTGACGGATCTGGGAATACGTCTGGTCGACAGTGAAGTGCTGGAAGCCTCGCGTTCTTTTGGGTCCAATCGTTGGCAGCAGCTCTACGGGGTGCAACTGCCCCTGGCCATGCCTAACATCATGGCCGGTATTAACCAGACAACCATGATGGCCCTGGCCATGGTGGTGATCGCTTCCATGATCGGTGTGCGAGGGCTGGGCTACGAAGTGCTGCAAGGCATTAACCGCCTGCAAGTGGGCCGTGGCCTGATGGCCGGTTTGGGTATTGTGCTGTTGGCAATCTTGTTTGACCGTATTACGCAAGAGTTCGGTCGCCGCTTTCAGACGCGGGAGGCCTCATGAGCAAGATTGAAGTTCGCAATATTTATAAAATCTTTGGCTCGCAACCCGAGCGCTGGCTGCAAGAGGCTTGTGACGGTGTTCGCAAAGATGAGCTGCTGGCCAAAAGCGGTCATACGCTGGGTCTGCGCGATATCAGCCTGTCTATCGAGCCTGGCAGTATTTACGTCATCATGGGCTTGTCCGGTTCAGGCAAGTCCACCTTGATTCGCCACTTCAACCGTTTGATTGAACCGACGGCAGGGCAAATTCTGGTGGATGATGTGGACGTGATGAGTCTGGATGGCAAGGCTCTGATGCAGTTCCGTCAGCAAAAGATCAGCATGGTCTTTCAGCGCTTTGGCCTGTTTCCGCATCGTACCGTGCTGGAAAATGCCGCTTATGGCCTGCAGGTGCAGGGCATGGGCCGCGCCGCCCGGGAAGAGAAGGCCACTTATTGGCTGGAGCAGGTGGGTCTGCAGGGTTTTGAAAAACAGTATCCCCATCAGTTGTCTGGCGGTATGCAGCAACGTGTGGGCCTGGCACGCGCTTTGGCCACCGATGCGGACATCCTCTTGATGGACGAAGCGTTTTCGGCGTTGGATCCACTGATTCGACGTGAAATGCAGGATCAGTTGCTGGAGCTTCAGGCCCGTCTGAACAAGACCATTGTGTTTATTACGCATGATTTGGATGAGGCCCTGCGCCTGGGTAACCGGATCGCCATTCTGAAAGATGGTGAGCTGGTCCAGGAAGGTTCGCCCGAAGACATTTTGCTCTCGCCCGCCAGCGATTATGTACAGGCTTTCTTGCAAGACGTGAACCGCAGCAAGGTGCTGAATGCGGCCCATGCGGTGCGCGATTCCAGCAAGACATTGACCTTCACCATGCGTACTCGTGCTGTTCATGCGCTGGAGCGCTTGAGCGAACGGGGCGTGCGTTATGCGCCTGTGCTCGATGGCAAGCGCCTGGCCGGTGTCTTGATGCGTTCCAGTGCCCAGGAAGCGGTGCAGCAAGGCGCACGGGACATCTCCGGCTTTGTGGATGAAATGAGTTCAGTGCCCGCGACCATGGGGCTGGATGAAATTCTGGGGCAATTGCTGCGTAGCAGCGAACCTTTGGCAGTGACTGGGGAGAATGATGAGTTCCTGGGCCTGTTATCGCGTAGCAAGGTCGTGGACCTGGTCAGCCCATTGATTGATGCGGTTGAGGAGTCGGCGCAGGCAGAGGCGGATGCGTCCTCGGATTCAACTACAGACGATACCGTCAAGCTTGCGGAAGCTATTGAAGGCAGTAAGCCTGCTGCCTGAGTTTCCTTGTCTTGGTAAGGCAACAGAAAAAACGGGACCAGTTATTCAACTGGTCCCGTTTTTTTTATATGTTTGCGCGTTGAAGATTTACCGTATTTCGGCCTTGGGCTTTTGAGGCTGAGCAAAGAGTAAAAAAGCACAGGGTAGTCAGTATCGGAGCGTCTGAGTTTGCCGTGGACTGAGTGAGTGTCAGTGCCCCAGGTCTGGCTTATTGGGACGCCTGCGTCTTGCGCCTTGTCGGATTGTAGATGCGCAAAATATGAACGTACCAGAACATCAGCAACAAGGCCGAAGCCCCCAGGCCCAGGCTGGACATGGTCCATAAGCTGGCCGCCCCCACAGGTGCTCCCGGTGCCAGCCATTGAATAACGCCTTCCAGCGATCCGGCTGCAGGTCCAAAACCCAGCCACCACCCTCCACCCAAACCCAGTACGCTCAAGGCAAAGAATTGCAGCAGCATGGGGACAAAAGCCACTTTATACGCGCGCAGCAGATAGGAAATCAGGCACTGGAACGCATCGAAAAAGTGGAAAAAGGGCAGTAGTTGCAGCAACAGCAAAGCCCGGAGTGCGACATCGGCATCATCGGTGTAGGCATGGGCCAAGGTCGGACGCAGCAGCACCAATAGGGTAATCGTTAAGGTCACCCCCGCCAGCACGATTGCCAGGCTCAGCATTCCCACTTGACGGGCGCGATGATATTGCCTCGCACCAATCGCTTGAGCGCTGACTGAGGCAGCGGCAACGCCCACGGCCATCGGCACCATAAAGCAGACGGCGGCCAGATTGGCCATGATCTGGTGCGCACCCGATGCAAAGACTCCCTCGCGGGCGACCAGCAGTGCCATGAAGCTGAAGGCGCAGATCTCGATCAGGTAGGAGCCGCCCATAGGCAGACCCAGACGCAGCAGTTCTTTTTGGGCCGCCCAGTTGGGTAGCCCCAGTCGCAGCGTAAACGGCTTGTAGTAGCGGTCGGTACGCAGCAACCACAGGCCTGCCGCCAGCATCAGCCAGGACACTACCGTAGTGGCCAAACCTGAGCCGACGGCGCCCATGGCCGGTAGTCCAAATTTCCCGAAAATCAGCACCCAGTTGAACAGGGCCTTGAAGGCCACGCTGAACAGATTGATCAGCATGACGGCCTTGGGGCGCGATGTGGCGGTACCCAGGCAATAAATGGTTCGGAATACCAGGGCGGCGGGTAGAGCCAAGATCAGACTGCGTAAATACCAGGTTACTCGGTCGTGAACCTCAGGGCTTAAGTCGCCCGACCAGCGTAACCATATATTGGGAAAGGCCAGCGCCAGGGTGCCGATCAAGGTCAGCAAAAGGGCCAGCCACACGCCTTGCCCCCACCAGCGGCCCACTTCTGTCAGGCGGCGCGCGCCAAATTGCTGCGCAATGATAGGAATCAGAGCGTGGATGACGCCCATCAAGCCAATAAAAACGGTGATGTAAATGGATACGCCCAGGCCCATGGCCTGTAGGTCGATCGGGCTGCTGTGGCCGACCATGACGGTATCTAGGACACCAAAGGCGATACCTGCCCAGGAGCCAACGAGCACAGGCCAGGCCTGACGCAGGATCTGACCTGCCTGGCCTTTCCAGTTGCGATGAAACACGGAGGACATGATTGAAACTTACTGAGCTTGCACTCGCAGCAGACGGAAAGCCTCGTGGCGATCTGGCCCGCGTTTACCTTGCCAGAGCTGGACCGCATTGTCGGGAATGGGGGCCTTGCCATCTTTCAGGTCGCGCAGGGAAAACTGTTCCAGTACCAAGGAGCAGCGGTTATCAAAATTGATATTGATGTTGTTGAATACCAGGAAGGAGGCTCGTTGCCCCGAACCCAGCCCCCAGGAGCGCAGGCATTCACCGGGTTGCTTGTGCGCCTGCAGGGCGGCAGACAGTTCGCCGGATACATCGCGGTAGCTACGTACGTAGTCCAGCGAGGGCATCCATAAAGTCACCAGCAAGAGCCAGGTGGTAATGAGGCCACCTGCAGACAAGACTGTGCCACGCAACAGCCCTGGCGGGTTGGAGGACAAGCGCCAGCGCACCAGTGCGATCCAGGCGACGGTGCCGAGCACGGCAATAATCATGACCGGCCAGGAGATAAAGGTGTCATAGCCTTGCGTCTGGCGGGCAATATTTTGCGAAATCTGCCGTGGCCATCCTGTTTGCTGAGCAAACCAGCCCAGCCAGACGGTTGCCGCTGTCAGCGAGAAACACATGATGGCAAACCAGTCCAGCGTGTTGATGACGCCACGACGCAGGGTGGGCAGCGAGAAAGCAGCCAGGATGGCGCAAGGCACGACCAGCAAGGCGTATTCGGGCTCGAAGGCATCGCGCATGAATAATAGGCTGATGAGCGGAACCAGAAAACTGATGGCAGGTACGTAAATATGCGGGGCTTTGAGCCAGCTGCGCCATTGCCACAGCGCCAGCAATGCCAACGGCCAGATAGGCCAGAGGAACCAGAGCAAGTCGCGCAGATTATTCAACTGCTCCTTGAATCCGGCCCAGCCCCAGGCTGCCAGATGCCACAGACGCCACTGTTCAGTCCAGTACACGCTGACACGCTTGGCCGGGATCCACCAGGCCATGATGATGGCCAGGGTCAGCACGGCACTCAGGGCCAGCCATTGGCTGTGCTGGCGCAAGGGGCCGCGTGGAATAAAGCACAGCGCAGTGGCCAGCATAATGGGGCCTGCGCCCAGCCAGCCACGGGTCAGAAAGCAGGCACCCAAAGACAGGCCCAGCATGATTGCACCTGAGGCTGGGCGGTCGAACATGCGTACCAGGCTGTACAAGGCCAGGGCTTGGAAAGCAATGATGGCCGGCACTTCGGACGTTTCATGCATGCGCCAGATGATGCCCACTGTGGCCACTGTCAGCAGCAAAGTGGCGTCGGCAATCATGCGCCCATAGGCGGTGGGCGAGGGCTCCCCCCCAAAGGGCAGGCGTAACGGTTGGGCTTCGGGACGACGGGCCAGCCAGTAGGCACTGTGCCAGACCGAGGCTGCCAGCATGCCGAACCACAGTAAATTGGGCAGGCGGGACGCCACAATATTGGCGTTCAGTTCGGAGGTGAACAGCTTGAGCAGCGGCGCAAACAGCGTAATGAACAGCGCCCCCAGCCAGGTCGTCAGCGGCCCGTCCTGGGCATGCGCCAGATCGCCCACCTGCGGCAACAGCAAAGCCTGACCGCTGGGATCAGACAAAGCGGTCAGCATGGTTGCAAGCCCGATGACATCGTCTGCCTTCCAGGGATCACGGAAAAACAGACCCGCAAGAATGTAAATTGTCCCCACAACAAGCAGGACCAGTCGGGGAAGTTTGACGGCAGCGGTAGCAGTCAGGCGGGCAGGGGTGGAGGTGGGTATGAGGCTAGATGACACGTCTAGGGTAAAACAGTCTGTTGATTCGCCCTATCTTAATGCAAAGGGGGCGCCTTGGCCGGGAAATGTACGCTAAAAAAGGACCCCCACGCTGCGCCTTCGGCTTGCGCTCCACCTCGCGGCTTGCATGCCGCTCGGATTCGCCAGGCACACAACAGTCCGCAATGGACTGCTGTGTGTCCGGGCTCATCCCCGAGGGGGGCTTTTTACCGGGGGCGCCGAGCCTTGGGGCGGCCTGGCGGTAAAAAAGGCAGCCGAAGCTGCCTTTTTTGCGCTGAACGCGGTATGTCGAGAAAGAGAGCTTATTCGCCTTTCTTGACGGTACCAGCCGTACGGGCAAAACGGGCGCGGAATTTTTCAACGCGGCCAGTTTCCACGATACGGGTTTGAGCGCCCGTGTAGAAGGGGTGCGACTCGGACGTCACGTCACACTTGAACAGCGGGTAAGTCTGACCGTCTTTTTCGGTGGTTTCGCGAGTCTGGACAGTGGAACGGGTGATAAAGGAGTTGCCCGTTTGCAGATCCAGAAACACCACGTCACGGTATTCTGGGTGAATGCCTTCTTTCATGATGATTCCTGTTTTGACAAATAAGGACCGCCAGCAAGGCACGTATTTACAAAAACAAAGCTGCACAGGGCAGATTTTCAATCTTTCTTGTAACTACCGGCACTAAAAAGCTAGAGGGCTGTTTTTTTAACCGGGTTTGGGTTTTACATCCCGCCCGATTGAATAATGCCTAAAGACTTTTTGCCACGTATCCGATGAAGCCTGAGATTTTAGCATCGAGCCGCCGCTTTTCAAAGAAAACTCCGTCAAAGCGCGGCACAAGTGCAACAGGGTCTCGCTCGCTGGCGGGTGGACAGGCCCCGAAAACGGCCAGTTTGCCAGCCTTTTCGCGGTCCTGATCCTTGCTTTTCAAGGAGTTCAGGTGGTTTGCCTGCGCTTGCGGAAAGACAGAATCCAGATACCGACGGCCAGTTCCAGCGCCGCAATAATCCACAAACCACTTTGGAAGTTACCGCTGGAATCTTTCAGCGCACCCAACATGAAGGGGGCGCCGAAGCCGGCCAGATTAGCTACGGAGTTGATGAAGGCCACACCGATAGCGGCTGCCGAGCCAGCCAGTACGGCATTAGGCAATTGCCAATACACCGGAATGCAGCCCATGGTGCCGGATACGGCCACAATCAGGCTGATAAAAGCCATCGCCGTATTGTTGCACAGGAACAGACCCACACCAGCCAGACCGATCGCGCCGATGATGACGGGAATGCCCGTGTGCAGTCGGGCTTCGCGGCGACGGTCGGCACTAAAGCCCAGCGTCAACTGGAAAATAGCTCCAAAAACATAGACCAGGCCTACCAGTAAACCAACTTGTAGCGGATCGGTCGGGCCTAGCGAGCGTACCAGGGTGGGGGCAAAAAAGGCCAGCGTGGAGTTCGCGGCCACGATGCCAAAGAACATAAGGGTCAGGGTCCACAGATCGGCATTGCCCAAGGCTTTCTTGAAGCTGTGCTCGCGCGGGCCTGCGGCCTTGGCGTCCAGCACTAACTCCTGTTTGATCAGGTCTTTCTCTCGCTGGCTTAACCAACTGGCTTTTTCCGGGCTGTCCACAATGAACATCACTGCCAGAATGCCTGCGAAAATCGTCGGCAGGCCTTCCAGCAGGAATAACCATTGCCAACCGGACCAATCATTGACGCCATCCAGACGCGTCATGATGAAACCGGCCAGTGGTGCACCCACAACCGAAGCCACCGCCGAGGCGGAAATAAAGACCGCAAACGCTTTGGCGCGACGATGGGCCGGGAACCAGAAGGTCAGGAACAGCAATACACCGGGCTGGAAACCCGCCTCAAAAGCGCCCAGCAAAAAGCGCATCACATAAAAGTAGGCGGCCGTTTTGGTAAACATCATCAGCACGCAGATCAGGCCCCAGCCAAAAGCGATACGGGCCAGGGTCTTGCGCGCGCCAATACGCAGCAGCAACCAGTTGCTGGGCACTTCAAAAAAGAAGTAGCCCAAAAAGAAAATGCCGGCGCCTATGCCGTAAACGGTTTCGGAGAACCCCAGTTCGGGCTGCATTTGCAGCTTGGCAAAACCAATGTTGAGCCTGTCTATCCAGGCCAGCATCCAAAGCAAAAAGATGAAGGGCAAAATGCGCCACATCACTTTTTTGTAAATCTGATCCAGTTCCTGCTTGCTGGCGGATGGGGCCTGGGCTCCGTCCGCAAGGGTGCTGCTCGTCATGAGGGTGTCTCCTTGTGTGGTACAGCGTGTTATGGCTGATCTGGGGGCAGGCGCTCGGCCATAAGCTCGCAGGCAGCAATGATGGGGTTGATCACCGGCACAGCCAGCCTGCTTTGCAGCGCTTGGGCGCTTTGAGCCAGCGGGCCGCCACCGATGATGACGGCGCGAGCACCGTCCTGTTCGATACATGCCACGACACTGTCGGCCAGCTCCTGATCCTGACGTTCAGGGGCCTGGGCCAGATCCAGCGGGGCGGTAGGGGTCAGGCGCAGGCCGGAGAACTGGTTGCTCCAGCCATAGCGCTGTACTTGGTCCAGAATGGATTGCTCCAGGCCGGGCGTCGTGGTGGCAATGCCAAAAGGGGTGCCTGCTCGGGCGGCCTGCAGCATGGAAGCCTGGCCTATGCCGATGACAGGCACCTTTACGTGCTCAGTCAGGGCCTGCAGGCCGGGATCACCAAAAGCACCGATGATGATGCCGTCCGAGCCTTGCGCCTGGGCCAGTATCAGCGGGTGCCTGGCGATGGCGGCGGCTTGCTCCAGTTCCTCCATTTCGGTCAACATGCCCGGTCCCTCGGGGGCGGTCAGCCCCCGGACCAGGATGTCGCTGCGCTGCAGGCTCTGAAAGCAAGCCTGGGCAAGCGCAACCATCATGTCGGTGGTGGGGCGGGAAGTATTGGGGTTGATGAGCAGTACGGTATGAGACATAAATACAGGAGCCGCTGTAATGCGGCTTATCAAGTGAATCAGGTATCCAGGGGGCGGCCAAAGGTTTCGGGCGCCAACTGCAGGACGGCGGCAAAGGTGACATACATGCCCGCCATTAAGGTGAACATGCCGGCGACACCGTAGCCTTCCAGCACCCAGCCGCTAAGCGTGGGGATAAATGCGCCCGCCAAGGTGCCCAGCGCCAGAATGAAGGCGGTACCAAAGGCGCGGACGCGGGTGGGATACAGCTCGGGGGAGAAAATCCAGATCGTGGTGTTCAGCAACAGTACGCAGAACTGGAAGGCCGCACCGAACAGCAATACCAGGTAGATATTGAAGCTCAGAAAGCCAAAGGCCAGACCACTGGCGCAGGCCAGTAAAGCTCCGTAGGTGAAGACGCGTTTGCGAGGCACGCGGGAGCCCAGGTAAGAGGCGGTCAAGGCACCCAGCAAGCTGCCCGACTGCATCAGGATGGTGAAGGTATAGCTTTTCACCAGGGAGTAGCCTTGCTCTACCAGCAGAGTCGGCATCAGGGTCAGAACCGTCAGTTGCGCGCCGTAGGTCATGCACACGGCAATACCGGTGACCAGCGTGCGCATGGCCAGCGGGCCTTCGAAAATCTCGCTCAAGCGTACGCGCTCTGCTTTTTGCGCTTGTGGGCCGCTGTGCAGATAAGGGTAGGGGTTGGCAACGTGTCGGCCCAGCTTGCCCGAGGCCAGAATATTCAAAACCTGATTGGCCTCGTCGATACGGCCTTGCGACACCAGAAAGCGAGGTGTTTCAGGAATATAACGACGGTAGAACAGCACCGTGAAGGCGGGCATGACCAGCAGGCCAAACACCCAGCGCCAGCTCTCGGGGCCGGGAAAGAGGGTAAAGACCAGCAAGCCGAAGGCCGGAGCCAGCATATTGCCCAGACCGCCACCCGCGACGTTGATCGTACCGACGGCGGTGCCGCGAAAGCGCGAGGAGCAGAACTCGGCCAGCATAGTGACGGCAATCGAGATCTCGCCACCCAGACCAAAGCCCACAATCATGCGACCCAGGCCCAGTACCCAGTAGCTGGGGGCCAGGGCGCAGATCAGCGCGCCCAGCGTGAACAGGGCCAGATTGATGGTCAGCATGACGCGGCGACCATAGTGGTCGGCGATATAACCAGATAGCAAGCGCCCCAGGGCCGCAGCGGCAAAGGTCAAGGTGTTCAGAAACCCGACATCACGAGGCGTCAGCCCCCAGTGTTGCTGTAGAAGCGGGCCTACCAGGCCCACGGCATTTTGCTCGAGCACGTCAAACAGCACGCCCAGCAAAATCAGGGCCAGCACTTTGCGGTGTGAGTTGGTGACGCCTATGGTTTCCAGCGAGTTTTCCAGTTGCTGCTGAACCGTGTGATTGTTGGCCGTAGAACTGGCCTGTGCCTGCTCGGTGTCGGCCGGCAAGGTTTGCTGCTTGCTAGACATGGTTTCTCCTCGTTTCAGGACATGCTTGGCACGTCCGCCCATAACATTATTTTTTCAGCCATTATTAATATGAAAAAATATTTTCAAAACTAGGGTTAACGAGAAAGATTTTGCAGTTTTTTTATTCTGTTCTTTAATTCATTGATAAAAAAGGGGTTTTAATAAAAAAAGGATCATCGCATTTTGCATATGATCCTTATTCGATTCTTGGGATAGCCTCTGGCAGCCTGACTTGTGCTGGACTGACTTACCTTCTTGGCTGCATGAGCAGTGGATGGGTTTGTGATGCCAGTTTCAGCGGTCTACAGCTCCAGAAAACTGTCGTGGAAAGCTTCCACCATGCCCAAATGGCGACGCCCGACCGGGCCGGCCTGATCCATTATCTGACTCAGAATCAAATGGCATAAGCCGATCACCGCCACGTGGTTGTCCAGCACACCGGGCGACTGGACATCGCATCGCAACGTCCAGCGACAGGCACTTTTCTCGGCGCTGAGTTGATCGGTGATATGCAGCACATTCGGGTTCAGCTGAGCTATTTGCCTAATCAGCTGATCCATATTGCGCACCCGGCGACGCAGGGCAAAGATCACCACCACATCGTCGGCGTGTATGCCGGCCAGATGCTCCCCCATGGTTTCGCCAGGGCCGGGAATCAGATGGGCTTCAGGGACGATTTGCAGCAACTGCCAGCGAAAGTAATTGGCCAGAGCATGGCTGGATCGAAACCCCAGTACCCACACTTTGCGTGCGCCCAGAATGGCCTGGGCAATCTCTAGTAGTAGTGAGTCGGGAATGCGTCGGTAGGTGGAGGCCAGATTGTTCTGGCTCTGTTGCAGGTGTGTGGCCAGCGAGCGTTCGGCTTCTGTCTCGGTCGCGGCCAGCAGCAGGGGAGAGCCCGCTTTCTTTTCGGAGCGCACTTGCTTGCGAGCCGCTTCGTAATTGCTATAACCCAGGCGCCGAATAAAGCGGGTAACCGTGGCGTTAGATACATTGGCCAGAGATGCCAGCTCAGACGCGCTGTAGCCGGCCAGATCGCCTGGGAAATCCAGGGCAAATTCCGCCAGACGTCGCTCTGATGGGGATAGATCGTGAAGAATGTCACGTACGCGTCCAACAAAGGACTTCACGGCGGGATCAGACATGGCGCTCCGTACTCTTGTAGTGTGTTCAGGATTTTACGGGGAAGCTCATGGAACTGTATCAAAAATCCGGCAGTTTCCGCCGGACCCGGTCGGCTACAGATCCCCGCGTTCGGCCATGGAGACAGTCTGGCTGGGCGTGACAATAATATGGTCCAACAAACGTATATCTACTAATGCCAGTGCCTGACGTATGTGCCGGGTCAGCCTGATATCGGACGCGCTGGGATAGGCAGCGCCAGAAGGGTGATTGTGCGCCAGAATAATGGCGCAGCTATGGTGGCGCAGGGCAGCGCGCAAGATCTCCCGTGGGTAGACCGAGGCCTGATTGACGGTGCCCCGGCTGATTTCCTCGGCGCAGATCAGGCGCAGTTGATTGTCCAGAAACAGGGCCAGGCAGTGCTCCACGGGCAAATGTCCAATATGGGCCAGGCAATAGTCGCGTACCTTGTCCGCCTGATTCAGTACTGGCAATCCGGTCAGGGATTCCAGGGCACAGCGGCGTTGCAGTTCCCGGATAACCAACAGTTCCGCGCATTTGGCTGGCCCGATTCCGTCCAGCTGACGCAGGGCAGACGCATCGGCCGATAATAATCCTTTGAGTCCGTTAAAATGTTCCAGCAACATCTGACCGAGCTCGACAGCATTGCGCCCGCGTGTACCGGTGCGCAGGACAATACCCAGCAGTTCCGGGGTGCTCAGGCAGGCAGGGCCGTGCGCCAACATGCGCTCGCGGGGCCCTTGGCGGCGTAAAGTGGATGTGGCCATAAGAAACGTTAAAATGCGGTAATTGAATGATTTTCTATAGTGAGCGATCGTGAGTAACTCTGCTAGTTCCGAGCTTGGAATTGTCCGTCAGGATTCCTACCTGACTTTGCACTATCGTATAGAGCTGGCCAGTGGCCCGGCGGCAGGCTCTGTGTTCGCGGATACCTTTACGGGTCGTCCGGCGACCTTGCAACTGGGCAATGGTCAGTGGGCCCCCGGTATGGAAGAAAAATTGCTGGGTCACCGTGAGGACGAGCGCTTTCAGCTCGACATCACCCCCGAGGATGCCTACGGTGCCCGTAATCCGGACCTCTTGCAGCGCATCACTCGTGAAATGCTGGCCAGCAATGCTGCCGAAGGGGTGGAGTTCGTACCCGGTGACATGGTGGAGTTTGCCGCCCCGAATGGCAGCCGCTATTCGGGCGTGCTCAAGGAAATCGACGACAAGACGGCCTTGTTCGATTTCAACCATCCTTTGGCCGGTGTGGCCTTGCGTCTGGATGTTCATATTTTGGGGATTCTGTAATGAGTCAAGTTACTCCCGTTCAGAACGCTGAGGTTGTTCTGGCCCAGCCCCGTGGATTCTGTGCTGGGGTCGACCGCGCGATTGATATTGTCGAACGCGCCTTGGAATTGCACGGCGCACCAATCTATGTGCGTCATGAAATCGTCCATAACCGTTACGTGGTCGAAGACCTGCGCAACAAAGGGGCGATCTTTATTAAAGAGCTGGACGAAGCTCCCTCGGGCGCGATCGTGATTTTCTCGGCCCACGGCGTCTCGCGTCAGGTGCGTGACGATGCCGAAAAACGTGGCCTGAAAGTCTTTGACGCCACCTGCCCGCTGGTGACCAAAGTGCATATCGAGGTCTCTCGCATGCGCGCCGAAGGCCGGGAAATCATCATGATTGGTCACGTCGGTCACCCTGAAGTTGAGGGCACCTTGGGGCAGGCCGATGGCGGCATGTACCTGGTGGAAACGCCCGAGGACGTCGCCAATCTGAACGTGGCTGATCCCGACAAGTTGGCCTTTGTGACGCAAACCACCTTGTCCGTGGACGATGCGGCGGTTGTGGCCCAGGCCTTGCGCGAGCGTTTCCCCAATATCGTCGAACCCAAGAAAAGCGATATCTGTTACGCCACCCAGAACCGTCAGGATGCGGTCAAGATCATGGCCCCTCAGTGCGACCTGGTTCTGGTGGTGGGCAGTACCAATAGCTCGAACTCGAATCGTTTGCGCGAAGTGGCTGAACGCAAAGGCGCTGAAGCCTATCTGTTGGATAAACCGGAAATGATTGATCCGGCCTGGCTGGTGGGTAAAAAGCGCGTGGGTGTGACGGCCGGCGCATCGGCACCGGAGGTTCTGGTCAATCAGGTGATTCAGCGCTTGCAGGAACTAGGCGTGGGTCGTGTACGAGCCCTGGATGGGGTGGAGGAAAACATTGCCTTCCCGCTGCCCCGAGAGTTGTCGCGCAAGATTGAAAACCTGAACAAATAAAAAAACGAATTTTGCAGGGTGGACAGGAGACAAGATGATTTTATATAGCTACTTTCGCAGTTCCGCCGCTTACCGGGTGCGGATTGGTCTGAACCTCAAGGGACTGGATTACCAGATCAAGCCTGTGCATCTGCTTAAAGATGGCGGTCAGCAGCATCAGCCCGATTATGTGCAAATCAACCCTGTCCAGTTGTTGCCTGCCTTGGACGACGATGGTTTGATCATCACGCAATCCCTGGCTATTTTGGAATATTTGGACGAACGCTATCCCGAACTGCCGTTCTTGCCTAAAACCTCAGCAGAGCGGGCCTGGGCGCGGTCCATGGCTCAAACCGTGGCCTGTGATATTCATCCATTGAATAATCTGCGTGTGCTGCAGTACTTGAAGAACGAGTTGCATGCCCAAGAAGATGCGCGCAATCAGTGGTATCGCCATTGGGTCAGCGTAGGACTGGAGGGCCTGGAGGCCTTGGTGCAACGCCATGGCAAAAAAGGTCACGCCTTCATCTTTGGTGATACGCCCGGTATGGCTGAAATTTGCCTGATTCCTCAGATGTTCAATGCGCGTCGCTTTGAGATTGACCTGACTGCTTTTCCTCGCCTGTTGGCGGTGGAAGAAAAATGTCTGGAACTATCCGCGTTTCAAGAAGCCGCTCCTGACCGTCAGCCTGATGCGGCCTGACGCCAAGCGTGAAGGCCGCCCGAAGCTGGGCTGGCCGGAATCCACCCGCCTGATAGGCGGGTTTTTCTTGCCTCATTGCCGTTGATGTGGCGGCCTGGGGGCGTAAAGGACAAAACATGAAGATTGGTTTTTGTGGATTGGGTCGTATGGGTCAACCGATGGTGCGCCGCCTGTTGGGGGCGGGTTATCAGGTCAGTATCTGGAATCGCTCCAAAGACAAGGCACTTGCACTATTGGAAGCAGGAGCAAGCTGGTGTGATACTCCAGCGCAAATGGCCCAGCAGTGTGAAGCCGTATTCCTGTGCGTGTTCGATGCCCAAGCAGTGCACGATACCGTCCTGGGTGAGCAGGGCCTGGCCACTGTGCAGGGAACCTTGCAGATTGTGGTAGACCACTCCTCGATTTCACCTCGGGCGACGCGCGAGATGGCTGCCCAATTGCAGCAGCGTTGCGGGGCTGACTGGCTGGATGCCCCTGTATCGGGTGGTGTCGGTGGGGCTGAACAAGGCACCTTGGCCATCATGGTGGGTGGACAAGCGGCACAGCTAGAGCGCGTGCGCCCCGCACTGGAGGCGTATTCGCAGCGCGTCACCTTGATGGGGGCGGTCGGGGCTGGCCAAGTAACAAAATTATGCAATCAGACCATTGTGGCCACCACCTTGACCGCCATCGCCGAGGCCTTGAGCCTGGCCAATGATAATGGTGTGGATGCTTCTAAAATCAGTGAGGCTCTGGGGGGTGGTTGGGCCGATTCGGTGCTGCTGCAATTGTTCGTGCCGCGCATGACGCAGCGCGACAATCAAGTAAAAGCGTCGGTCGACACCATGTTGAAGGACTTGAACACGGTGGCAGAGTTGGCCAGTGCCAGTCATACCAGTATGCCCGTGGCCCATGCAGCCCAGCAAAGTTACCGTGTGGCTCATCGTTTGGGACTGGGCGAACAAGATGTCGCTCGCATTACGCACGTGAATAGTTACAATTACGGGGAATAAACCATCTTCAGTCAAACTTAGTTTCGGTATTATGTCGGCTGTTTAAAGTTGGGACTGTAGATCAACAAAAGGGAAGTCATGAAAAAAAGTACAGGGCTAGTCACACTGGTTGTCGTGTTAGCGGCTGCATACGGCGGTTCGACTTGGTATACCGGTAAGAAAACTGAAGCGCTGGTCAGTGAGAAAGTGGCCCAGTTCAATACCCTGGCTGCCGAGCAGATGCAGCAAATGGGCTTGAGCGAGTCAGTCGTCATGAATGTGCTGGATTACCAGCGTGGCGTATTTTCCTCTACCGCTCGTTACACCATCACTATCAAGCCTTCTGATGCTGAAGATACGCCTCTGGAGCTGACTTTTGATGACAAGATCAGCCATGGTCCGCTTCCTATGTCGGCAATGGCTCTGGGTAACTTCACTCCTGTTGCCGCCTTGTCGCGCAGCACCCTGGTCAAGACCAAGGACACGGAAGGCTGGTACAAGCTGACTGGCGACAAGACCCCTTTGTGGGCAGACAGCCTGGTTGGTTTTGACGGTGCTGTGGACACCAACGTGCACTTTGAAGCCATCAAGCACCAAGGCAATGAAATCAGTGTGGATTTCAGTGGTGGCCAGTTGCGTACCAAAGCCGGTGGCAAGAGCAAAGATATTGTTGTGACTGGCAGCTTCCCCAAGCTGTTCGTCGATGACATCAGCGAAGATCCATTGAAGCTGGAAGCCTCCAACTTTGTGGTGGATTTCAAGCAAGATGGCGACATCAATGTAAACGGCACCCAGGTTGGCAAGCTAAGCGTGGATAACGTGAAGATGCAAACCGCCGAGACCGATGGCATCACTTTCAAGCAAATCGCTGTCAACTCGGACGCTGTCACCAAAGACTCCATCAGCGATACCAAGGTCATCTACACGGTCAGTGATCTGGTGTTTGAGGACAAGGTCAATCTGGGTTCGATTGAGTTGTCCATGAACTTTGATCGCGTCTATGCACCTGCTATTTCTGCGCTCTCCAAGCTGATTTCCGACTCCAATTTGCAAAACGATATGGATTCGGTTGATGGCCCAACTGCTCAGAAGATAATGGAACTGGTTCTGCAAGCGCTGGAGCAAAAACCTGTGCTGCGTATTGAGCCGCTGCGTTGGTACACTGCCGCTGGCGAGTCCAAAGCCACTTTGCGCGTGGACTTCCAAAAGCCTGATGCAACGCTGCAACAGTTGAAAGAAAGCCCAGAGCTGTGGGTTGAAGCGATTCCTGCTGCTCAGTTGGATGTCTCGATCTCCAAGCCCATGCTGCGTGGTCTGGCTACCGATATGGACAAGGCCGAAGGCCTGACGCCTGAGGAAGGTAACGCTGCCATGCTGGACATGATGCTGGATGCTGCTGTGGCGCCTTACGCCAAGTCCAATATGATCAAGAATGACGAAAACGATATCTCTACCGTTATCAAGTACGATGGTCAGGATCGCGTGTTCGATATCAACGGCCAGCGCTTTACCTCCGAGCAATTGCTGGGTCTGGTCCTGATGGGCATGATGTAATTTATCTGGGCTTTGTCCAGCGTAAAGCCCACCGAATTTCGGTGGGCTTTTTTTTACCGCCGGGCCGCCCCAAGGAAAAAATCCCCCTTGGGGGTGAGCCTAGCACACAGGCCGCGAAGTGGAGCGCAAGCCGAAGGCTTGTTTTGATTCAGTAATTGGAAGGAAGCCAGCTCATGGCCAGTTTATCGGACCAGCTATCCAGGCTGGTATACAGCACAGAACAAGGACGCGTGTGTCCGGATTGCGGACAGCCTCAGAACCAGTGTCGTTGCGAAGAAAACAAGCGCGAACAAGCCTTGTCTCAGGTTCAGGGGCCAGTGCGCTTGAGTCTGGAAACCAAGGGACGCAAAGGAAAGGGAGTGACCGTGGTAACAGGTCTGGTGATGCCTGAAGAGCAGCTCAAGGCGTTGGTCAAAGAACTGAAGAGTGCGTGTGGGGCGGGCGGGACGCTGAAAGGGGGAACGCTGGAGATACAGGGTGATCATCGAGCCGTTGTGCAGGCACGCCTGGAACACAACGGCTTGACGGTTAAACGGGTCGGCAGACCCTGACAGGTATTTAGAAGCTGTAGCCCAAGCCTACGCCACCAAAGACGCTGCTTTTCTTCTCGACCAATGGACTGTCCTTGGCTTCTTCACCCAAGGTGTTCACGCCGAGCAGACCTTGCAGGGACCAGCTTTCGCTGATCTTGTGGGTGTACTGGCCGTACAAGGCATAAGAGCGCAAACCAGCGTCAGGGCGGTACGTGCGCAGTTGGCCATTGCTGCCAGCAGCTTCATGCGATTTCACGCCAAAGTAGGTGCGCATGGCTTTTTCGTTGGACCATTTCAATTCCGCACCCAGCGAGAAGCTGCTGTCCTGATCGTTCCAGAGGCGGTAACTCAGATCTAGAACGGCAGTGGCGCCGTAGCCGCTTTTCAGTGCCTGGTAGTAACTGCCTTCGATCTTGGCATTGCCTAGTCGGTAAGCAGTAAATACACCCAGATTGCCGTGACGATCAATATCGTCCGTACCGTACAGGCGGTCGGCATCACCGGATTTACGTGCGCGGGCCAGGGCGGCGTAGGTGCCGATAGTCCAGTTGTCTGTCAGATTGGTTTGCAGGCCGATGGCAGGCATGCCTGCTTTTGGGGCCAGGAAAAAGTGGCCGTTACGGTGCGACAGCAGAGGGTAGAAACGGCCACCGTAACTGTCGGCCCCTTCGTATTTTGGGGCGAAACCCACGCCGACACCCACCGTGGTTTGCTGCGCCAGTGCCTGACTGGTTCCTAAAGCACATAAAGCAGCCAGTAGCAGGAAGGGGCGCAGAGCAGAACGGGCGAGGGTGGACATAGCAGATTTCCTTGTGATACGGGGTAAAAACAGGCCCGCTTGTCGCGGGCCTAGCTATCGTATCAAGGTTTGAACAGGCTTAGGCAAAATAATGACCGGCCTGTATGGTCTGTTGTGCCAGGCCTACATCTGCTCAGGCCCGAATGTAAATCCAGTTGTCTGCCTGCAGTTTCACCAGCGCGGTGATAGCCCCGTGCTCCAGCGTCTGGAAGCGTTCTGGTGCATTGAGATCCTGATTGCGCAGTGTGTTGGGACACAGGTAAGTGTAGGTGTCGCAATCGTGTTCAGCGCCTTCTACACAGGCTTTAACGGCCTGGGCATTGGCGATGATACGAATCTGGGCATCCGGGATGTCCTTGAGCAAGTTGCGCGCATTGCTGCGGGCACGCTCCAGGGCATCGACAGTAGGAGCATGCAAAAGAACACGAGTACTCATGAATAAACGTCCTGCTTGATATTAGCGTGGGCCAAAAACGCGTTCGGCAATGTCGGGCGAAGCGCCGGTCTGCATTTGAATGCGGCCCTGCTCATCTTGCCAGACCATGGCGGGGGTGGCACGCAAGTCCCAGCCCATCATCAGATCTTCATTGCGGGTCAGGTCGGCCTCGATGTCGCTGGGTATGCTGTCTAGTCCTTTCACACCGGCGCTGCGGTCTTTCAGCATGGCCAGGGAGTGCTCGTTCAAGGCCTTGGTTGGGTCTTTGGCGGCCAGGATGGCGGCCGATTTCAGACTGCTGCTGGGAGCCAGTATGCCCACCATGATGTGACGCAGTTGCACCTTGCCGGACTCAACCCAGGGGCGGGCCATTTGCCAGAACTGCATGCAGTAAGGGCAGTTGGGATCGGTAAAGACGTAGACCACGCGTGAGGCCTTATCGTCGCCATCTTTGATCCAGCGGGACTTTTCCAGCTTGCCCAGCATGTCTTTGGCGATAGCCGGTTGCACCAGCTCGTCCAGGCCTGCAGGACGTACCTCTTCGCCTTTGGCATCGATCATGGTGCCGACCATCATATGCTGCCCATCGGGCAAGTTGTAGATAGCCAGCGCCTGATTTCCGCTATAGGCACCCCAGGCTTTCAGGCCGCCGGGGGCATCAAACTCGCCCACAATGGACAGCCCTTGTTCTTCCAGGGCTTTCAGTGCAGCGGGACGGTCGGCGGCTTGCGCGGCCGTGCTTGCACACAGCAAACCGGCCAGGGCAAGACGAATCGAAAAAGAAGAAAGCGACATGGTAGTTATTCCTGCAAAACAGTCGGTGAGTGTATATACCAAGAAAATATATACTAAGATCAAAATGGAATAAAAGGATGGGACTGGGCCTTGCCTGGATAGTTCCCCATGCCTGTTCTGATTCGGTCGTTTCTCTGGTTCAACCGGGGGCGCGGATTTTCAGGTTAGCCAATTCCAGTAAGCGATAGGTTTCGTGTACAGGCAAACCCATCACGCCGGTATAGCTGCCACTCAAATGGCTGATGAATGCGCCACCCAGACCTTGAATGCCATAGGCTCCGGCTTTGCCCATAGGTTCACCGCTGGCACAGTATTCTGCAATTTCTTGTTCGTTCAGGGTTTTGAAGCTGACTTCGCTAATGCTGATGCTTTCAAATTCCACTCCACCTACGCCCAGGGACAAGGCTGTCATCACTTTGTGACGGCGGCCCGAGAGCTCGCGCAAGATACGTGCGGCGTCGTCCAGATCCGCAGGTTTGCCAAAAATGTCTTCGCCCATGCAGACCGTGGTGTCGGCACTTAAAATAGCGCGTTCCTGATCCAGGCTGCTGTTCTGTACACGCCATTCCAGCGCGCGCAGCAGTTTGTCGCGGGCGGTACGCCGAACATAGTCCAGCACGGCCTCTTGTTCCAGACGGGGTTCATCCTCGCCTGGAGGGCTGGGTACATTCAGGACTTCATGAGTAATCTGGATGCTGTTGAGCAGGTCGTGGCGGCGCGGGCTGGCAGAGGCCAAGTAGATGGGCTGAAAAGGCATAGAAAATCAGAGCTAAAGAAGATTCAGGCGCGGTGATAAGGATGCCCGGTCATGACGGACCAGGCGCGATACAGTTGTTCGGCCAGAAAAATGCGTACCAGAGGGTGGGGCAGCGTCAGGGAGGACAGGCGCAGCATGCCGTGGCAACTTTGCTTCAAGGTTGCGTCCAGCCCGTCCGGGCCTCCGACCAGAATCGCAATATCCTGACCACTGCTGCGCCAGCGTTCGAGTTCCTGGGCTAGCTTGACGGTGGTCAGGTCCTTGCCGCGTTCGTCCAGAGCAATACGCATTGCCTGGGCGGGGATGGCTGCTTCAATACGTTTGGCTTCAGCCTGCATCATCTGGGCAGGTGTTTTGCCGCTGGTACGGGGCTCAGCCTTGATTTCACGCAGTTCTATGGCGCAGTCCTGGGGCAGGCGGCGAGCATATTCCTGCCAACCTTGTTCTACCCAGTCGGGCATACGCTGACCGACGGCAATGACAATGAGTTTCATGAAATGTCGTACAAGAAAAAAAGCCCCCACGTTGCGCCTTCGGCTTGCGCTCCCCCTCGCGGCCTGTATGCCGCTCGGATTTGCCTGATACACAGCCGTTCCCAATGGGCTTCTGTGTGTCCGGGCTCATCCCCGAGGGGGCGTTTTTTACCGGGGGTGCCGAGCCTTGGGGTGGCCCGGCGGTAAAAAAAAGGCCGCATCATAAGCTGCGGCCTGGGTGTTGCCGACAGGCAGGAGCAAGAGCTTAGTCTTCGTCGGCGCTGGCGAAAAAGCCAGTGGGTGGAACCTGGCGCGATTGCGGCAGCAGTTCCACTTCGACAGGGCGCTCGCCCCAAAGTTCTTCCAGGTTGTAATACTGGCGGATGGCGGGCTGCATGCAATGCACCACAATGTCACCCAAATCCAGCAATACCCATTCGCCGGTGTCCTCGCCTTCATGGGCCAGAACGTCGACTTTGTTTTGACGTGCTTTATCAAACACGTTCTGGGCCAGAGCGCGGGTTTGCCGGTTGGACGTACCACTGGCGATGACCACACGATCGAACAGGCCGGTCATGTGGGTAGTGCTAAAGACCTTGATGTCTTGAGCTTTGACGTCTTCGAGGGCATCGATGACGAGTCGTTGAAGTGTTTCTATATTCATAAAAAGAACTATACAGGGCGCACCTGTGGGTGGGAAAGATAGAGCCGTTTTTTGTCAATGTATTGAGCGACTTCTTCCGGGACCAGGGCGGTGATGTTGTCACCGCGCTGCACTCGCTCCCGAATTTGGGTGGCCGAGATGTCCATGGGCAGAAAGTCGATCTGATGTAAACGGCGCTGAAGTCGACTCAGCTCCTGTTGCAAGGCTGCGGGCGTTTCCACAGGACTGCCGGGGCGCTGGGCCACCGCCAGCTCGACGTATTCAAGAATTTCCTGCCAGTCGTTCCAGCTGCAGAAATTATGCAGTTGGTCGCTGCCTAAAATCCAGTAGTACCGCGACCCGGCAGGCAAGCTGCGCACCGTGTCTATGGTGTAGGTGGGGCCGCCGCGTTCGATCTCTACGGGGTTCACTTGCAGCCCGTGGTGGCTTTGGGTGGCCAGCTCGGCCATGGCCAGACGGTCCTGGGTGCTGGCACCCAGGGCGTCGCGTTGCCAGGGCTGGGCAGCGGGCAGCAGTTGAACCTGATCCAGCTGCAATTGCTCGAATGCAGCAAGAGCCAGTGCTATATGGGCTTTATGGATGGGGTCGAAACTGCCACCCAAGAGCCCGACTCGCTTTAAATCCATTCGCGAGGCACCAGGTATTGCGCCAAAGCCGCTTCCGGTGTGCCAGGTTCGGGCGACCAGTTGTAGCGCCAGTTTGCCTGGGGAGGCATGGACAGCAGGATGGATTCCGTACGCCCCCCCGATTGCAGACCAAACAGGGTGCCGCGGTCAAAGACCAGATTGAATTCGACATAGCGGCCACGACGAATGGCCTGGAAGTCCCGATTTTCCTGGGTGTATTCCTGATCCATGCGGGCACGCACGATGGGCACGTAGGCATCGGTAAAGGAGTTGCCCACGGAGCGGGTCAGGGCAAAGCTGGCTTCAAAGCCGGACTCGTTCAAATCGTCGTAGAAAATGCCGCCAATACCACGGGTTTCGTTGCGATGCTTCAGATAGAAATACTCGTCGCACCAGCGCTTGTAGCGCGGGTAGTAATCCGCACCGTGCGGTGCCAGGGCATCGTGGCACACCTGATGAAAATGGCGGGCATCGTCTTCGTGCAGGTAGTAGGGCGTTAAGTCCATACCGCCGCCAAACCAGAATACATCGTCTTGATCCGCTGTCTGGGCCTGGGCCACAAACATGCGCACGTTCATGTGCGTGGTGGGCACAAAGGGATTACGCGGGTGTATCACCAGCGAAACACCCATGGCCTCCCAGGGGCGTCCGGCCAATTCAGGGCGGTGGGCGCTGGCCGAAGGAGGCAGGGTGTGGCCTTTGACATGGCTGAACAAAACGGCAGCCCGCTCGAACACGGGGCCGTTCTCCAGCAGGCGGGACAGACCGCCACCGCCTTCTGGACGATCCCACTGGTCCGACTCGAAGGGCGTACCATCCAGTTGCTCCAGAGTGTCCACGATGTGGCTTTGCAACTGACGGAAATAAGCCTGGACGGTATCAATGGGTAAAGACATGAAAAGACCTTGCTGCGACAATCAGGATTCGTTGCTGGGCAGGGCGCGCCAGCCAATATCGGTGCGAAATTGCTTGCCGTCGAAATGCGTTTGGGAAATGGCCTCGTAAGCGGCTTCCTGAGCGCGACGGATGGAGTCGGCCATGGCGGTCACGCACAGTACACGACCACCAGAGGTGACGACGGTACCGTCTTTCATTTGAGTGCCCGCATGGAAGGTGATGCACTCGTCGGTGTCTTTCGCAAACTGGGTGATGGCATCACCGGTACGAGGCTCTTCGGGGTAGTTGGCCGCAGCCAGTACTACGCCAATCGCGGTACGACGATCCCATTCGATAGTGGCCTCGTCCAGCTTGCCAGCCAGAGCCAGCTCGAAGGTTTCGGTCAGATCGCTTTTGATGCGCATCATGATGGGCTGGGTTTCAGGGTCGCCCATGCGGCAGTTGAATTCCAGCACTTTGATCGGACGGGTTGCGTCCGGACCATCGTCAATCATCACGCCAGCGTACAGAAAACCGGAGTAGGGCAAGCCTTCCTTGGCCATGCCTTGCATGGTGGGGTGAATGACTTCGCGCATGATGCGGTTGTGCAGCGTAGGACTGACGATAGGGGCAGGGGAGTAAGCGCCCATGCCACCCGTGTTCGGGCCTTGATCGCCGTCTTTCAGACGTTTGTGATCCTGACTGGTGGCCATCGGCAGTACATGCTTGCCGTCGCACATCACGATGAAGCTGGCTTCCTCGCCGGTCAGGCACTCTTCCACGACCACGCGGGCACCGGCAGCACCAAAGCGGCCATCGCCCAGAATATCGTCAATGGCGCTCAGTGCTTCTTCCAGCGTGGTAGCCACGATCACACCCTTGCCAGCGGCCAGGCCGTCGGCCTTGACCACAATGGGTGCGCCTTGCTGGCGGATGTAATCCTTGGCGGCGTCCGGGTCGGTAAAGGTTGCGTAGGCGGCTGTTGGAATGTTGTGGCGCACCATGAAAGCCTTGGCGTAGTCCTTGGAGCTTTCGAGCTGCGCAGCAGCCTGGGTGGGACCAAAGATTTTCAGGCCGGCCGCACGGAAGGCGTCCACAATGCCAGCGGCCAGAGGCGCTTCCGGGCCAACGACGGTGAAGGCAATTTTTTCTTGCTTCACAAAGGCAATCAGTTCCTGGATATCGGTGATCGCCAGGTTTTCAATACGTTCGGCACGTGCGGTACCGCCATTGCCCGGGGCAACGTAGACAGTCTGTACGCGTGCAGATTGGGCCAGGCGCCATGCCAAGGCGTGTTCACGGCCGCCGCTGCCGACAACAAGTAGCTTCATAGTGATGAGTCGGGCAGGGCCCGCAAAGAGGAGTTTTCAGGAATCAGGTTATTCGGCTTCGTCCATGACAGCGGTGGTGTAGACCTCTTGGACATCGTCCAGGCCTTCCAGTGCGTCCAGAAGTTTTTGCATTTTGACGGCATCATCGCCGCTCAGTTCGGTCTCGTTCAGGGCTTTCATGACGACACCCTCTACTTCGGGGGTCAGACCGGCTGCCTGGAACGCTGCTTGCACAGCCGGGTAGTCCGTGGGAGCGCATAGCACTTCGATCAGGCCTTCTTCATCCGTCACGATGTCGTCGGCACCGGCCTCCAGGCCGATCTCCATAATCGTGTCTTCCGAGGTGCCTGGGGCGAACAGAAACTGACCGCAGTGGCGAAATTGAAACACGACCGAGCCGTCCAGACCCAGATTGCCGCCATTTTTGGTAAAGGCGTGACGCACATCCGAGACCGTGCGCTGACGGTTGTCAGTCATGCAGTCCACAATAACGGCAGCACCGTTAATGCCATAGCCTTCGTAGCGAATTTCTTCGTAGTTGGCGTCGTCTGCCCCGCCTGCGCCGCGCTGGATGGCGCGCAGAATGTTGTCTTTGGGCATATTGGCCGCGGTTGCCTTGTCCCAGGCCATGCGCAAACGTGGGTTGGACTCGGGGTCAGGGCCGCCGGCACGCGCGGCCACGGTGACCTCACGAATGATCTTGGTCCAAAGTTTGCCCCGTTTTGCGTCCTGACGACCTTTACGGTGCTGAATATTCGCCCATTTACTATGTCCGGCCATAAAGTATTACCAATTCAGTAGACTACGTTCAAAGAAAAACAGATCTATTTTAACCTGTCTGTGCGACAAGGCCCGAGCTTGGGCGAAAGTCGCTAGAATCTAGGCACTTGGCATTCTATCCGGAAGAGAACAAACAATCATGGCCGATCCAATTTTGCTTGCTCAAAACAGCAATACTCCCATTTACCTGTTGCCTGCTCTGGCTAACCGGCATGGTTGTATTACGGGGGCGACAGGGACAGGAAAAACTGTCACCTTGCAAGTACTGGCCGAGGCTTTTTCCCGGCAGGGAACCCCGGTTTTTCTGGCCGATGCCAAGGGAGACTTGAGCGGAATTTCTCAGGCTGCCCAGCCCAATCCCAAATTGCAGGAGCGTCTGCAAAAGCTGGGGCTGCCTGAACCGGCCTGGGGCGCCAATCCGGTTGCTTTCTGGGACATTTTTGGCGAGCAGGGCCATCCAGTGCGCGCCACCATCTCCGACATGGGGCCTTTGCTGTTGGCCCAGATTCTGGAGCTCAATGACACCCAGGAAGGAATATTGAACATTCTGTTCCGGGTGGCTGATGATGAGGGACAACTGATTCTGGACTTGAAGGATTTGCGTGCCTTGCTGCAAGACCTATCGGATCGTGCTGCCGAGCTGCGTAATCAGTACGGCAATATTGCTGCCGCTAGCGTAGGGGCCATTCAACGCGCCTTGCTGCGCCTGGAAACCCAAGGGGCGGATCGCTTCTTTGGCGAACCCGCCCTGGATGTGATGGATTGGATTCGTACCGACTCTGCCGGGCGCGGCATGATCAATGTGCTGGCCGCTGACAAGCTGATGCAATCGCCTCGTTTGTACGCGGTATTTCTGTTGTGGATGCTGGCTGATCTGTACGAGCGCCTGCCGGAAGTGGGCGATCTGGACAAACCGCGTCTGGTTTTCTTTTTTGACGAAGCCCACTTATTGTTTACAGGTGCCCCCAAGGCTTTGCTGGAAAAAGTCGAGCAGGTCGTGCGTCTGATCCGCTCCAAAGGCGTGGGTATTTATTTCGTGACACAAAACCCGCTGGATATTCCTGATACCGTTCTGGGCCAGTTGGGTAATCGGGTTCAGCACGCTTTGCGCGCCTTTACGCCGCGTGATCAGAAGGCTGTCAAGACAGCAGCGCAAACGATGCGCCCTAATCCCGGTTTGGATATTGAAGCGGCGATTACCGAGCTGGGGGTGGGGGAGGCTTTGGTGTCCATGCTGGATGCCAAGGGCATTCCCACGCCTACCGAGCGTGCCTGGCTGGTGGCTCCAGGTAGCCGGATTGGCCCGGCCACTGATGCCGAGCGACAGGCGGTTCGACAAGCCTCCTTGTTCGGCTTGAAATACGACCAGGCTATTGACCGCGAATCCGCCTACGAGGTGCTGGCCAAGAAAACAGCGGACGCCGCCGCCAATGGTGCAGCAGGCGCCACACAGGTCGGCGCGCCAGCAAACAAGGACGATGGCTTGATGGGCGTGGTCAATGACTTTCTATTTGGATCAACAGGGCCGCGCGGTGGCAAGAAAGACGGTTTGGTGCAAAGCATGATTAGAACCGAGACCAAACGGGCTGCCACTAAAGTGCTGCGTGGGGTATTGGGCTCTTTATTTGGAGGAAAACGTTAATGCCCTTGCAACTGCCGCATTTAATTATTGCCACCGCACGGCCATCAGAAACCACACGTTGGGCGGACGAATTCCGCAAGGCCTACCCTGATTGGAAAGTTGACGAGTTCGTAGCGGGTCAGCCCAGCACCGGGGCGACCTACGCTGTGGTGTGGCAACCGGATACGGCCTTGTTCAAGCAGGAACCTACGCTGCGCGCCACTTTCAATCTGGGGGCGGGCGTGGATGCGGTGGCAGGCCGTATCCCAGCCGAGATGCCTTTGTACCGTCTGGAGGACGCGGGCATGGCCGAGCAAATGGCCGAATATGCCTTGTATGGTGTACTGCGTGCCGTGGGTCGTTTTCAGCCCTACGAAGAGCAGGCGCGCGAGGGCAAGTGGAAAGCCTATCGCCCGATTGATCGTCGGCAGTGGCCGGTAGCCGTCTTGGGGCTGGGCGCAATTGGCAGCAAGATTGCCAAGGTCATCGCCAGCCTGGGCTATCCTGTGCGTGGCTGGTCGCGTCGTCTGCATGAAGCGGACTTCCCTTGCTATGCGGGTGAAGAGGGCCTGAAAGCGTGCGTCTCTGCCAGCCGTATCCTGGTCAACGCTTTGCCACTGACGCCGCAAACGGAAGGGCTGATCAACCGCGACCTGTTGTCCAATTTGCAGCCCGGTGGTTTTTTGATCAACGTGGCTCGTGGTGGACATTTGGTCGATGCGGATGTGCTGGACGCGCTCAAAAGCGGTCATCTGTCAGGCGCTTTGCTGGATGCCTTCACCCAGGAGCCGCTGCCTGCGGATCATCCGTATTGGGGCATTCCTTCTGTGATGGTTACGCCGCATATTTCGGGCATCACCGTGCGAGAGCTGGCGCTGGAGCAAATTGGCTCACGTATCGAGCTTTTGCAGCAAGGTAAACCAGCGGCCGGACGAGTGGATCATAGTCAGGGTTATTAAGCGTTTTCAAATTGAGGGCCAGTCTGCCAGCACGGTGGAAGCTGACAGGCTGCCTGCTGTTTCGTGAACGAAGCAGTGCTTTTTCAAAATAAGGCCATTGCGGCCAGCTAAAACCACAAGGATAGAGGAATGAGTAAAGTTCATCGCATTGCCGTGATCGCGGGAGACGGGATCGGCAAGGAAGTCATGCCTGAAGGGCTGCGTATTTTGGAAGTGGCTGCTCGTCGTCACGCCATCAATTTTGATTGGAAAGTGCTGGACTGGAGCTCGGACTACTACCAGAAGCACGGCACCATGATGCCGTCAGATTGGAAAGCCCAGTTGATGGATACCGAGGCCATTTTCTTTGGTGCCATGGGCTGGCCTGATCTGGTGCCTGACCATGTTTCTCTGTGGGAGTCCTTGTTTAAATTCCGTCGTGAATTTGATCAGTACATCAACTTGCGTCCCGTGCGTTTGATGCCCGGTGTGCGTTCGCCGCTGGCAGGTCGTGAACCTGGTGATATTGATTTCTTTATCGTGCGCGAGAATACCGAGGGCGAGTACTCCAATAGCGGCGGCATCCTGTTTGAAGGCACGCAGCGCGAAGTGGTCATTCAGGAAAGCGTCTTTACCCGCACCGGTACAGACCGTGTTTTGAAGTTCGCTTTTGAACTGGCTAAAAAACGAGGCAAGCACGTCACCGCCGCGACCAAATCCAACGGTATTTCGATTTCCATGCCTTGGTGGGATTCCCGCGTGGCCGCCATGGGCGAGCAATACCCGGATGTGAAGTGGGACAAGTATCACATCGACATTCTATGTGCTCACTTTGTACAGCACCCGGACTGGTTCGATGTGGTGGTGGCTTCCAACCTGTTTGGCGATATCTTGTCCGATCTGGGGCCGGCATGTACCGGCACCATCGGTATTGCGCCGTCGGCCAACCTGAACCCTGAACGTGTGTTTCCATCCTTGTTCGAGCCCGTGCATGGCTCGGCACCGGATATCTACGGCAAGGGTATTGCCAACCCGGTCGGTCAAATCTGGAGTGGTGCCTTGATGCTGGATTTTCTGGGCTACCCACAGGCAGCGGCCGAAGTAGTGCAAGCCATTGAGCAGGTGTTGGCTAATGGTCCGCGTACGCCCGATCTGGGCGGCCAGGCGAGCACCTCAGAAGTCGGTGCTGCCATCGCCCAGACTTTGGAAGCGATGGCCTAAACCCTTAGCTGGACTTGGGTGGGCGCAGGCCTGCCCAAGTTGGTTTGTACTTGTAGTGATTGCATGAAGTAGTGCTCAAAGCTAGCGACCACGGAACATCACAAGGCCGCTGTGGCGATGACGTGCGCTACGGTGTGTTGGTTTTGGATATCGGGTGCCCACCATCAATGTTGGGTAGGACGTCGTTTTTGATATCAGTGTGATTGAGTGCTTTTTCCAGCTCTGTCAGCACCTGACGAGTCGTAGCTAAGTCAGCGCTTGCGGATTGAAATTGTGGAAGTAGGGATTGGAGCCAGACATCATAGCGGCTCATGATCTGTTGATAGGCTTCCTGCCCGGTATCAGTGAGTTCCCAAATTGGCGAGCGATCGTGGCGAGGATTGGAATGTGGTTTCACCAATCCGTCTTCAGCGAGCTTGTTCAAGCGCTTTTGTGCTCCCTGGCGCGTCATCCCCATACTTTCAGCCACCATGGGAGCGGTCATGGCGTGGTTGGCGAGTGCGAGAGCGCCCAAGACTTGCCAGTTGGTGCTATCTGTCACGATAGTCCGCACCAGTTCATTCCCATTTTCAAGTAGTGCAGTTTTCAAGCGGAAAATGGCGAGAATGATTTCCGTCAATGATTGCTTTTGACTGCTATCAGAGTAGTTGCTAATCGTTAAGCTCCTTTCGTGGATACCGGTTGCCGCCGTAAGTTGAGTGGCATCCCATAGTACCGGTTTCAAATGTTGTGGCGTTTGATATTTCCTGCTGAGCAGTCTCAGTACCCCGGCTTTGACAGAGCGGCACCATCTTTAGCATTCAAGATGATGAGGCTTAGGTTTGTGACGCCAGCCAAAATTTCTATGGTTTGGATGAGGATGAACATTGGCCCGAAGGTGCCTGATGCTGCTAGCTTGGATAGCGCCAGTGCACTGGGTATCAAAATCACGATACCGAACGCGGCAATGATTTTCATACGCTTGATTTTAATTGCCAGTGTGGGATGCGAGGCGGAGCCTGCCATCGCTTTCCCTAGCCCGCCTGTGAGGGCAAGCAGCGGAACCAATATGAATAGCCCTGGAAAAACGATCATACGTTTTACGAAAGCGATTTCTTGCTGGCTGCCAAGAATCTCGACCAGCGTCGTGGAAAGCAGAAAACTGAAGATTACGATCCCGGCAAGGCCGCCAGCAATCGCATGAATTTTAGGTTTTATCCCAGGTGATTTTTTTACCATGGTTACCTTCCGAGGTGCTTGTGCGTTGAGAAAGATAGAGCGTCAGTCATTGCTGTACAGCTCATTATAATGGTAACTGATTTCCAGTGTGGAAATTGGTTGTCATTTTGAGGTGGCTCAATTGAGTCATAGCGCTTTTGAGTATCGACAGAAAAGGGCGTTCTTTGGGGGGGGGGCTCTTTCTCAGTGAGGGTGCTGGATGAAGGCTTAGGTGAGCCCAGCTATTTGATGTTCTGGCCCGATTGGTATTGCGCCATCGGGCCAATAAGTAGGGAAAAGGCAAGAATGGCCATCGCCCAGACTTTGGAAGCGATGGCCTAAATCCTTAGTTGGACTTGGGTGGGCGCAGGCCTGCCCAAGTGATGGCGCCAATCATGATGGCACCGCCCAGCAGCGCACGGCTGCTGGGGTATTGAGCGAAGAGCAGAGCCGCAAAGGCAATGGCGTAGACGGGCTCCAGGGCGATCACAATCCCGGCGCTGCGCGCATTCAGAACGCTGAGTGCAGAGACCAGCAGGTAGTGTGACAGCGCTGTGCAAAACACTCCCAGCAGGGCAATCCAGAACCAGTCTAATAATGTGCTATCGCCCAGCAGCGGTATGGCAAAAGGCCAGCACATCAGGGCGACAAACAGGTTCTCCCACCAGGCCACTTGCTGTGCCGACAAATGTTTGGCAGCGCGGCGGTTGATCAGGGTGAACATGGCAAAGGTAAAGCCGGAGGCAATGGCCCAGGCCAAGCCGATGGTCGATTGATCCTGAAAGTCGAAAGAGGGGGTAACCAGCAACAAACCGACGGTGACCAAAGCCAGAATGATCCATTCCGATACCGTGACGCGCTCTCGCAATACGGCCCATTCGCACAGGGTAATGAAGGCCGGGAAGCTGGCAAACCCCAAGGTGGCAATGGCCACGCCGCCTACTTTGACGGCCACAAAAAAAGTGGCCCAGTGAATGGCCAGCATGATGGAGGCCATAAGAAGGGTACGAAAGTCCGCGGCTTTCATGCCTTGCCCCAAACCGCGTCCTTGAGAGCGGATACTGATAAACAAGGCCAGGACCGCAAAGCTGGCCCGGCCAGCGGTGATCAGCATGGCGCCGACCTGGATGAGTTCACCAAAAATACCGGTCAGTCCGAACAGAACGGCGGCCACATGAATGGCTGCCAGAGCACGTCCATGCGTCATGGAAAGCGATCCGAGAAAAAAGAGTGAAATTTACGCTATTCTGGTGCTTTAGATCAGCCAGCGATAGGGCAGCGGGGTCGGGCAGGCAATACGTGTAAGGCATTATTCTAAGACATTGCAACGGGCCCCCTCATCAAAGGAGTAAAACAATGACGCAGATGGTTAAGGCGATACGGATTGAACGTAATGGAGGCCCGGAGGTATTGCAGTGGGCTTCGGTAGAGTTACCTGCTCCGCAGGAACAAGAAGTCACCATACGGCAAAAGGCGGTGGGTTTGAACTTTATCGATATTTATTTCCGTAATGGCCTCTACAGCCATCCCTTGCCCCATGGTTTGGGGTTTGAGGCGTCTGGCATTGTGGAAGCAGTCGGTTCGGGTGTCACGCACCTGAAAGTGGGTGATCGCGTCGCTTACGGTCAAAGTCCCCTGGGGGCGTATGCCCAAGCACGTAATGTACCTGCCGACCGTGTCGTGCGTATTCCCGATGCTGTCTCTTTTGAGCAGGCCGCAGCCATGATGCTGAAAGGTCTGACTTGCTGGTACTTGCTGCGCCAGACTTATCGTGTGCATGAAGGCCAGACGATTCTGTTCCATGCCGCTGCCGGTGGCGTGGGTTTGTATGCCTGCCAATGGGCGCGTGCCTTGGGTGTGAAATTGATTGGTACGGTTTCTGGCCCCGAAAAAGCAGCACTGGCGAAAGCGAATGGTGCTTGGGAAGTGATTGATTACTCCTATGAAGATGTGGTGCAGCGTGTACTGGAACTGACCAATGGCCAAAAAGTGCCGGTCGTTTATGACGGTGTGGGTAAAGACACCTGGGAGCGTTCGCTGGATTGCTTGCAACCGCGTGGCTTGATGGTCAGCTTTGGCAATGCCTCCGGCCCGGTAACCGGTGTGAATCTGGCGACTCTGGCCGCCAAGGGTTCCTTGTATGTGACTCGTCCTGTTCTGGGTGCTTATGTGCCGACGCAGGAAACCATGCAGGCCGCGGCAGATGAGATGTTCGAGCTGGTTTTGCAAGGCAAGATCAAGCCGCTGATTGGCCAACGCTTTGCACTGGATCAGGTTGCCCAGGCGCATGAGGCTTTGGCGGGTCGTCGCACGACGGGGTCTACCGTTTTGACACTGGATTAAAGCGGATTATCGGGTGTAGAGAGTGATGAACAGATAGTCTTTGTTCAGCGCTGTGCTTGAGACCAGAGGTGTGCTTATGAACCACTCATCTGCCCTTGTTGGCTTTACGTTATTTCCCAATTTACCTATCTGGTAGTTGAAAAGACGTGCTCAGCAGTCAGCCTGAATAGTTTGCCTTCTAAAAAAATGGCCTCCAATCTGGAGGCCATTTTCATTTCAGCAAAGCAACGGTGTCCGCTGGCGTGCAGCGGATAGAAGTCAACCCTGCTCGTGGTATTGGCGCACGCGCTCGACCTCATTGCGCGAACCCAGAATCACGCCAATGCGCTGATGCAGTTCTGTAGGCTGCACGTCCAGAATGCGCTGTGTGCCGTCAATCGACAAGCCACCAGCCTGCTCGACCAGGAAGCTCATGGGGTTGGCTTCGTACATCAAACGCAGCTTGCCTTTGCGACCGGAGGCGCGGGCATCACGGGGATACATGAAGATACCGCCACGGGTCAGGATGCGGTGTACATCGGCCACCATGGAGGCGATCCAGCGCATATTGTAGCTTTTACCCAGTGGGCCTTCTGGGCCTGCCAGACAGTCGTCGATATAGCGTTTTACCGGAGCTTCCCAGTGACGCATATTAGACATGTTGATGGCAAATTCAGCGGTGTCCTCAGGGATGGTGACGCGCTCAGTGGTCAATACCCAGGAGCCCATTTCCTTGTCCAGCGTGAACGCGGCAACGCCGTCACCCACAGTCAGTACCAGCATGGTTTGTGGGCCGTAAATGGCATAACCGGCCGCAACCTGGCGCATGCCGGGCTGCAGGAAGTCCTGCTCTTCGATGACGCGGTCACGCGCTTCAGGCGGTACGCTCAGCACCGAGAAGATCGTGCCAATGGACACGTTCACGTCAATATTGGATGAGCCATCCAGCGGATCGAACAAGAGCAGGTTTTCGCCCTTGGGGTAGTAGTCGGGGATACGGTGCAGGGTGTCCATTTCCTCGGAGGCCATGGCAGCCAGATTGCCGCCCCATTCATTGGCTTCCAGCAGAATTTCATTGGACAGGACGTCCAGTTTTTTCTGAACTTCGCCCTGGACGTTCTCGGAGTCCAGAGAACCCAGAACGCCGCCCAGCGCCCCTTTGCTGACGGCATGGCCAATGGCCTTGCACGCGCGAGCCACGGTCTCCAGTAGTAGGCGCACATCGGCGGTGACCGTTTTTTTCTGGCGCTGTTGCTCCACCAGATACTGAGTAAGGTTTTTCTTCAAGACAGACTCCGAGGTCAAAGAGTTAATGCTTTATGTACGATTTCGGCCACATTACCCGACAGGCCGGGTTCGGCCTGAATACGCTCCAGCGCTGCCTTGAGCAGGTCGCGGGCTTCGGGTTCAAAGCGGGCCCAGTTATCAAACACACGGGCCAGACGGGCAGAGATTTCCGGGTTGAGCTTGTCCAGGGCAATGACTTGCTCGGCCCAGAAGGTATAGCCTTCGGGCGTGTGTACCGCCTGCATATTATTCATGCAAAACTGGAAAATCAGAGAGCGAGCGCGGTTGGGATTGCGCATCGAGAAAGCCGGATGCAGCATCAAGGCGCGCACTTGGGCAACTTGTGTGCTGGGGGCGGTGGCCTGCAAGCTGAACCAGCGGTCCAGCACCAGGGGATTGTCTTGCCAGCGCTGGAAAAAGTCATCCAGGCCGTCTTGGCGATCTTCTTGGTCGCCGTAGTTCACCAGCGCACTTAAGGCACCCATGCGATCAGTCATATTGGTGGCCTGATCGTATTGATTGCGTGCCAACCGTGGGCCGGTACTCACGCCGGCAACCAGCAGATAATTCAGAGCCAGATTGCGCAAGGAGCGCTGGCCTGCCTGCAAGGCGTCTGGGCTGTAAGGAGCCTGTTCCAGGCTCAGGTACTGGTACAGCTCTTGCCAGTAGGGAGTCAGGGCCAGACCCAGTTCACGTTGGAGTTGACGGCGGGCTTGAACAACGGCACGCGGGGTCATGGGCTGGGTCTGTTCCAGCAATTCACGCTCGCTGGGAAGGGACAGGATGCGGGCCTTGTAAGCAGGGCTTAAGGCGGGGTCTTGTACCAGCGCATGCCAGGTTTGCACTACGGTCGCCAATTGTGTGGCCGAAGGAGTGCGTCCCGAGGCCGAGGACAAAATCAGACGGGTAGCCAGCAACTGCGCCGCTTCCCAGCGTGCAAATGGATCCGTGTCGTGGCGGGCTAGCAAAGCCAGCTCGGAATCCGGACGGTAGTAGTCCACCCGCACGGGGGCAGAGAAATTGCGCAGCAGGGACAGAACCGGAGCGTCGGGAATCTGCGTGAAGGTCCAGCTTTGTTCCGCTTCAGTGAAATCCAGCACCAGCGTATCGCCTTGCTGATCATCCAGGTGCAGGGTTAAGGGAGCGCCTTGTTGATCCAGCATGCCCAGGGCAAAGGGGATATGCAAAGGGGGTTTGGGCGTGGATTTGTTTTCAATCCCAGCGGGGGCATTGCTTTGGCGCAGGGTCAGCGTAGCGGTCTGGGTGGCGGGGTCGTGTTGCAGGCTGACCTGAACGCGGGGAGTGCCGGCCTGCTGATACCAGCGTCGGAACTGTTCCAGGCTGCGGCCAGGCTTGACTTGGCGATACACGCTGTCCATGCTGTCCACGAAATCATCGCACGTGACCGCTTGGCCGTCATGGCGCTTGAAGTATTCACGAATGCCAGCCTGAAAGTTTTCTTCGCCCAGCAAGGTGTGCTGCATGCGAATGACTTCAGCGCCTTTCTCGTAAATCGTGGCGGTATAAAAGTTGCTGATTTCCTGATAGCTCTCGGGACGGATAGGGTGAGCCATCGGGCCGGCATCTTCAGGAAATTGGGCCGCGCGCAAGACGCTGACATCATCAATGCGTTTGACGGCACGAGCGCTGGCAGCTTGAGGGCCGTCCAGTCCTTGCGCCAACATGTCTGCCGAGAACTCCTGGTCGCGGAACACCGTCAGGCCTTCTTTCAAGGAGAGCTGGAACCAGTCGCGGCACGTCACGCGGTTGCCCGTCCAGTTGTGGAAATATTCGTGACCAATAACGGCTTCGACGGCGTTGAAGGACGCATCGGTGGTGCTTTGTGCATCGGCCAGCACATAGGCGGAATTAAAAATGTTCAGGCCCTTGTTTTCCATCGCGCCCATATTGAAGTCGCGAGCGGCCACAATCATGAAGCGGTCCAGATCCAGTTCCAGGCCGAAGCGTTGCTCATCCCAGCGTACTGAATGCTCCAGGCATTGCATGGCCCATTCTGTTTTATCGCCGTCACCACGATCGCAATAAACCTGCAATAGGGCAGGCTGGCCATTGGCCTTTTTGATTTCACGCTCGCGTACATCAAAATCGCCGGCCACCAGCGCAAATAAATAAGAAGGTTTTGGAAAGGGGTCTTCCCAGATAGCTTGAGTACGGCCATCGTCCAGTGTGGTGCTTTCCAGCAAATTGCCATTGGAGAGCAGATACGGGTAGCGCTTGGCATCGCCACGCAGCACCACTTCATAGCGGGACATCACATCGGGGCGGTCCGGAAAGAAAGTGATGCGGCGAAAGCCCTGGGCTTCGCATTGAGTAAATAGGTTCTGGCCCGAGATATACAGGCCCATCAGCATGGTGTTCTCTTGGGGGCGGCAGCGGCTCACCAGTACCACGTCAAACTCTGTGGCCGCCGGCGAGAGCGCCAGGCCCTGCTCATCAAGCTGGTAATCCTGGGCGTTCAGGGCGACGCCATTCAGACTGATTTCAATGAGTTCAATGTCTTCGCCATCCAGCACCAGGGGGCGGATCTGGCCATCCCGGCTGCTGGCTCGAAAAGCCAGACGAACCAAGGTTTGCTCGGCCGCCAAATCAAATTCCAACCGTACCTTTTCTATTTGATAGGGGTAGGGTTGGTAATCGTGACGGGAGATCGTGGGTAAGGTGTCTGTGCGCATGTGATCCTGGTCCGACAATCGAAAAAGATGGTCTATTGTAATGTTGTTTGAACGCCCACACTGAGCGCCAGAAACAGGCAGTACACTAATTGTTCGCCAGCGCTGTGGCGCTGCCATTAATCGGGCTTGAACGTGCAAGCGAAAAACAAGCAAAGGTGAAACGATGAGCTTATTTTCTGAAGGGGCTTCCTGGCGCGCCCTACGCCTGATGGGCCTGGCATTCGCGTTGTTGACTACGGCTTGCGCTGCGCCTAGCTGGTCTGCCAAATTGACGCGTTATCAGCAATGGCCCACCACCACCAGTGGCGATACGTATTACATCAAGTCCTCGCCAGACAAAAGCGGCAGTTTGCAATACCAGTCTTTTGCTGATTCTGTGCGGGCTTCTATTGGGGTGACAGGACTGGTGCAAGCCCCTGATCTGAAATCGGCGCGTTTCGTGGTGCAAATGGATTATGGCAATCCGCAGGAGCAAAGCTGGGTGCCGCAATTTGCAGATAGCTTTTATGGCCCATCCGCATGGGGAATTGGTCGCGGCTATTATGCGCCAAATGATGGCTGGGGCGGCGGTTTCTTTTATTCTCCGAATGTAGTGAATGTTCCTGTCACTATGTATAAAAATTATCTAAATGTAATTATTACGGATAATCAAAACTCGGGCGCGGAAGTGTATCGCGCCACCGCTGTGTCGTATAGCCATTCTGACAATCTGGACCAGCAGATGCCTTTTTTGTCCCAGGCCATATTTGATGGTTTTCCCGGTAATAATGGACAAGTGATTGATATCCGATATCCATTACCTCGAGATTGAGTCGCTAGAACCCCGATATTATGTAGGGGTTTTAGATCAATAAGAAAGGGACCGCTTGAAAAGCGGTCCCTTTCTTTTGTTTGGTTTCCAAGCTTATTTGATAAGAAACTCTTCACGGCTGCGGCCATTGGCTTCTGCATCAATGATCCAGCGTGGTGGACGACCACGGCCCGTCCAGGTGTCTTGGGTGCCGGGGTGGCGGTATTTGGGAGGCAGGCTGGTTTTGGGACCATTGGAGCTAGCGCCAGCGCCGCGACGGGCAGAGTTTTCCAGAGCTTCAGCAACTTCTTCAATCGTGATCTCGTTGTCTTGCATGGACTTGACGATAGACGCAATGACAGGACGACGCTGTTTAACTCTAAGGGATTTCATCTGCTTTTGCAGACGCAGAATCTCTTTTTCGATCTTCTGCTTTGCGGAGCTGTAAGTTTCGACTGACATATAGGATTCCTGTTTCATGTTTGTAGTTATCTGATAAACCCTGCCTGCACAAGCTCATGTTTATCATGTGAAAGCAGTGTACTTTGATTTTCTTGAAAAGATAAGTGGTTTGGATAAAAAATAAACCCTTAATCAAAAAGGTGTTTGGTTTTTGTAATTATTTAAGGGTATTAGACGATTCTATGGCTCTTGATTAATTAATCTAATCAGGGGTTATCATAAAACCGAATGGGTTTATACCAAAACCATATGGGTTCATTTCTAATTAGACGGATTTTTAAATAGTTTTAATTCCGTATCAGAAAATGTCGTAAGTAGAATATTTGAACCGATTGCTTCAATCGGCTGATTTAGGGGGGGAGGGGCGTAAATGGCCTGATCCGTACGTGGGCATCGCATACGGTGGCACATTCTGTTTTAATGCTCAGATGGACGGAAGCCAAGTTGATGTCAGCACGTCTATTGGTACCCATTTTCGTCCCTTGCAGCCATGGGCTTGCCGGGGATCTGTCAGTAGGAATAAACGATGAAGTTAGTTGATCCGGCTATCAATGCTCTGGAATGTGCCCGTGGACTGTTGCTTGACCCCTGGGGTCTGGACGAAAGTCATTTGTCTGGCGCGCTCGGTGAGATCTTCACCCATCAGGCCGACTACGCCGATTTGTATTTTCAGTACACCCGTAGCGAAGGCTGGGCGCTGGATGAGGGGATCGTCAAAAGCGGCAGCTTTTCAATCGAGCAGGGCGTGGGTGTGCGTGCATTAAGCGGCGAGAAAACCGCGTTTGCCTATTCGGACTCCCTCAGTCCCGAGGCGTTGCTGTCCTCGGCCCGTGTGGTGCGTTCGATTGCACGCCAGGGCGGTTCGGGTAAAAGCGGCATTTTGGTGCCGACCGATTCACCGCGCCCCCCCTTGTATACCGGCACGGACCCTATCGCCAGTTTGCCTGCCCCTGAGAAGGTGGCTTTGCTGGGAAGGCTGGATGCTTTGGCGCGTGCGGCAGATTCGCGCGTGGTGCAGGTCATGGCCAGTCTGGGTGCGGAATACGATGTGGTGCTGGTCGCCGGTAGCGATGGCCGGTTGGCAGCCGATGTACGTCCCTTGGTGCATTTGTCCTTGTCGGTCATTGTTGAACAAAATGGCCGTCGTGAACGCGGCTCGGCAGCCGGTGGCGGGCGGGTTGACCTGTCCTATTTCTCTGACGATATGCTGCGCAGTTATGTGGACAAGGCTGTGCGTTCAGCCATGACAAATCTGCAAGCCAAACCGGCACCCGCTGGGCAGATGACGGTGGTTCTGGGGCCGGGCTGGCCAGGCGTCATGCTGCACGAAGCGGTAGGCCATGGTTTGGAGGGCGATTTCAACCGGAGAGGCAGCAGCTTGTTCTCGGGCCGTATTGGCCAGCGCGTGGCTTCTAAAGGCGTGACCGTCATTGATGATGGCACCTTGGAAAACCGCCGTGGTTCCTTAAATATGGATGACGAGGGCAATACCACGCAACGTACGGTTTTGATTGAAGACGGTATTTTGAAAGGCTACTTGCAAGATACCCATAATGCGCGCCTGATGGGGACGGCCATTACGGGTAATGGCCGCCGTGAATCCTACGCCAGCCTGCCCATGCCGCGTATGACCAACACCTTTATGTTGGGCGGCGATAAGGATCCTCAGGAAATTATTGCCTCGGTTAAAAAAGGTTTATATGCCGTAGACTTCGGTGGCGGCCAGGTTGATATTACTAGCGGTAAGTTTGTTTTCTCCGCCTCGGAAGCCTGGGTGATTGAAAATGGGAAACTGATGTACCCCGTTAAAGGGGCCACCCTGATTGGTAGCGGACCCGATGCCATGAATCAAATCAGTATGATCGGTAATGACATGCAGTTGGATTCAGGAGTGGGTACTTGCGGTAAAGAAGGTCAAAGTGTTCCGGTTGGGGTCGGGATTCCTACCGTGCGGATGGAAAACCTGACTGTGGGTGGAACCGCCTGATTTAATTTGCTGGCTAATCAAAACCAATAAAAAGACCGCCCGAAGTTGAATTAACGGGGGCGGTCTTTTTTGATGCCGCTTTTATTGCAGCACAGCACATTGCTTTTAGTTTTGATTTTTGCGCGGCAGGCACAACGGTGTTGGGATTAATGAGTATGGTTTTTCAGACAGTGCGTGTCACCGGCCTGGGTTTGCGCACGCGAATGGCCCACCAACACAACAGGGCCCCCGAACACACCATGGCCGAGCCTTGCCAGAAAGTCAGCGTCAAGGGGGCTTGCAGCAAAAAGGTGGACAGGGCGGCTGAAATGACCGGAATAAAGTAAGAAGCGCCGGCCAGTATGGTGACATTGCCATGCAAAATGCCCACGTTCCAGGCGGCATAACCAAAGCCCATCGCAATGGCAGCCAGCAGCAAATACAGTAAAGCGGGCACTGTGAACGTGATGGCAGGCGCGCCTTGGATCAGGTATTTCATCCACAGGGCCGCTGCTGTCAGCATGAAAAACAAGGTGATGCCATTTTTGCCCTGGGCGATGCGGGCGGTCATGGTGCTGTAGCCGGCCCAGATCAGTGCACCGCTAAAGGCCAGGCCGTAGCTCAAGGGATTGTCCTGCACATTCAGCCAGATGTTGTGCAGACCCAAGCCTTGTTCACCGCCCAGAATCCAACTGATACCCATCATGGACAAGAATAGGCCAGGCGCAATCAGCCAGTTGGCTTTTTGCTTATTGAACAAAATAGCGGCCACGATGGTGAAGGTGGGCCACAGATAATTGACCATCCCCACTTCAATAGCCTGCTGGCTGTTATGAGCATAGCCAATCGACAGGGCAAGGCACAGCTCATAACAGACAAACAGGATGCTGCCCCAAAGCAGGTAGCGGCGAGGGAAGTCTCGTAGGCGCACCCAGCCCACCGATAACAGCAGAAAGACGGTAGCCAGGGTGTAAATCAGAGCAGCGCCACCGGTGGCGCCAAGATAGTCGCTGACGCTGCGGATCAGACCGACTATCGTGCTCCAAAGGACAATGGCGATCAGTCCGGTCAGGGTGGCCTTATCAGATTGCTTCATGCTGGTTTTACTGTCTGCCAGGCGCACCGTGGGCAGGTCGTGGCTTTACTTGGCCGAGACGGTGATGGGTTAATGGGCTGGGTCTGTATCAGGCTGTGGCAGTTTGCAAGCAGGATTCTGATGCAGCGCCTCTGCCTTGGTTAAAGACAGACCGATCCGCCTCGGTAAAGGCGCATGACAGTGTACTGTAAGCTGTGTATCGTCTTGGCGCGATCAGGGCGAATAAAGGGATAGGGCAGGGTATTTTCCACATTTTGCTGGCCCGCTCAATAGGGGGCGGGTGCTTACTTTTTGGGGTTTTAAGTCGGCTCTGCGTGTTTACGCTCCGTATGATTTTGAGTGTGAATCGGTTTGACTTAGATCTTTTCTAGGCATATCATTTCAACACGAATTAATCGTGCTGAATTATTTTGTTTGGCTAATTAAATGACCACAGATCAACACTACGATTTACGAATTTTGCGGGCTTTGCGCCAGATTACGCGCTCGATTGCCCTGCATTCCAGGCAGCTGTCGGCGTACAGCAATATCACCGCGCCTCAGTTGATCTGCCTGCGCACCATTATTGAAAAAGGCCCGCTGACGGCTACAGCCATCAGTCGCGAAATGCACGTCAGCCCCAGCACCGTGGTCGGTATTCTGGATCGTCTGGAAGACAAGAAACTGGTGCTGCGTGAGCGCGGTCGTGAAGATCGGCGCATTGTTTTTGTCAGTGCGACACCAGAGGGTAAGACCTTGGCACACGATACGCCATCCCCTTTGCAAAAGAAGCTGTCGGACGCTTTGAAAGAGTTGCCCGAGCTGGAACAGGCCACCATGACCTTGTCCCTGGAGCGCATTGTGCGCTTGCTCGACGCTGACCCGGATGTTGTGCTGGAGGCCGATGAGACGGCCTCGCCTATTCTTGAGGTCCCGGAAGGGGATGTTCCCCCTGAATCCGGGTTGGTGGTTTGACGGATCGACCCAGTCCGGGCAGCTCGGCTGGCAGTGTGACTGCAGCCAATCCTGCCCCCAGTGACCCGGCGCTGATCCTGCGAGCGCCTCAATTGCGCGATGCTGCTGCAATCCATCAACTGATTGCCGACAGTCCGCCCTTGGATCTGAATTCTGAATATCTCTATTTGCTGCTCAGCGAGCACTTTTCCCAGACCTGCGTTATCGCGCAGCGTGGGGAACAAATAGACGGTTTCATCTCTGCCTACTTTCTCCCCGACCGTCCCGATGTGCTCTTTGTGTGGCAAGTTGCCGTGCATGAGCGCGCCCGCGGGCGTCGTCTGGGGCAGGCCATGCTGGAGCACTTACGAGAGCGTTTGCGTGGTCGTTCCCTGCGCTATCTGGAAACGACGGTCAGCCCCGGGAACCGGGCGTCGCGCGGCTTGTTTGCGGCCATGGCACGGCGTTGGGGTGTGCCCATGCAGGAACAGGAATTTTTTGATACCGCCTTGTTTGCCGATCAGGCTCACGAGGCAGAACCTCTATTACGAATCGGCCCCTTGGACTCTGGATAAGGGGACTTTACGCAAAAGAACGGTAGAGCCGGTCTGGTTCGCTGATTGTTGTTTGTCGGCTCAAAAGACACGCCGTTCTATAACCAGGAGAGGAAATATGACTGATTTAAAAATATTCGACCGGATGGAGTCTGAAGTACGGGGCTACGTCCGGTCCTTCCCGGTCATTTTCAACAAAGCCCGAGGCTCGGTTTTGGAGGACGAGTCAGGTCGGCAATACATCGATTTTTTCAGTGGGGCCGGTACGCTCAACTACGGGCACAACAACCCCCATCTGAAAGAAAAGCTGATTGAATACCTGAACACCGACGGCTTGGTACATGGTTTGGACATGGCCACCAGCGCCAAGAAGTATTTTCTTGAAACGGTGGATAAAATTCTGCTCAAACCACGCGGGTGGAACTACCGCTTGCAGTTTACCGGGCCGACGGGCACCAATGCCGTGGAGGCGGCGTTAAAACTGGCACGCCAGGTCAAGGGTCGCCAGAATGTGATTTCCTTTACGCACGGTTTCCACGGCGTCAGCACGGGTTCCCTGGCAGTGACGGCGAATTCCAAGTTTCGTAGTGCAGCAGGTGTCGCCCTTGGCAATACCTCGTTCATGCCCTATGACGGGTACTTGGGCCCGGACGTCAATACGATGGCTTATCTGGAACGTTTGCTGGAAGATCCCAGCAGTGGTTTGGACCATCCTGCCGCGGTCATCGTGGAAACCGTGCAAGGTGAAGGGGGCGTGAACGTTGCCACACAGCGTTGGTTGCGTGAGCTGCAACGTCTGTGCCGCGAGCACGATATGTTGCTGATTGTCGATGACATTCAGGTCGGCTGCGGGCGTACTGGCCGTTTCTTCAGTTTCGAGCAGGCCGGTATCAGCCCTGACATTATTACCTTGTCCAAATCCTTGTCTGGCTTTGGCTTGCCCATGTCCCTGGTCTTGCTGCGTCCTGAGCTGGATGTGTGGAAGCCCAGCGCCCATAACGGTACTTTCCGTGGCAATAACCTGGCGTTCGTGACCGCCGCTCAAGCCCTGGAAAGTTACTGGGCCAACGAGGACTTTGAAGCCGAGATTCAGGGTAAAGAGCGCCAAGTGCGCGATTGGCTGGAAAATCTGGTGCACAGCTACCCCGATCGTGGCTTGAGTGTGCGTGGTCGCGGCCTGATCCAAGGTCTGGTAACCCCACCCGGTGCCGGTCTGGCCAATGAAATTGCCGCACAGGCTTTCAAGCAGGGTTTGGTGGTTGAAACGTCGGGCGCCCATGACGAAGTTCTGAAGCTGCTGCCTGCGCTGACGATCAGCAATGAAGAGCTGACTCAAGGGCTGGACATTATTGAACGCAGCGTGGCGCAGTGCCTGTCCAAGCGTGGCAGCCAAGCCAAGATTCTGAAGATTGGAGGAGCACGCTAATGTTGGTGAAGAACGTACAGGATGTGATTGGAACCCGCGACGAGGTGCGTACAGATACCTGGGTCAGCCGCCGTGTTTTGCTCAAGAAAGACGGCATGGGTTTTTCCTTTCATGAAACCGTTATTTTTCCTGGCACCGAGACGCACATCCACTACCAGAATCACCTGGAAGCGGTATGGTGCATCGAGGGCGATGGTGAAATCGAAACCGTTGCCGACGGCAAGAAATACGAGTTGGGCCCAGGCGTGGTCTACGCTTTGGACCAGCACGACGAACACTATCTGCGTGGTGGTAAAGAGCCGCTGCGAGTGATCTGCGTATTCAATCCGCCCTTGACCGGTCAGGAAGTTCACGATGAGAAAGGGGTTTACCCAGCCATCGTGGAAGACTGAAGACCTAAGGAGAGCATGATGACAGTGACCATGAGCGATCTGTACACATCCCGTACAGAACGAACGGCGGCCATCGTCAGCCGCCAGGAGCCGGTGGTGTATCCGGACCCGGTAGGTAGCCAGCCTTTGAACAAGTCCCAACTGCGGGAGTATGAGGACAACGGCTTTTTGCTGCTGCCCGATTTGTTCAATGCGCAGGAAGTGCAAGCCTTGCTGGGCAATGTGGAGGCGATGAGTGCGGATCCCGGCATCTTGTCCCGAGAAGAGGCCGTGGTGGAAAAAGGCAGTCAGGCCGTGCGCTCGATCTTTCGGGTGCATGAACTTAGCGAGTTGATTGCCCGCCTGGTGCGGGATCCACGTGTGCTGGATGTGGCTCGCCAGATTCTGGGCTCGGAGGTGTATGTGCATCAGTCCCGTGCCAACCTGAAACCGGGCTTTACCGGCAAGGAGTTTTACTGGCACTCGGACTTCGAGACTTGGCATATCGAAGATGGCATGCCGCAGATGCGCGCATTAAGTTGCTCGGTGCTGCTGACGGACAATAATGTGTGCAATGGCCCCTTGATGCTGGTGCCGGGCTCGCACCGCCAGTTCATCTCGTGCACGGGGCAGACACCGGACAACCATTACAAGGAGTCCTTGCGCAAGCAGGAGTATGGCGTGCCCGATCCGATCAGCCTGCGTTTGCTGGTGGATCAAGGCGGCATTGAGGCCATTACGGCCAAGGCCGGTTCGGTGATCTTTTTTGACTGCAATACCTTGCATGGCTCGGCCAGCAATATCTCGCCTTGGCCACGAGCCAATGTGTTTACGGTCTATAACAGCATGGAGAACTGCGTGGGCGATCCCAAGCAGGGGCTGACACCCCGTCCTGCTCATGTGGCGACTCGCGGACAGTTCCCTGTCCTGACGCCATTGAGTGGGCCGTTGCTGGAGCCCTAAGCACGAAGAAGGTCTGTACCTTGCGTGCGGATTTGGCCGGATAAAACGCTCCCTGGATTTGTTTCCAGGGGGCGTTTTTTGTGTATTCAAGACTTTGCATAAGGGGATGAGGCGGCCAGTCTCTGGGACCGAGTTGTGGGCAGACTATTGGTCTTGATCGCATTGACGGGTCTGGGCCCAGGAAAGCAGTGAGCGCAGACAATTCTTTGGTCATGGCTTAGGTCGGAATCATTTGAGATGCTTGCTGGCCAGGATCAGTGGCTTCAATGCACCTAATTGGCCCATTTTTTATTTATATCCGGATAATATTGACTGATTAATAATACCCGGGTAAAAATAGGGCCTTCTTACTTGACGCATTGGTTTTGCTATGAAAACGACTTATCCCCATACTTACACCAGCTTTATGGGCCACCGCCGTATCGCGCACGGTTCCATGCTGGTCAATGTGCTGGCCGTGAAAAAAGTGCTGGAAAGCCAGGTTAACGATCCCGTGTTGATCTTTGACGATGAGACGGGCCGCTTCGTGGATGTGAATACGCACGGGACGGACGAAGAGCTGGCGCAACGCTATGCGTCTGTGGACGTCCCTGAACCTGAGCTTGAGCAGATAAAAGAAGAGGCCCCACGAGGCCGTGGTCGCCCTAAGCTGGGCGTCGTCCCCCGCGAGGTGACCTTGTTGCCACGACATTGGGATTGGCTGGCAACCCAGCCTGGAGGTGCATCGGTTGCCCTACGCAAACTGGTGGAACAAGCCCGCCGAGCCAGTGCCGCCAAAGATCAGCGTCGTCAGGCGCAAGAGCGGGTCTATAACTTCATGACGGCAATCGGTGGCGATTTGCCCGGCTTTGAAGAAGCCATGCGAGCCTTGTTTGCCGATGAGTGGGAGCGATTCAAACAACTGCTGGCAGCCTGGCCGGAAGATGTGCGTGAGCATGCTATCAAACTGGCTGAAGCTCCGGCGACATCCTTGCTTGAATAAGACTTGGGGACAGAGAGCATGAGCACCAAGCCTCAGCCACGTGTTTATCTGGAGCCGGCTCAGGTATCAGGTCGTGCCTTTGTCATGCGCGACGCACGCAAGCGGCGGCCAGTTTTTGGGTTCAGGCGGCCCATTCTTGATTGGTCCGAAACAGGGGCGACGGGATCTGGCTATGCTGGTTTAGCAACAAAGCACAGATTCGTTTTTGGCTTTTGCTGATAAGGCGGATTACCTGGGAGGGCTGGCCCGTCGCCGTGCAGGTTTGGAGAGCTCCCTCTACGGAGCCTTTGCAGGAGATTGACTATTTTTTTGGAAAAAGCCGTTTGAGCGCGGTTCAGGGGAGAGCCACGCTCAAGTGACGCAGTGTTAGCGTTCACGCCGCCTGAATAAAGTTGCTCAAGAACGCCTGCGTTCGTGCTTCCTGCGGGTTGCAGAATACTTGTTCGGGCGGGCCGGATTCCACGATCACGCCTTTATCAAAGAAGCAGACGCGGTCTGAGACTTCCTTGGCAAATTGCATTTCGTGGGTCACCAGCAAAATTGTCAGATCCTGTTCCTGACTCAGCTTTTGGATCACGCCCAGCACTTCGCCCACCAGTTCCGGGTCTAGAGCCGAGGTTGGCTCGTCAAATAGCAGAATGTTCGGTTCCATGGCCAGGGCTCGAGCAATGCCGACGCGCTGTTGCTGCCCGCCAGAGAGCTGGCTGGGGAATTTGTCCGCATGGTCGATCAGGCCCACCAGATCCAGATATTTGGTGGCCCGCTCGCGCGCCTGTTCTTTGGACAGGCCCAGCACATGGGTGGGCGCTTCGGTGACGTTGCGCATCACCGTCATGTGCGGGAACAGGTTGAACTGCTGGAACACCATGCCCATTTCCTTGCGCATTTCGCGCAAATGGTTTTGGCTGGCGGGCACCAACTTGTCATCAACTCGTTCATGCCAGAGAGGTTTGCCTGCTACCGTGATGACGCCTTCGTCGATGGTTTCCAGCGTCATCAGGATACGCAGTACCGTGGATTTACCAGAACCGGAAGGGCCGATGATGGTGACTTTCTCACCAGGCTCTACTTGGAAGTTCAAGGCATCCAGGACAGTGACATCACCGAATTTCTTGGTGACATTGTCAAATTGAATGATGGGGTTTGTAGTGTCAGTCATCGCAGGGGAATTCCTTGCTTGGGCAAGCGCTGGTCCAGCGCTCGTACCCCAGCCGAAGCCAGGAGGGTCAGCAGCAGGTACAGGCCGCCCACCATGGACAGGGGAATGATGTAGTTAAAAGTGCGGTCACCAATAATCTTGGCCACGTTCAGGACTTCCAGCACCGATACGACAGAGAGCACGGGCACGTCCTTCATGATGGACACCAGGTAATTACCCATGGCCGGGATGATGCGTGGGATAGCCTGGGGCAGGGTGATGACCATAAAGGTGCGCAGCGGAGAAATATCCAGCGCGCGGGCGGCTTCAGTCTGGCCGTGAGTAACAGACTCCAGACCGGCTCGATAGACTTCAGACAGATACGCGCTGTATTGCACCCCCAGCGCCAGCGCGCCGGTCAGAAAGGCGGGTAACACGATGCCGTAGTCCGGCAGCACGTAGTACAGGAAAAACAGTTGCACCAGCAAAGGCGTGTCGCGCAGGAATTCGGTCAGTACATAGGCGGGCCAGGAAATCAGGCGCAAACGTACGCTTTTCAGGCCGGCCAGAATCAGTCCTAACACCGCGGCCACACCGAAGCCCAGCACAGCGGCCTGGATGGTGACCCATAAACCTTTGAGTAAGATAGGCAGGATAGACAGCGCAAATGCTCCGTTGCTGCTGGTGTCCCATTCAATACCAAACAGCATGTTCAGCTCCTTTGCGCGCGCCAGCGGCCGGTTGCGCGTTCCAGCAATTTCATCAGGACGGTCAGTACCAGTGCCATGCCAAAGTACATCAGCAAGAGCAGGGTGTAGATGGTGGTGCTGTCCTGGGTGAAGTTGCGTATTTGTTCAGCTCTAAAGCTTAAGTCCCCCAAGCTGATCAAAGAGACCAGGGCCGTATCTTTCAGATTCTGCACGGCCAGATTCCCGAAGCTGGGCATCATCTCGGGGATGGCCTGGGGCAGGCTGATGCGCCACAGGGTTTGGCGCTCCGTAAAGTCCAGGGCCTTGGCGGCTTCCAGTTGGGAGTGTGGCACGGCCTGAATAGCCCCACGTACCACTTCGGCACCATAGGCGCCAATGTTCAGGCCCAAGGCCAGGGTGCCAGCCACGACCGGGTCCAGACGCCAGTCCAGACCCATGGACTCGCCCAGAATCGGCAGGGCAAAGTACAGCCAGAACAGTTGTACCAATAAAGAGGTGCCGCGAAAAACTTCAATAATCGTGATGGACAAAGAGCGCAGGGCGACCGAGTGGGACAGCCGGCCTATGCCCAGAGCAAAGGCGGCGATAGCTCCCACCACGGTTGAATACAGGGTGAGTTGTATGGTGACCCAGGCCCCTTCCATCAGGGGCAAGCTGTAACTTAACCAATCCATATCAGGTTCCAGACAAGGGCAGGCGACGCACGTTGAATGCTCTGTTGGCCCTTGCAAGGAGCCGCGCAGGCCCGTGCGGCCGCCTTACCCGCAGGTGAAGGATCAGGCTTTACACAGCTGTTCCGTGGATTTCTCAAACGAATGCTTGACGTCTTCTTCGGTAAAGCCATGCTTGCTCAGGATGGCTTTCCATTCATCGGTTTTTTTGAACTCAGCCAGTTCCTTGTTGACGGCATCACGCAGGTCCTCGGACTCCTTGGCAAAGGTAAAACCGCCCCAGCTACGGACCGGCTTGCCATTGATGATGGGATCCTTGAATTCGGCAGCCAGTTCCACCTTGCCATCTCCTTTGGAGGCCAGGTCGCTGGCAGTCTGGCCGGTAGCCGCATAGGCATCGGCACGACCTGTGGCTACGGTCGAGATGGCATCGGCGTTGTTGGAAATGGTGACCATGCGCGCGTCAGGCACACCCAGGGCCTGCATCATCTCTAGCTGATCGGCTCCCGCCATGATGGCAATCTTGTGATCGGTCTTGGCGAAGTCTTCGTAAGAGTGGATGTTCTTGGGATTGCCCTTGGCCACCAGCAGGCCTTCGCCGTAAGAGCTGTTGGGCTCGGAGAACAGCACGGTATTGCAGCGTTGCGGCAGGATGGCCATTTCAGCAGCCACCATATCAAAGCGTTTGGCTTGCAGGCCGGGAATCAGGGAGCCGAAATTGGCGGTTTCCCATTTGATTTCTTTGACACCCAGGCGCTCCATGATGGCCTGGGCCACTTCAGGGCCGGCACCTTGGGCTTTGCCGGACATGTCCATATATCCGTACGGAATTTCATTAGCAACGGCGACGCGAATCACGCCGCGCTCTTTGACTTGTTCCAGCGTGACAGCTTGGGCGCTGGAAGCGGCGGCCATGGTGCCCATCAGGGCAAAGGCCAGCGCGCAGAGGGGCTTGGATTGTAGTTTCATCATGAGTCCTTTTTTCGCCTATACCATTTCGTTATAAATGATTTGTTTTACGAAAGATTTGCAGGGAAATCATAGCGCATAAAATCATTCGTACTCAAATTAAATGGATAGAAACTATCGATCAAAAGAACTGATTAGAATTTCTATATAAGCAAAGTAGTTGATCTTAGGGAAAATGCGCGGTGTCTTGAGTGCGCGTTTTCACTATGCTCCCAAGGATTCAAGAGCGCTTGCCCTCTCAAAAGCGCCTGACTTGTGCCTACCTCAGGTTGATTCATGAATAAGTTCGGCGCGCCTTCGGGCGCGCCGACACCTTTTTGGAAAGTGCGCTTTGGCGCGCTTTCAACACTGCTGGTGCGGGAAATGCACGGTATCAAGCAACTGTGCTGACCCAGCAAGAACGCTAAGCCCGCGCGGTGTAGCGTCTCTTGTACCGGCAGCTGGCAACTTCTTCAGATCAGAAGTGCAGCCAGAAGAAAAAGTGGGTGACAGACTTACTTAATGCAAATCATGGAGCTTGTATGCGCACAGAAGAGGGCGGTTTTATGAAACAGCATCTGATTTGGGTGCTGGTTGCGATGCTGGGGGCCTTTTCCCTGGGGACGGTAGCACTGAGCCGGGGGGAGAGCATCAATGCTCTATGGATCGTCGTCGCGGCAGTCTGCGTCTATTTAATTGCCTATCGTTACTACAGTCGTTTCATTGCTCGTAAGGTCTTTGAGCTGGACGCTACCCGCATGACGCCAGCCTGGCGTCATAACGATGGTCTGGACTACGTACCGACCAATAAACATGTGCTCTTTGGGCACCATTTTGCTGCAATTGCAGGTGCTGGTCCATTGGTGGGGCCGGTGCTGGCAGCGCAAATGGGGTATTTGCCCGGCATGCTCTGGATTCTGGCCGGCGTGGTGTTTGCGGGGGCGGTGCAGGACTTCACGGTTCTGTTCATCTCCATGCGCCGTGACGGGCGCTCGCTGGGGGATTTGATCAAGTCCGAACTGGGCACGGTGCCGGGTGTGATCGCGCTGTTTGGCGCTTTTCTGATTATGGTCATCATCCTGGCGGTGCTGGCGCTGATTGTGGTCAAGGCCTTGATCAACTCGCCGTGGGGCACCTTCACGGTGGCAGCAACGATTCCGCTGGCTATCTTCATGGGGATTTATCTGCGTTTCCTAAGGCCAGGCCGCATTGGCGAGGTCTCGGTGATTGGGCTGATCTTCCTGCTGGCCACCATTGTGTATGGTCAGGACGTAGCTGCACATCCAACTTGGGGGCCATTCTTTACCCTGAATGGCGAAGAGCTGACCTGGGCGTTGATTATCTACGGCTTTATTGCTGCCGTGCTGCCCGTGTGGCTGTTGCTGGCGCCGCGTGACTATCTGTCCACTTTCCTGAAAATTGGCACCATTGTGGGGCTGGCCATTGGGATTGTGATCGTGGCACCCGAGCTGAAAATGCCCGCCACCACCCAGTTTATTGATGGCACCGGTCCAGTCTGGTCCGGCAGCTTGTTCCCCTTCCTGTTCATTACCATTGCTTGCGGTGCCGTGTCCGGTTTCCATGCCTTGATTTCCTCGGGCACCACGCCCAAGATGATCGAGAACGAAACCCAGGCGCGCTACATCGGTTACGGTGGCATGCTGATGGAGTCCTTTGTGGCCATCATGGCGTTGGTGGCCGCTTGCGTTATCGAGCCTGGCATTTACTACGCCATGAATAGCCCGGCTGCCTTGATTGGCACCACGCCCGAACAGGCCGCGCAAGTGGTGTCCAGCTGGGGCTTTTTGATTACACCGGCTGACCTGACCCAAATGGCCAGTGACGTGGGTGAAAACAGCATCATTTCTCGTGCCGGTGGTGCTCCTACTCTGGCCGTAGGTATGGCCTTCATCTTGCATAACGTCATCGGCGGGCCTGCGATGATGAGCTTCTGGTACCACTTCGCCATTTTGTTTGAAGCCTTGTTCATTCTGACGGCCGTAGACGCCGGTACGCGTGCAGGTCGTTTTATGCTGCAAGATTTGATGGGAACCTTTGTTCCGGGCTTGCGGCGTACGGAGTCTCTGGTTGCCAACTTGATTGCCACTTCCTTGTGCGTGGCGGCGTGGGGCTACTTCCTGTATCAGGGCGTGGTCGATCCGTTGGGCGGCATCAATACCTTGTGGCCCTTGTTCGGTATTGCCAACCAGATGCTGGCGGCAGTGGCACTGGTCTTGGGTACGGTGGTGCTCTTTAAGATGAAGAAAGACCGCTACGCATGGGTGACCGTGGTTCCCACTCTCTGGCTACTGATTTGCACACTGGTGGCTGGCTTTCAGAAAATGTTCCACCCCGATCCCAAGATCGGCTTTTTGGCCCACGCCAAGGTGTACCAGCAAGGTCTGGCCGAACAAACCGTCATGGCACCGGCCAAATCACTGGAGCAGATGCAGCAGGTCATTTTCAACGATTACGTGAACTCCACCTTGTGTGGTCTGTTCATTTTCGTGGTCTTGAGCATGGTGTTCTTTGGCATACGTTGCGTGTTGAAAGCGCGCCGCAGCACAGAGCCGCATTCTGCCCAGACCCCCTACCAGCCATTGCCGGCTCAAGCGGCAGCAGGAGCTTGATATGAAAGGCTTATTGACCGGAGCGATCTCGCGCAGTGCCCAGGCAGGGCGGGGTACCGGGCGCTATCTGGCCACAACCTTGCGCCTGATGGTGGGCGTGCCTGATTACGAAACCTATTTGAATCATATGCGGGTGAATCACCCCGATCAGAAACCGATGGAATACGCCGAATTTTTCCGCGAGCGACAGCAAGCGCGTTATGGCGGAAAAGGACGGATAGCGTGTTGCTAAATTGGGCAGCTAAGGGCCAGAACCTTGTGTTTTGGCCCTTTCGCATCTGAGCAGGACAGATAGCGATCAGTTTTGTATACAGATGTAAAAATAAGACAAACAAGCCAGCTAAAAGATTTATCGTGATTTTTTGCGATAACACGAAACAAAAGGGCCAATAAAAAATTCTAAACGAAATGATAGTTTCGTTTGGTGGTGTTTTTTAGCGGCTTGTTGGTATAAATATTTTGTTATTCTGCATTTTTGTGGGTGAATCTTGCCGGTTTTGTTGGCGGCACGTCCGGAACTGTGTTAGGATTTTTCCCATGACTTTCGCAACCCCCGTTTTCTTCTTTTATTTTTATGCTTTTCCGATGCCGCTGGTGGAGGAAAGGACGGGTTGCACCAAACACAAGTAAGACCCAAATCCTGAAATAAGCCGCCAGCATTGTCCGGGCGGCTTTTTTTTCGTTTGCCCCCGGACCTGGCAAACCAACTGGAGTTCAATCGTGTCGCACAATACTGATGATTTACGGATTCGTGAAATTAAGGAGCTGTCTCCCCCATCCCATGTGATGCGCGAGTTCCCGTGTACCTCTGCTGTCTCGACCACGGTTCACAAGGCACGTCGCAGCATTCACAAGATTCTTCACGAACGCGATGATCGTCTGGTGGTCGTGGTGGGCCCTTGTTCCATTCACGATACTGAAGCTGCAATGGACTACGCCCGCCGTTTGACGGTGGAGCGCAAGCGTTTTGCGCCCGAGCTGGAAATTGTGATGCGTGTGTACTTCGAAAAGCCACGTACCACAGTAGGCTGGAAAGGGCTGATCAACGACCCGTTCATGGATGGCAGTTTCAACATCAATCAGGGTTTGCGTACGGCGCGTGAATTGCTGCTGGCCGTCAACCAGTTGGATTTGCCCGCAGGCTGCGAGTTCCTGGACATGATTACCCCCCAGTACATTGCCGATCTGGTGTCCTGGGGCGCCATTGGTGCTCGTACGACGGAAAGCCAGGTTCACCGCGAGCTGTCCTCCGGATTGTCCTGCCCCGTGGGCTTCAAAAATGGCACGGATGGCAATATTCGTATTGCTCTGGACGCGATCAAGGCCGCTTCGCAGCCGCACCATTTCCTGTCGGTCACCAAGGGTGGTCACTCCGCCATTGTGTCCACCGTGGGCAATAACGATTGCCACGTGATTCTGCGCGGTGGCAAGACGCCGAACTACGATGCTGAAAACGTCGAGGCAACCAGCCAGGCCATGATCAAGGCCGGCATGGTGCCGCGTGTGATGGTCGATGCCAGCCACGCCAACAGCAATAAAGACTACCGCCGTCAGCCCGAAGTGCTGGCCGATGTGGCCGGTCAGATCTCGGGCGGCGATATGCGTATCTGCGGCGTGATGATCGAAAGCCATCTGGTAGGCGGTCGTCAGGACGTGGTGGAAGGCAAGCCCTTGACCTACGGCCAAAGCATCACCGACGGTTGCATTGATTGGGATGACACCGTGGTGGTTCTGGAAAAACTGGCCCAAGCGGTGCGTCAGCGTCGCCAGGCGCGAGTCGCTCTTGAAGAGGGGGCACTTAGCCACTCATAATAGGGTTTTGCCTTTTTGGAATGCTCATGAATGCTCCCGATCATGCCGATCTAGCGCGGCGCCCTTTACCTGAAGGTTTTGTAGAAGCCTTGCAGGCTCAGTTCCAAGAGCGGTGCTCGCTTTCTCACGCCGTGCGTGAACACCATGGACGGGATGAATCGCCGTATCCACCCATGCTGCCTGATGTGGTTGTTTTTGCTCGCAGCACAGAAGAAGTCGCCTGGGTGGCGCGGCATTGCCATGAGCACCATGTGCCCCTGATTCCTTACGGGGCTGGTTCCTCGCTGGAAGGGCATTTTCTGGCGATTCAAGGTGGCGTCAGTCTGGACTTGTCCGGCATGGACGAGATCGTGGCGATCAATGCCGAGGACTTCACCGCGACAGTGCAGGCTGGCGTGACACGCATGGCCCTGAATGAGCATATCCGTGACACAGGTTTGTTCTTCCCCATCGATCCCGGTGCGGATGCCAGCCTGGGTGGGATGGCTGCAACCCGCGCTTCAGGTACCAATGCCGTACGCTACGGCACCATGCGTGAAAACGTCCTGACTCTGAAGGTCGTGACGGCAGACGGCCGCATTATCGATACGGCTAATCGCGCCAAGAAATCCTCGGCCGGTTACGACCTGACTCGCTTGTTCATTGGTAGCGAAGGCACGCTGGGCATCATTACCGAAGTGACGGTCCGCCTGTACCCGCAGCCCGAAGCCATTTCCGCCGCCATCTGTAATTTCCCCGATCTGCGCTCTGCCGTGCAAAGCGTGATCGAGGTCATTCAAATGGGTATCCCAATTGCGCGTGTCGAGTTCATGGATGCCGCAGCAGTGCGTGCCACCAATGCCTACAGCAAGCTAACGCTGAAAGAGTCGCCCCTGCTGCTGTTTGAATTTCACGGCAGCCCCAGCGGTGTGCAGGAGCAGGCTCAGGTGGTTCAGGAAATTACCCGCGAGAACGGCGGGATGGACTTTGAATGGGCCGATAAGGCCGAGGACCGTTCGCGTTTGTGGACGGCTCGACACAATGCCTACTTTGCCGGTTTGCAACTGCGCCCTGGCTGCCGCTCCAGCACCACAGACGTTTGTGTGCCTATTTCCGCCCTGGCAGAATGTGTGGCGCAAACCGCGGCCGATATGGATCAGGCTCCGTTCCCGTACACCATCGTGGGCCACGTGGGCGATGGCAACTTCCACGTCCTGATGCTGCTCGATGCCGATAGCCAGGAAGAGTGGGACGAGTCCGAGCGCCTGAATCATCGTCTGGTAGAGCGTGCCATTGCCATGCAAGGCACCTGCACGGGTGAGCACGGCGTAGGTCTGCACAAGATGGAGTTCATGCTGGCCGAGCACGGTCAGGATGCCCTGGATGTGATGAGCAGCATCAAGCATGCGCTGGATCCTCATAACATCATGAACCCTGGCAAGATGTTGCCTGCGCGTCCTCTGGGCTGATCGCGCTTGAGTCACACTTGAGTTGGCCTGAAAGCCCGGACCTTGTGTCTGGGCTTTCGTGTCTTGGGCAGTACCGTTTTCCAGAAACCCCAGGCACTGGCAGCGTCGGCCTGTACATGCGTCAGGGCAGGCGTACAATGCCTTTTTTAGTTAGTCAGGTGTGCGCCGGACCATCGGTCTGCCTGCTGCGACACCTTTCATCATCACTGCAATGACTATTTCCACCAAAAAAGGTCGCGTCGTTATCGGAATGTCCGGCGGCGTGGACTCCTCTGTCTCGGCCTGGTTGCTTAAAGAGCAAGGCTATGAAGTCGTGGGCCTGTTCATGAAGAACTGGGAAGACGACGACGATTCCGAATTCTGCTCCTCGCGCCAGGATTGGCTGGATGCGGCCAGCGTGGCCGATCTGGTCGGGGTCGAGATTGAGGCGGTCAACTTCGCAGCAGAATATAAAGACCGCGTGTTTGCGGAGTTCTTGCGGGAATACTCGGCGGGCCGTACCCCGAATCCCGATGTTCTGTGCAATGCGGAAATCAAATTCAAGGCCTTTCTGGACCACGCCATGACCTTGGGCGCTGATTGGATTGCGACCGGCCATTACGCTCGCGTGCGTGGTGTGCCCATGACCGGGGGCGGTACAGACTACCAGTTGCTCAAAGGTCTGGATGCTTCTAAGGATCAAAGTTATTTTTTGCACCGCCTGAATCAGGCGCAGTTGTCGCGCACCTTGTTTCCTTTGGGCGAGATCAACAAGCAGGAAGTGCGCCGTATTGCCGAAGAACTGAAGCTGCCCAATGCGGCTAAAAAAGACTCAACCGGCATTTGCTTTATTGGCGAGCGTCCTTTCCGCGAGTTCCTGAATCGCTATCTGCCCACTCAACCCGGTCCGATCAAGACACCGGAAGGGCAGGTGCTGGGTCAGCACGTGGGCCTGGCTTTCCACACCTATGGTCAGCGCAAGGGTTTGGGCATTGGTGGCGTCAAGGGCAAGCAGCGCGAAGACGGTACCGCCGACGCCTGGTATGCCGCCCGTAAAGACTTGGCTACAAACACCTTGTATGTTGTGCAAGGGCACGATCACCCCTGGCTGTTGCAGTCCGAATTGAAGGCTGAGCAGACTAGCTGGGTAGCAGGCCATCCGCCGGCGTTAGGCCCGATTCATGCCAAGACCCGCTATCGCCAGGCTGATGCCGCCTGCACGGTGCTGGCGGCTGAAGGTGATAGCCTGTCTCTGCATTTTGATCAGCCTCAGTGGGCTGTAACCCCCGGTCAGTCCGTGGTCTTGTACGACGGTGACCGCTGCCTGGGCGGCGGCATTATTCAATAAGAGGCGGGCATGGATCCCATTCTTGTCATCAGTTTGCTGGTGCTGGGTGCCGGTATAGGGTTGGCCGCGGGTCTGTTGGGGATTGGCGGGGGCATGATTCTGGTGCCATTCCTGACCTTCCTGCTGCCCTTGTTTGGCGTGCCACAAGAGTTGGCCGTGCACGCCTCCATTGCCACGGCCATGGCTACGATTTTGTTTACTTCCTTATCCAGCGTGCGGGCGCACCATAAACATGGTGCTATCCGTTGGGACGTGGTCAAGGTGATGGTGCCCGGTTTGATCGTGGGCGGGCTGCTGTCGGGCGGCGCGATTTTTGCCATGATCAACAGCACGGCGCTGGCGATTGTGTTCGGTGTGTTCGTCTTGTATTCGGCTTCAAAAATGGCGCGCAAGTCGACCCCGGTGCAAGGCCGCTCCTTGCCTGCCCCATTTTGGATCGCTGCCATGGGCGCCTTGATCGGTTTCGTCTCCGGTCTGTTGGGTGCGGGCGGGGCCTTCTTGTCCGTCCCTTTCATGCTGCGTGGCAATGTGCCTGTGCGACAGGCCGTCGCCACTTCGGCTGCACTGGGCTTTTTCATCGCGCTGGCCAATAGCGTGGGCTATATCTGGTCCGGTCAGGCCACTTTCGGCAGCCATCCTGGCATGATTGGCTTTATCTACTGGCCTGCCTTGTTGATCGTTTCGGCCACCAGTATTTGTACCGCGCCCTTGGGCGCCAGCCTGGCCCACAAAATTGACCAGGTGACGCTTAAGCGTATTTTTGCCAGCATGCTGACTGTGCTGGCGATCTATATGATTACGCAGGCCATTACACAGCTTTGATGTCTTTACGCTGGGCTTTGCCAAAGGCAGAGTCCAGTCCATTCAATTCGGTTTCTTCTGCCGGCTCAAACACGCCCCCTTTAGTCCATTGAATCGCTGTCCGTAGCGCGGCAATCGCCTGCTCGCTTTGCGGCAGTGTGCGGCCATAGGCATGGAACTCGTGCGTCATGTCCGGCCAGACATCCAGCCGAATGCCGGCTCCTTGCTTATGCGCCTCTTGGGCAAAATCGCGAATCATGTCCACCAGAATCTCCTTGCCGCCTGCCTGAATGTAGATGGGGGCTAGATGGCGAAGATCCTGGGCAATGGGAGAGAGTTGATCGTCACTCCAGAGGCCGTTGCCCTTCAGCCATTGACCGTATTGCAGTGTTTGATAGCCCTGCACCATATCGTAGCGATCATAGCCAAACTGGCTGGCGCCGCGTCGTCCTATATCCGTCCAGGGGCTTAGTGCCAAGGCCAGAGAAGGTTGGGGCAGTCCGGCCTGGCGCAGGCTGACTAGGGTCATCAGCACCAGGTGTCCGCCTGCCGAGTCGCCTGCCAGGACAATATCCTGCGCGGGGATGCCACGTTTGAGCAGATAGCGGTAGGCCTCTAGCGCATCTTCCTGTTGGGCTGGGTGAGGATGTTCCGGGGTCAGGCGATAGTCCACGGCGAAGATGGGTATTTGCAGCTTGTGGGCCAGCAGACGAGTGAAGTGGCGCGACACGATTGGGTAGAACGCATAGCCGCCGCCATGAAAGTACAAGATGGTTTTGCTGCTGTTTGGGCGATCTGGAGTGAACCAGTCTCCCCGTGGTTCTGGGGACGTGCTGGCCTGCATCTGGACGGGCAAGTCCGGTTCGGCAATCGTGTACAGGCTGTCGAAATAGGCGCGGCCTTCAGCTAGGGTTGGCAAGCGGAAGGCGTGGTTGAACTGCTTGCGATAGAACAGGGTGGCGATTTCAAAAGGCACAGACCAGCCGGACACCAGCGGCTTGGCGATGATACGTCGGGCCAGTACGTCTATGGTGGTGGCCCAGAGGGTGAGGGCGCTTCGCCAACGATGAGACCAGGATCCTTGCAAAATAGTTTTAGGCATAAGAGGGCGGGGCTGAAGTAGGATAAAGGGACTTTCAGTGTGGCCCGTCTTGCCTGGGCCGGATAGAACGGAAACGACTTGCCATGTCTGCTTTGCCTTGTGCCCGTTTGCATCGCCCCAGCCGAAAAACCGCGGCCAGCATCCATCTGGGGGTGGAGCGTGATACCCGTGGTTTGGCTCTGCCGTCGGAGCAGCGTTTGAATTTTTATCCAGCCTCGCCCCTGGTGGTTTTGTCGTGGGTTTTTCATGGCCAACTGCACATGGTTCAGACGCCAGCGAATGGGGGGGCTCCGGTACTGTCAGAGGCCCTTCCCAGCATGTTGTTTGCCGGGCCGTCGCGTACACCGTCCATTAGCTGGTCTCCGGGATCTGTCCATGCGATTTCGATTGGACTTTACCCCGATGCCTTCAAGCGTGTGTTTGGTATAGAGGCCAGCGACTTGATGGATCTGGTACTGCCTATGGAGCAGGTTTTGCCTGCTTCTAGTTGTCAGGCCCTTGGACAGGTAGGCACTGGAGATGGCCCTTTATTTCAGCAGCTGGAGTCAGCAATCCAACGTTGCGCCCATGGCGGTCTGGCAACAGGCGGTGCTGCTACCTTGAACCATTGGTTGACGGCTTTGGGGATGAAAATAGCAGCAACTTGCACGGGAACGGGCTTGCGTCAGATGCAACGGCAATTCAAGCGTTGGGCTGGGCAGAGTCAGCGTGAGCTACAGCTTTATGTGCGTGCAGAGCGTGCTTTTGCCCTGGTGCAGCAGCAGGAAAATCCGGTCTGGTCCGATGTGGCGCTGCAGGCCGGGTATAGCGACCAGTCTCATTTTGGCAGAGAGGTCAAACGAATTTCCGGCTTTTCGCCGGCCCAGTTTGCCCAGCGCATGAAGACCGATGAGGCCTTCTGGATGTATCGTTTGCTGGGTAAGTCCTGAGGTGGCAGACATAAAAAAACCCATTCAAAAGAATGGGCCCTTGCTTGCTGGCGCAACGCTCACTGCGTAGGCGGTAAGGTGCTGGCAAACGAGGGACGCGCTTGGAGTTTTTCATCCAGGCGTTGCAGATTGCCGTACTGCGAGCGCCAGTCCAGCTCAGGAAAGCGCAGGTCCAGATAACCCAGTGCGCAGCCTACGGCAATGTCGGCCAGGCTAAAGCTGGTGCCCATGCAAAAGGACTGATCACCCAGGGTGTTGTTCATCGATTGCAGGGCAGCGGTGATTTTGCTGTTCTGGCGGTCAATCCAGGCGGGCAGACGTAGCTCTTGGGGGCGGCGATTTTCCACCACGATGGCAACGCAGGCGTCAAGCAAGCCATCGGCAATGGCTTCCCAGCATTTGACTGCAGCGCGATCACGTCCGGCTTGGGGGATCAGGCGGCCGACGGGCGAGAGGGTATCCAGATATTCGACGATCACGCGGGAATCAAACAAGCTTGCCTGATCATCCATAATCAGACAGGGAACTTTGCCCAGTGGATTGTGTTTCAGAATATCGCTGTCATCGGCCCACACATCCTCCAGAATCAGCTCGTAATCGAGCTTTTTTTCCGCCATGACAACACGCACTTTGCGCGCGTATGGGCTGGTGAGGGAAGCTATAAGTTTCATAAAAAGCTATCAAAAGTTGCAGGCTCAAAAAGTATAGCAGGAACCTATGGGCGAACGCCCCGCAGGCCGGGCCTGACCCTGTCGCTGGAGACAATGTTGGAAAACTGTGGTTTATTCGTCAAAGCCTGGGACTGCCGTCGCTTTCTACCTCCATGCTGAACACGTGGCATACGGGTGTCGGCCCGCAATGTTAGAATGCGGGCTGACTTTATTCCCCTTCTTTTCTGTAGAACGATGCACATAGCCGATACCCTGAGCACTCTGAATGCCTTGTCGCCATTGGACGGGCGTTATGGTAGCCGTACCGCCCCCTTGCGTGGCCTGTTGTCCGAAGCCGCATTCATGTGGCATCGCGTGGAGGTCGAAGTGGCCTGGCTGATCGGCCTGTCCGACGCGGGTCTGCCTGAACTGCCTACTTTCTCTGCCGAAGCCCGCGAGGTACTCAAGAGCCTGGTGCAGAACTTCTCGGAAGACGATGCTGCCCGCATCAAAGCCATTGAACGCACCACTAACCACGACGTGAAAGCCGTGGAATACTGGTTGAAAGAAAAAGTGGCCGACCACGCCGAACTGTCCGCCGCGGCCGAGTTCATTCACTTCTCCTGCACCTCCGAGGACATCAACAACACTTCGCACGCCTTGATGCTGACGCGTGCTCGCGAGCAGGTCATCCTGCCTCAGTTGCAGGAAGTGTGCGATGCCATCAAGGCCCAGGCCCGTCTGCATGCCGAGCAGCCCTTGCTGTCGCGCACCCACGGCCAGCCTGCCAGCCCCAGCACCATGGGCAAAGAGTTCGCCAACGTGGCCGCGCGTTTGCAAAACGCCATTACCGCTATCGCCGCTGTTCAGCCTCTGGCTAAATTGAATGGCGCAACCGGTAACTACAATGCGCACTTCTCGGCTTACCCCGAAATTGACTGGCCAGCGTTCAGCAAGAAAGTGCTGGGTGGTTTGGGTCTGACGCAAAACGTCTACACCATTCAGATCGAACCGCATGATTGGATGGCTGCCCTGTTTGACGCGGTTGCCCGTGCCAACACCATCCTGCTGGACTTCAACCGTGACGTTTGGGGCTACATTTCCCTGGGCTACTTCAAGCAGCGCTTGAAAGAAGGTGAGATCGGTTCGTCCACCATGCCGCACAAAGTCAACCCGATTGACTTTGAAAACTCGGAAGGCAATCTGGGCCTGGCCAACGCCATGCTGCGTCACCTGTCCGAGAAGCTCCCTATCTCTCGTTGGCAGCGAGACCTGACGGATTCGACCGTGCTGCGTAATCTGGGCGTGGCCCTGGGCTACAGCGTGGTGGCCTACGACGCCTGCCTGCGTGGAATCGGCAAACTGGAATTGAATGCTGCCGCTGTGGATGCGGACATTGATGCTTGCTGGGAAATCCTGGCCGAACCAGTTCAAACCGTGATGCGTCGCTACGGTTTGCCTCAGCCTTACGAACAACTCAAAGCTCTGACACGTGGCCGTGGTATTACCGAGGAAGCGTTGCGTGAGTTTATTGGTGGCCTGGAGCTGCCCGCAGACGCTAAAAACTATTTGCTTGAGCTAACTCCACGCAGCTATCTGGGCGTCGCGGTACAGTTGGCTCAGGCAATCTAAATCCAAACGGCTGTGTTCTTGCACAAGGGCACCGCCGATCGGGTTTCTTGAGCCAGTGCTTTATGAAGTGTTTTATGTTTCATCACACAGGAGTTCCCATGAAAAAACTTGCGTTTTTGACTGCCGCTGCCGCTTTGTGCGCCGCGTTTGTCACGCCAGCTACAGCCCAATTCGCCAAGCCTGAGCAAGCGGTGGACTACCGTCAAGCCAGCATGGCCTTGATCGGTTCGCATTTTGGTCGTATGGCTCCCGTCGCTAAAAAGGAAGCTCCTTATGACGCGGCTGCGATCGCCAAGAACGTGGAAGTGCTGACTGTTTTGGCTGCTTTGCCTTGGAGCGCGTTTGGTGCCGGTACTGAAGGCGGCGAGACCAAAGCAGAAGCCTGGAGCGATGCCCAGGGTTTCAAGCAAGCTACCGATGATTTCACCGCTGCGATCGACAAGCTGAAAGTGGCTTCCGATTCAGGCGATTTTGATGCCTTCCGTGTGGCTTTTGGTAATGTGGGCAAGTCCTGTAAGACTTGTCACGACGCTTACCGCAAAGAAAAATAAGCAGCCGTTTTGCTTATAAAAAAAAAGCCCTCGAGAGAGGGCTTTTTCTTTTAGGTTTGTACCTGTGTTTGAAGGGGGCTGTTTGCCTGTGGGCAAGATAGTCAAGAATCATGATGGGATCTCAGTGTTGATAGCCCGTTTCACCGTGGGTGCGGATATCCAGACCTTCGCGTTCATGGTCAGCATCGACACGTAAACCACCGCAGACGACTTTGGCAATCTTGAAGGCAATCCAGGCGGCCACACCGGACCAGACCAGAGTCAGCAAGACGCCTTCGAGCTGAATCCACAACTGCATCCAGATACTGTTGCCAGCAGCGGTGCCGGGACCACCTAGAACAGGTGCGTTGAACAGACCCGTGAGCAACGCGCCCACAATTCCGCCCAAACCGTGAATGCCAAACACGTCCAATGTATCGTCGGCACGCAGCCAGCGCTTCAGAACATTAACGCCCCACAAGCAAGCCAGGGAAGTAATCAAGCCAATGGCCAGTGCACCGGAGGGAGCCACAAAACCGGCTGCTGGGGTAATACCGACCAAACCTGCAATGGCACCCGAGCAGGCACCCAGCAAGGAAGGATGACCTTTGCTGATCCATTCGCCCAATGTCCAGGCCACAACGCCAATGGCAGCGGCCAACATGGTGTTGAAGAAGGCGAGCGTGGCATTTTCATTGGCAGACAAAGCCGAGCCAGCGTTGAAACCGAACCAGCCTACCCACAGCAGAGCCGCACCAATAAAGGTCAAGGGCAGGTTATGGGGTGGCATGGCTTCACGACGGTAGTTCAAGCGTGGGCCAATCATCCAGGCTCCGACCAGACCCGCAATACCAGCATTGATGTGTACGACCGTTCCTCCCGCAAAGTCCAACGCGCCACGGGTGTTGAGCAAACCGCCGTTCTGTCCATCGGCAAACCAGACCATATGGCAGATAGGCAGATAGGCCAGGGTGAACCAGATCACAGTAAAGACCAAAATGGCGGACAGACGGGTACGTTCTGCCAGACTGCCGACAACCAGGGCGCATGTCAGACCGGCAAACGTGGCCTGGAAAGACGCAAACAGCAGTTCAGGCAGGGTGCCCGACATGGAGAACTGTTGGTCAGCGGCAGTAAACATGCCATTGAACAAGACCTTGTCGAAACCACCAATCAAGGGATTGCCAGCGGTAAAAGCCAGCGAGTAGCCATAGATAAACCACAGCACCACCCCCAAACTGAACACCAGCAAGGTTTGGGACAACATGGACAAGGCATTTTTTTGACGCACCATCCCTGAGTAAAACAGGGCCAGGCCCGGCGCGGCCATCATTAGTACCAGAAGCGTGGAGACCAGCATCCACGAGAGATCAGCGTTGTTCATGATGGAGTCTCCGATTACAGGGCTTGCTCATCGCATTCGCCGGTGCGGATGCGGATGACGTGGTCCAGCGGCTGGACAAAGATCTTGCCGTCACCAATACGACCGGTGCGGGCGCTGCTTTGAATGGCTTCCAGAACGCTTTGCAACTGCTCGTCGGGAATAGCCAGTTCAATGCGGATCTTGGGCAGGAAGTCGACTGCATATTCTGCACCGCGGTACAGCTCAGTGTGGCCTTTCTGGCGACCAAATCCTTTGACCTCGGTCAGTGTCATCCCCTGTATGCCCAGATCGGAAAGGGCCTCGCGTATCTCGTCAACCTTGAAGGGTTTGACGATGGCGGTAATTAATTTCATAGGTGTTCCTGAAGTAAACACAGGCAAGCTGGCCTTGCGGATGCAATGGAACACCGAGGGGGGTAGGAGACGGTTGAGAGGGGGCCGACCGGGATGGGTAATCCTGGTGGATGGCTTGAGTGCAACCGGCAGCGCCGGTTTGAGCGACTCTCCGGCTGTCAGCAGGATGTGCGACAGCGCGAACGCAAGTGGTAGGCAAGCGGACCTGTGTTGTAGGTTGAAGAGCAACACAATTCCGGCAAGGCGAGTAAGCTAGCTAGGCACGTGACCCCGGTCTTGCCTAGTCGGTGGGCAGCGAGATAACAGCAGCGCTCTGTGACGCCTGTCTCCGCTCATCTCACCACCGCAGGAACAACGACTATGGAAAAATAATATATGTTGCAACGCAACAAGTGCGCATTGTGTGCATTTTTTTTTAAAATAGTCTTAACTTTGCAACATTTTCCTGCTGCCAAAGCATGATTCAAATGTGGGGCAAGGCGCTGGCAGGGCAGCGACATTTTCTGCGCTGCCCTGGATTGTGCCTACATGGCAGGGGTGCAGGATGTTTGAGTGGGCGAGGTCTGTCAGTTCCTGGCTTTGCTAGGCGGCTCATTGCCCGGGATTTTCTTCGGATCGGGTTCGGGGTTCGGCGTTTTGCCCGGAGGTGTGGTGTCGGGGGCCTTGGTCGGATCAATGGCAATCAGCATGACAATCTCCTGATGTGATGATCTGTTAGCCTAGCGGGTTTTTGTAGTGGGCGAAGTAAACAACTATGACCAGAAGATGGCTGCGCAAAATTGGGGTAGCGATGTGCTGGATCGATGCGTCCAGACGCAAAAAAGCCCGCTGTAGCAGCGGGCTAATTTACGGTGTTGCGGCATGGTGTACCGCAAACAGCAGGATATCTGGTGGGTCGTGACAGACTCGAACTGTCGACCAATGGATTAAGAGTCCAGTGCTCTACCAACTGAGCTAACGACCCCCGTTTCCTGCGAAGAAAATGATTATAGAACGGAAATTATGTAGCGCAAGGACGGGTTACATAATTTTACGTTTATCAGGAAGCGGGATCAGGTCGAGTGAAGGTATCGCACATGTTCAGTTGCCCAGTTTGATAGCCTTGCATGAACCAGGCCATGCGTTGTTGCGCGCTGCCATGGGTAAAAGAGTCTGGAACCACATAGCCTTGAGACTGCTTTTGCAAGGTGTCATCACCTACCGCTTGAGCCGCGTCTAGCGCAGAGCGGATATCGCCCGGTTCCAGAATCTGGCGTTGTGCATCGGCGTGATTGGCCCAGATGCCGGCGTAGCAGTCTGCCTGCAGTTCCAAACGCACGGACGCCTGACGGGCTTGCGAGGCCGAGCCGCTGCGACGGGCTTCATCCACACGGCGCATCATGCCCAATTGGTTCTGAACGTGGTGGCCCACTTCATGCGCAATCACGTAGGCAGGGGCAAAGTTTCCCTTGACGCCCATCTTTTGCTCCATCTCGGTGAAAAAGCCCAGGTCTATATAGAGCTTTTGATCGGCCGGGCAGTAAAACGGGCCCATGGCCGATTGGCCTGCGCCACAAGCCGTGGGAGTGGCGCCGTGATATAGAACCAGCACAGGATCACGGTAGCTGCCATTGGTTTGTTTGGCAAAAATATCGCGCCAGACATCCTCGGTTTCACCCAGGATTTTGGCGATGGTTTGGCCCTGTGTATCCGAGGCGGCAATCGGTTGAGATTGCGGGGCGCTGGTGGGGCCACCGGCCAGGTTCAGCACCACATTGGGGTCGACCCCAAAGTACAGGGCTACCAAGGCCAGCACGATTGTCCCCAAACCGATCTTGCCGCCGCTCAGGCGTGGCCCATTGGCACGGCGGTCCTCGACATTACGGCTGGAGCGAGATTTATCCAGACGCATCACGCTCTCCTTGAATTTGAAAACGTCAATGTACTCTGATTTGCGGGCCAAAGCAGGGGCATTTTCGATTCTTGTCATCTTCTAAAGGGAGGGGGGCTTTAATTACCCCATCATGACAAGTCTTTGAATTACTTGGGGTAATGCGACTTGTCCAAAGGCTATCCCCGCGCTTGCCCACTGAAAATGTGGATAAGTGGATAAGTAAGTCACCCGGACGCTGCGGTATGCTACTTTTCTCAGGGCGTAGCCTACTGGAGAGCGAGTATGTTGGGAGGAACCTTGTTGGCCTTGCGCGACCATGCGCGCGTGCGTGCCATCGGATCGGTCATTGCTCGATACGGAATCGGGGATGTGATGCATCGTCTGGGTCTGTCGGAGCTGCTGCCCGGTAACAAAACCCCGGTGGCGACAGAAATGCCCGAACGCTCGGCGCCTGAACGTTTGCGACGTGCCCTGGAGGAGCTGGGGCCTACCTTTATCAAACTCGGTCAGATTCTGGCCACACGCAATGACCTGCTGCCTCTGGAATGGACCCAGGAACTGGAAAAACTGCAAGGTCATGCCGCGCCGGTGCCGTGGGAAACTATTCGACCCGAATTGGAACTGGCTTTAGGGCAAACCGTAGACCAAGCCTTTGCGCGTTTTGATATCCAGGTGCTGGCCTCGGCTTCTATGGCGCAGGTGTATCGTGCCTGTTTGCGGGACGGTACTGAAGTGGTGGTGAAGGTGCAGCGCCCCGGTCTTGAGTCTTTGATCCAGGCCGATCTGCGTTTGCTGAAACAGATTGCCCGTTTGGTGCAGCAGCAGGGTTTGTTGCCTGAGTATCGCCCTTACGATATTGTGCGCGCCTTGGCCGAAGCCATTGCCGATGAGCTGGACTTTACGCGCGAAGCAGCCAATACCGTGGCTGTGCGCGAGAATATGCAGCCCTTTAAAGACATTGTGGTGCCGCGTGTCTATATGGAGTGGACCAGTGCCACCGTCATGGTGCAGGAGTTTGTACCCGGAGTCTCACCAATTCAAGAGGCGCAGTTGCAAGCCATTGAAGTGGATCGCCCCTTGCTGGCACGCCGGGGAGCCTTGGCGTTCTTGCATATGGTTCTGGAGGATGGGCTATTTCATGCCGACCCGCACCCCGGCAATATGATGGCGTTGCCGGGCAATCAGGTCGCCTTTATTGATTTCGGTCTGGTCGGTCATTTGACGGAACGTCGTCGTCAGCAATTGCTGGTTCTATTGCGCGCAATTGTGGACGGGCAGGCCGATGGGGTGGCTACCACCTTGCTGGATTGGTCGGGTGCGGAAGATTTTGATTGGAGCCGGCTGGAAGAAAGTGCCCAGCGCTATGTTGCTCGACAAAGTAGTGGGCTTTTGTCCATTTCGGTTGCTTTGCTGGATTTTATGGCGCTGGCGCGTGAGAACCATTTGATTTTGCCGCCAGATCTGGCTTTGCTGTTCAAGGCTTTTATCACCGCGGATGGCGTATTGAAACGTCTGGACCCGCAATTTGATGTGGTTGAGGTTGCACAACCGGTCATTCTGGCTTTGATGCGTAAGCAGTATTCCCCTCGTCGTGTTTATGCAGACTTGCAACGCAGCTTGCTGGAGTCCCGTCAATTGGCGATGGATGCGCCTCAATTGCTGCGTTTGCTGATGCATCGCGTCCGGCAAGGCAAGATCTCTGCCCGTATTCAAGTCGAGGGTATGCCGCGTCTGGCCTCATCGCTGGAAAAGGCGGCTACCCGTTTGGCCATTGCGATTGTGACGGCGGCCTTTGTATTGATTTTGGGGCCGGTGCTGGTTACACGCGGCCCCGCTTGGCTGGGCCTGACTATCTTTAGCTGGGCCGGTTTATTGGCCGCCGTTCTGGGCCTGGTTCTGGTCTTGTGGGGATTTTGGCGACGGCGCTGAAAATATCGTGAGGCCGTCGCTCTTTGTGCAGAGAGTGTTCAAGCGGCTAGTCACCATCCAGTTTAAAAGACGGCTAGTAAAAATGCGGCTCAGCCCAAACAATCCCCGCATTATCCCCAGGTTTATTCACAGCTTCTGGGGATAAGTCAGGCTTACATAAAGTCGTCCATGCCGCCGCCTACCGGTGCCAGGCCGGTGATCCAGTACACGCCCCAGGCAATCAGTACGGCAATGAGCAGAGCGAGTAAACGGGTTTTCCAGTTGTCTTTGCTGGCAGGTAGCGCAGGTTCACTGGGTACGGGCATGCTGCCCTTGACCATGACGCTGGTTAATTTCTGACCACCCAGGACGCGATATAGGAAAATAGCCAGGATATGCAAGCCGATAATGGCCAGCATGATCCATTCGTTGGCTTTGTGCAGACCGGTCAGGGTTTTGGACCAATCGCTGCTGAGATAGGCCAGAGGGCCTGAGGTAAAGATATCGTCGTTGGCAAACAAACCAGAGATGGCCTGAAAACCAAACACAATCAGCATGACCCAGACCGACCAGGCGCCGACAGGATTGTGGCCTGGGTAGACGGCAGGTTTATCACGCAAATAACGCAGGCTGCGTATCGGATTGGGGAAGAAGTGGCTAAAGCGCGAGTAGTAGCCACCGATCAAACCCCAGACCAGACGAAAGGCCAACAGTCCCAAGGCCAGCAGACCAAAGCGTACGTGCCAGTCCATCCATAGCCCGCCAACTTTGATTGTCACAAAACAGCCCACAATGCTAATGACAAACAGCCAGTGGAACAAACGGGTGGGTAAATCCCAGACGAGTAAAGGGCGGGTTGTGGAGGTTTGCATAGGGAAAATCCGGAGAGACGTAAACACCTGATTATAGTCAGTGTTCCGTTTGAGTCCGCTGCTCCTTGCAGGTTCCCCTTACTGCATAAGTGGACGGCGCTGGCGTAAACTGATTTTGCGCCCATCGTATCGGTATTCGTCGATCATGGCCGGATTGTCCTGGCTGGGTGTTTCCATAATCAGGGTTCGGCCGTGATGACGGACCCGGATTTTGGCGCTGCATGAGCCAAAGGCTGGCGAGACGGTATAGCCCTGGGACGATACGGTGACCCAATGGTAATTGATCGAGCAAGCACCCAGGCCCTTGTCGACTGAAATCAGGGCGGTTTGATTGTTGGCTTGCTTGAAAGCGTAGGGGATATTGATCATCCCTTTTAGCTCTGGCTCTATGGTTTTTGCGTCCAGTTGCAGCCGCGCTTCGTAGACATAATCGCTTTGACTTACCTGCAGTGTGCCGTAGGGGCTGTCCAGACTGAGCTGTGAGGGCGGTTGAGGCCAGGCCTGGCTTGCCGCGCCGTGGGCGACAAACGGTTGCAGGGCTAAAGCAAGCCCAATGACAACGTAGCGGATAAAGACCTTAAGGGCGGGCATGATCAATCAGGGCTGAGGACGATCAGGACTCAGTGAAAAACACAAAGTGCCATAGATCGTCTGTATTTGTAAGTTTCATAACATTTTATGTATTTTCTTGTTGCGTAGAATACCGGATAGCAGAATTTTTCGCTATAAGGATAAGAACATAAGGTGACTATTTCACTCCTGTGTCGTGGGCAAAGAGCGGTAATTAGCCCTGAAAAGCATCAGGTCCCAGACTGAAAGAAACCGGCTGAATTGGGCTATCATTGCCAAGTCGCCCCGGATGGGGCCAAGCCGCATTTCTTCGCCGCAGCAGAGACTCATTATGCAATCCACCCCAGATGCCGCACTGGCGTCAGAATCGGGCTCCGCGCTTGCAGCCCAGCAGGCCAAACCCGGTGTTTTACTGGACTATGTCAGCTCCAGCCGTTTGCCCACGCCTTGGGCTGTCTTTCAAATTCATGTGTTTGTAGAGCGCAGCAATCAAAAAGAACACGTCCTGTTGACCCTGGGGGACGTGGCCGATGGCCACCCAGTCCTGGCCCGTGTGCACTCCGAGTGTTTGACAGGCGATGCCTTATTTAGCCTGCGCTGTGATTGCGGCCCTCAACTGCAACTGGCGCTGGAACGTATTGCGACGGCTGGCCGTGGCGCCCTGATGTATTTGCGCCAGGAAGGGCGAGGCATTGGTCTGGTGAACAAGATTCGTGCATACAAGCTGCAAGATCAGGGAGCCGACACCGTAGAGGCCAACGAGAAGCTCGGTTTTCCGGCCGATATGCGTCGCTACGATATTTGCAAGGATATGCTCGAGCACGTTGGTATCCAGAAACTACGTCTGATGACCAATAACCCGCGCAAGGTAAAAACCTTGCAGGACATCGGTATTGATGTGGTGGAACGCGTACCGCATCAAATTGAAGGTAATCCCTTTAACGAGGCCTACCTCAATACCAAGCGTTTGCGTTTGGGGCATTGGCTGGAGACAGACGAATAAGCGCGGGGCCAGCCTGACGCCCTGTGAGCGCCTGTACGGGTTCAAGGATCATTGGGCTAAGACTGGACTTGCACGCTTAGGATAAAGGGCCATGCATAGGCCCTTTTTTGTCGCCGGGCCGTCCCAAGACAAAAAGCCCCCCCTTGGGGGGCAGCAAGCCGAAGGCGTAGCGAGGGGGCCCTTTCCGTCGTCGGGCCGCCCCAAAACAAAAAGCCCCCCCTTGGGGGGCAGCAAGCCGAAGGCGTAGCGAGGGGGCCCTTTCCGTCGTCGGGCCGCCCCAAAACAAAAAGCTCCCCCTTGGGGGGCAGCAAGCCGAAGGCGTAGCGAGGGGGCTCTTTTCGTCGCCGGGCCGCCCCAAGACAAAAAGCTCCCCCACGGGGGGCAGCAAGCCGAAGGCGTAGCGAGGGGGCTTTTTTTTCGCCGGGCAGGAACAAGAAGCCGGATGCGACAAAAAACAAAGCCAGACTGGACCGAGGTCGCAGTCTGGCAAGAGCGTAGCGTGCTCAGCCTTGGGAGTTGAAACAACACCAGATTCTGAGCGAGGCCGCGTGACGGCGCGAGTGTTGCGGCCTGATTGACTCGGACCGCGTCTGTTTTAGGCGGTGCTCTTTTCCAGCAAGGCGCTGACACTGGCTTTGGCATTTTCTACAATCTGGTTGCGCAGCTCAGGTGCTTTGCCCAGGCCTTCAGCGTACACAATACGTAGGTCTGTTATGCCCATGAAGCCGAACATCACGCGCAGATAGCTTTCCTGGTGCTCCATGGCCTGGCCTTGCTCCGATTCGGAGTAGATGCCACCACGGCTCAGAACCAGATATACCGTTTTGTCGCCGGCCAGACCTTCTGGTCCATTGCTGGTGTAACGGAAGGTGCGACCAGCTTGAGCCAGACGGTCCATCCAGGCTTTGAGCTGGCTAGGGATGGTGAAGTTGTAGAAGGGGGCGCCAATCACAATGACGTCCGAGGCCAGAAACTGGTTCAGGTATTGTTCGGTGATCGCATTCTCGGCGCGTTGACGTTCGGTCAGGGTGGCAGGGTCCAGGCCCAGGCGCATGCCCAGGGAGTCAGCCGAGAAGTGAGGGGGCGGGTTCAGGGCCAGATCGATATGCTCCACTTGGACTTGATCGTTTTGCTGGCGCAGTTGATCAACCACAAATTGTGAAAGTTCGCGGGAGACGGAGTTGGCGCCGGTGATGCTGGAGTCTACGTGTAGCAGTTTCATGATGTCTGTTGTCCAAAGCGATGAAGGAATGGTGTCATTATGTTTGATGCTCATATCTTTGATAAGCCGGCTTTTCTGAGAAAGATTATTCTAATTTTGTTTGTAATTCTGGAAAGCATCCCTGTATGTATGACTTAAATGACATGGTGTTGTTTACCGAAGTGGTGCAGCGCGGCGGGTTCAGCGCAGCCGCTCGGCACCTGGGTATGCCGCCATCGCGCGTGTCGCGGCGTCTTAGCCGCCTTGAAGCCGAAGTGGGTGTGCGCCTGTTGCAACGCACCACGCGTAGCCTGTCTCTGACCCCGGCCGGGGAGGTGTTCCTGCGTCATTGCCAGGCCATGCGCGACGAGGCTGAAACGGCTTATGCCGCTGTTGCACAAGTGCAGCAAGAGCCGCGTGGTCTTTTGCGTATCAGTTGTCCGGTTACCTTGGCCCATACCGTCTTGTCGACCGTGTTCGCCCAATTTCTGATTCGCTATCCCCAGGTTGAGCTGGAGGTGGAGGTCAGCAACCGTGTGGTCGATCCGGTGGCCGATGGAATTGATGTGGCCTTGCGAGTACGCAGCACCCTCAGCGATAGCGCCAGCTATATCGTGAAACGCCTGGGCGAAACCGGAGCGATTCTGGTCGCCCAGCCTAGCTTGCTGGCGCGGTTTGATCCGGTGCGAGGCCCGGCAGATTTGGTTAAATTGCCCACGGTGGCCATGTCGGCTCGGCAAGGTCAAAACGAATGGGAGTTGTACGGTCCCGAGGGAGCCAGCCTGACGGTAACGCACAGGCCACGCTATATGGCCTCGGATTTATTGACCTTGCGTGAGGGGGTAGAGCAGGGCATAGGCGTGGGTATCTTGCCCGACTATATGTGCTGCGATGCCTTGAAAGCTGGACGTTTGGTGCAGGTCCTGCCGCAGTGGGCCCCCTTGCCGGGGATCATTCACGCTGTATTTGCCTCCCGCCGAGGCATGGCCCCGGCGGTGCGGCATTTTCTGGATTACCTGGGTGAGCAACTGCCAGTGCATCACCCGCAGATTTAACCGTCGTGGCCTGCAGTGGCTGTAAAGGGACAACTGCGTTGCGCGGGCAAAATCGCCCAGTTCAGATCAATCATGGGGCTGCGTTCAGAGGACCAGCGCTGTTCGGCCAGCCCCTTGATGGGGGCTTGTTCATACAGTTCGAGCAAGGGCTTTGGCGGCTTGCCTCGGGTCTGGATGCTGTAAACAATCAGGGCCCCGCATTGCAAATCCTGCGGCAGTTTCAGCCAGGGCGAAGCGGCAGGATCGGCATCGATAAAGACCATGACGTCCTGGCCTGCATGAACGGCGATATTTCCACCCAGCCAGGTATCCGCTACCACGACCTTTAGGGGGATGCCGGGCATGTGCTCTTTCCAGATGGCCTGCATCTGAGCAGACACCTCGGGGCCGGGGAAGGTGGAGCGAGAATCCCGGCCTGTATGCCAGGCCAGTGGACCACGGGCCAAGGCATAGCCCGATGCCAGCAGAATCTGCAGCACGATCACAATAATGGCGATACGGCGCAACTGAATCTTGTCCTGGCCATGCAGGATCCACAAGGCAAAAAAGCCATACAGCACAAAGAACGTCGTGGCCCAAGAGGCCACCAGACGGGTGCCCATAATGGCTGAAATCAAGACTGTGCTGATCATGGGGGTCAGGCCTACCCATAGCACAAACTGCTTATCGCTGCGGGAAATCGCATCGGCATAGCGCTGCTTGTCTTGCAGGGCGGTATCCGACTGAGCCCGCTTTTTCTTGTCCCGATGGTTCCAGATGCCCAGCGCGATCATGGCCACTATCATGGGGCTCAGTCGCCCTAGTTGGTCCAGGCTAAAAGCCAGTAGCTCTTTGTAGGCCTGCCAACGAGTATGCGTTTCCAGCGAGCCATCCATATATCGGAAGGGGGCGAAGTCATGCTTTACCAGCCAGTACAGGTGGGGAGACAAAACCAGTACATAGGCAAGCAGGGCCAGACCCACGCCTACCCAGGTTTGTCGTTGACGCCACATGCCGCTGCGCAGGAAATACAAAAAGAAGGCAGTGAACAGAATAACGGCGCTGTATTTGGTGACGGTAGACAGCGCCGCGACTGCGCCCAGCCATAACCAGTCTGCTGGTTTCTGATCCCGGCTGGCACGATAGAAAAACCAGGTCGCAGCGGTTACGGACCACAGCTGGGCCGTGTTGTGATTAAAAATGGTGCCGCGCAAGGAGAAGTAAATACTGACAGAGCTGATCAGCAAGACCATCAAGGCGCGCTCAGGACTCAGGAACTCGCAGGCCAGTTTCCAGATAAACCATAGTCCCAGCACCGAGGCTGTCATGCCTGCTGCAAAGGTCAGCCAGGCCGGGCGTCCGAGCATACTGGTCAAGGCGGCCATCACCCACGAGGGGAAGGGGGGATGTTTCAGATAGCCCAACTCAAAACTGGCCGACCAGACCAGCTCTTCCATGCCGTCCAGGTCAGGCGCTTTGTGGCTAATAGCCATCAAAACGGACCACAACAAAACCATGAATAACAGATACAGCAGCACATAGCGCTGGTAGGTGTCGGATGGGGGAGACGCTGGGGTTTGGGCAATCATGCGTAGGACGAAAGCGTAAAAATAATTAAGTGTACTTCCAGTGCGTTGAAAATCACCGATTGGACAGGCGCACTAATCTGGGCTACGATGCGCTTCGTCATTAGGGAGTAGCCGCTTCGAATGAGCGAAGATCAGCGTCAACATACTTGACCTATACAGGGTCATGGCGCTGGTAGCAACTTAGCCTGGCAAGACTTTTGACCATAGACCTTCGCGTTTGGCCGGGAGGGTTTGTGGTCATTCGTCTCGTATCCGGCCAGGAGTTGTTATGGAAGCGTTGTTTATCTCCACGGGTGTGGTTGCTCTAGCAGAAATTGGGGACAAAACCCAGTTGCTCGCCTTTATTCTCGCAGCCCGCTACAAACGCCCTTGGCCCATTATTCTCGCTATTTTCATAGCAACCTTAGTCAATCACGGTCTGGCTGGTGCCATTGGTGCCTGGGTTCCGGCATTGCTGGATCCTGAAGTGCTGCGTTGGGTGCTGGGTATTTCCTTTCTGGCCATGGCCATCTGGATTCTGATTCCCGACAAGATCGACGATGCAGAGGCCACACGTACTCGCTTTGGTGTGTTCGGGACCACCCTGGTCACCTTTTTCCTGGCTGAAATGGGCGATAAAACCCAAATCGCCACGGTCGCTTTAGCCGCTCAATATCAAGAATTCGGTTTTGTGGTGCTAGGCACGACTTTGGGCATGATGCTGGCCAACGCTCCGGCCGTTTTGTTCGGTGAGCGCATCGCCCGCCGTTTGCCTATTCAGTTGGTCCACCGGATTGCAGCCGGTATCTTTGCTGTGCTGGGTGTGCTGGCCCTGTTGGGCGGCACCCAAAGCCTGGGGTTCTAGCATAGCTAGGGGTTGGATACCACTTGCCGTAGTCGGCCCGGATGGGTTGACCTGCGACGAGCGGTATCCATATTCACAATGGGTGCCAGAGTCAAAGGCACAGGTGAGTGGGTAGGCGCGCTTTTTCCATGATTGAGGACACTGATCGCCTCTTGCAACTGGGCACCGTTCTGATTCAACTCCTGAGCGGTTTCGCTCAAATCATGAACCAGAGCGGCATTGTCGGTGGTAATTTGATCCACTTGTTTCAGGGCTTGGGTCAGTTGGCTCAAACCAATGCTTTGTTCACTGGTCGCGGTAGAGATTTCACCCATCAAACCCGCTACTTCAGAGACCGACGTCAGAATTTCCTGCATGGTTTGGCCCGCATGCGCTGCATGATCCGCCCCTTCGGCACTGAGTGTTTGGGTTTGAGTGACCAGTTGCTTGATTTCATCGGCCGCTTGGGCTGCTTGCTGGGCCAACGAACGCACGGCAGACGCGACTACCGCAAAACCTTTACCGGCTTCTCCAGCCCGTGCTGATTCAATCGACGCGTTGATTGACAGGATATTGGTTTGAAAGGCGATGTTGTTGATCATCGAGACGATATTGCCAATATGCTGCGAGCTTTCCAGAATCTGTTGCATGGACGAACTGACCTTCTGAACCGCCTCATTGCCACGACTGGCAATATCAGCACTGCGGCTGGCCAGTTCATGGCTGGCCTTGGCATTGTCTGCCGTTTGCAAGACGGTTTGTCCAAATGAGCTCATGCTGGCGGTAGTCTCTTGCATGGAGGACGCTTGTTCTTGAGTGCGTGCTTCCAGCAAGGCACTATTGTCAGAGAGCTTGCGTGATACCCGCTGATTGTTTCTGCAGCTCTGGTCCACGTCCGTGCTGATGCTCATCAGGCTTTTGCGCATCAGGTCCAGGTTTTGACCCAGTGTCTCCAGGTTTTTGACAGCAGGCCCACGTGTATTGACTGTCAGGTTGCCCGCCGCAATTTGTTGAGCGATGTGCGTGGCTGTTTTAAACGATCCCAAAACACGCCGCATCAAGATCGCTTGATAGCCCAAAATTATCAGCGTGCCCACGCCCAGGGAGCTGGCCAGCAGAGTCATGCTTTGCTGTGGCATTTCCGTATTCAGGATCATGGCAATAATCCCGCCGGTAATACCCAGATTCAATATGCCTTTGCGCAGAAAAGCCGCCAGTAAACTGGGGCCAAATAAAAAGCGTAGTCCTGCAAAAGGACGCTGCCAGCTGCGGACCGTAATATGGCCAGCGCGTATGGCCCGTGAACGATTTCGGCCCTCGCGCAGTTCCTGATAGAACTGTTCAGCGGCTTGAATAGCTTGAGGTTTTGCCCGTACCCGTACCGAGGCAAAGCCGGTTAGTTCACCTTGTTCAATAATTGGGCTGGCATGGGCTAGAACCCAATAAAAACCGCCGTCTTTACGGCGGTTTTTAACGACTCCAACCCACGAACGCCCCTGCTTTAGGGTATGCCACAAATCTGCAAAAACCTCGGAGGGCATATCGGGGTGGCGCACGATATTGTGTGGCTCGCCAATCAACTCCGCCCGACTAAAGCCGCTTACCTCGACAAAGGCCGGGTTTGCATAGATGATGCGCCCGGCCAGGTCAGTTTTGGAGATGAGATATTGTTCGTCCAGCAGCTCGGTTTCGATGCCGGTAATTGGTAGGTTCTTGCGCATAACCTTCCCCTTTATATTTTTGTATCAGCAAAAGACGCGCGATAAACGGATCAATTTCTTGTTGTGAATTTTCGTGAATAGTATCATTTGATCCGTTTTTTATGTCTAAAAATAAAAAATTGATAATCAAATGAAAATCATTGTCACAAATGGGTTGAAACTGAAAAAATTGATCCGTGCTGATACAGGGGGAAAGAGGCGCTCAGGAGGGCAGGTACTGGGCGTGGAAGGCTTCGCTGAGCAGTTGCAAAAGCAAGGCGATAGGAATGGGCTTGGCCAGGGCTGTGGCGTTGCCGGGCAGGCCACCGCGTGCGTGAATGTCGGTGGCACTCAGAGCGGAAATGACGTAGATCTGGGTATGTCCGGTTTCGGGGGCGTCCGCCAGGGCTTTGAGCATGGCAAAGCCATCGAGCTTGGGCAAGTTCAGGTCCACAATCAGGACATCGGGGTAGAAATTGCCTGCAGCAATCAGACCTTTGAGCCCATCCTGCTCACAACGCAGTTCAATCGGGAAGGGCAGATGTTCCATGGCCATACGGTAAATAGCCAGCAGATCCAGATCGTCTTCAACGACCAACACGCGCAGACAAGGTTCATCGTTGCCAACGGGCAGGCTTGAGGGGGTGGGGGCATCGGGTAGTTGCGCACTACCTCGCCCTTGGCGCTCTTGCAAAATGGTTTGCACGGAGTCGCGGTCAATGCGTCGGTGGCCGCCTTGGGTTTTCCAGGCCTTCAAGGTCCCGGCTTCTACCCAAAGTTGTACGGTGCGTACGGACACACCTAGTAAATCAGCAGCCTGCCGAGTGGAGTAAACGGCGTCGTTCATGGAGTCAAAAAAATGAAAGCAGGCCAGACCGGGGTAGTGAAAGAAAGGGCCCCGATGTAGCAGTGCAGAGTGTAGAGACGATATTAGTAAGTACTGAAATACTAATACTGGCAATGGGAAGTGGCCTGTTCATGCCCAGTGATAGGCAGAGTATTTGACACACATGCTTCTAATATCTCCGATTTTCAGATGTTCATGTTTCTTCAGGGAATCACTTTAATCTGGCGGGCCTGTGAACCTGGACTCGCCCTGCTGATTTTACGCGTATCCCTTGTGCTGTCGTGTTACCGGACCTTCCAGTGTAGGCCCTTGAACACACTTGTCCTCTAGCGCAACAAATAGGTGTCCGGGATCGTGACGGGGCTGCCAAACCAGGAAATCAGGGTGTTTGCACCCTAGTGTTTTTTGTTGGTATTGACCTTGATCCCAGCCTGCCTTTATGAAATAAATAGGAATCTATTTTATGCAAGTCTCCTCGTTTTCTACAATCAGCGTTGTGCGTCTTATGATACGGCTGTTTGTGATTTTAAGCATTATGGCGCGTCATTTTGGAGCCAGGCTTTTTAAAATTAATGATACCTTTCCCGCCATTTTTCTTATTGGTAATGAAATAAAGTTATTAGGCAATTGATCGTTTGTTTCACCCAGGCCGATGCAGGATATCGGCGTGTCGATAATCCCATCCCAAAAAAAAGCAGGCGTAGTTTCGGGGCCTGATCTTTGGCGGCATGGCGATTGAGAACGCACTGAGGCAGGCACAGTGCTTGTTTTGGGGCAGAAATAGGGGATTGGCTTGTTGCTCACATTATTTACCAGTTTTTTAATGGGGCAACGCTTGTTTAATCAAGCGAGTGTTCCTAAATGGCCCAGGCTAACTTATGAAAGATCGCATTGTTCGGAGCAAATGCTCGATGCCTTGCCGGATGCGATTGCTATGTTTGATTCCAGCGGGATGCTGCAGGGCTGTAATCGGGCCATGCGCAACTTGTTGGGTATTCCGGAGTTAGTCAATCACACAAATGATTTTCTGGATTTTTTTCAACGTCTCGAAAATGGACTGCAGGCCGATTTAGCGTATTTGCTGCCTGGAATTAGCCAGGCTATTTACCGCGCCCATCATCCCTTTTATTGTATGCACCGGGATGGCGAAGGTGAGCGCCGGCGTGCGCTGGAGTTTCACTCCTATGCTGCGCCAGCTCCCGCTACGGCCACTTTATTGATGATTCGTGATGTCAGCGCACAAATGCAAAAAGAACGGGACCGGGCAGACTGTTTTGCAGTGGCCGCTCATGAAATACGCTCTCCGCTGGCGGCCATCAGCGGCTACATTGAATTGCTGCAGTTAGAGTCCACCCCGTCAGCCTGGGCTGGCAAAATTTACATGAAGTTACGAGAAAAAGTTCGAGGGGTGGATGTGCTGCTCGACGATTTGACGCGTTTAAATCGCATCGAGTATGAAGGGGTTGGCAGCCGGGAGTGGCGCACGTCAGATTTGCGTGCGGTGTTGCGCCTGAGCCTGCGCTCTTTCAATGAACAGCGCCACCGCATTTGTCTGGATTTACCTTCGCACAACATGTGGGCCAGAGTGGATGTGGTTCCTTTGCTAGTGGCGCTGCGCAATGCTTTGGAAAATGCCTTGAAGTACTCTGCTGCGGATACGGTGGTGACCTTGCGTTTGCGGCCTGGCCAAACGGGTTGGGCCTGTATCGACGTCCTGGATCAAGGCCCGGGTATTGATCCTCTTTATAAAGATAAGGTGTTTGACAAGTTCTATCGCCTGCCTGGCCAACAGGTGCAAGGCAGTGGTTTGGGTTTGTCCATTTTGCGCTCGATTGTCCAGCATCACGGGGGCAGGGTGTACTTCAAGGATCACCCAGGGGCAGGCGCACATTTGGTCATGGAATTGGTTTTGTTGCCTTCCGCGTCGTATATACCTTAATCTTCCCTAAAATAGGGTTATTTTCATATATTTAAGTTTGATATAAGGTACAATTTGCCCTCTTTTCGATGAAGCGAGGTGATCGCCTTTTCAGGTGCACCTCGCTTTGAAGTTTTTATGTTGCGGTCATCTCGTTGGTAGGGAGCGCAAAATCCGTTAAAGGAGCACACGATTATGCAAGGCTTGCACTTGACCGCAGACCTTTACCAATGTGCATGCAGCCCGGAGCTGCTGATCGATGCCCAGAAACTGGCTGATTTTTGCCGCCAGCAGACGATCGATGCTGGGCTGACGATTGTTGGTGAAGAGTGGCAGGCATTTCCCGAGTTTGAAGGGCAGCCCGGTGGTGTCACCGGTGTCCTGCTGCTGGCGGAGTCTCATTTAGCCATTCATACCTGGCCAGAGCGCGACGGCGTGACGCTGGACGTGTATGTTTGCAACTTCATGCAAGACAACTCAGGCAAGGCGACCCGCCTGATTAACGGTATTGAGCAGGCTTTCAAGCCCGGCCAGGCCCAGCGTAATCGCTTGTGGCGTGGCGAGGCCGATGGCCCGGCTCATGCAGGCGAACTGCTGACGGAAAACCTGAACCAGGATGCCTTGTACGGCTTTCGCTTTACCGAGCGTTTGCTGGAGCGTCAGACTGCTTTCCAGCGTCTGGAGTTGTTGCGGTCTGAAACTCTGGGTACGACCTTGCGCTTGGACGGCTGCATGATGACCTCCGAGGCCGAAGAGTTCTTCTACCACGAGGGTCTGATTCACCCGGCCGCCATGGCACACCCCAATCCACGTCGCGCCTTGATTGTGGGCGGTGGTGATGGTGGTGCCCTGGAAGAACTGTTGAAGTACCCCAGCCTGGAGCGAGTCTCCTTGGTTGAGCTGGATGGCGAAGTGATCGAGGTGGCTCGCGAGCACTTGCAGTCTATTCATAAGGGGGCCTTTGATAACCCGCGTGTGCAGATTCAGATTGAAGACGGCGCGAAATTTCTGGCCAATACACAGGAGCGGTTTGATCTGATTTACCTGGATCTGACCGACCCCGAAACGCCGGCTGGTCCTTTGTACACCGCCGCGTTCTTTGAGTCCTGCAAACGCGCGCTGGCAAGCGGTGGTGCTTTGGTCTTGCACCTGGGTTCGCCTTTCCACGAAAGCCAGCAGGTCAAGAACCTGAGCGCATCCCTGGCCAGCGTGTTTGCGCAGGTGCATGGTTACGGTCTGCATATTCCGCTGTACGGTTCTTACTGGGGGCTGGCGATTGCTTCCGACGAGTTGAACCCGCGTGCGTTCTGCGCCGAGCAAATCCAGGAACGTCTGGAACAGCGCATGAGCAGCGAGAATCAGGATTCTCTGCAGTTCTACAACGCTGATCTTCATGGCGCCTTGTTTGCTCTGCCTACTTTCTACCGCCGCCTGATGCCGGTGAACGAGGCCAATCTGGAAGAGGTCTGTTAGGCCGCCCGCGATAAACGGCCAAAGCTTGGCGATCCGCTGACTTTGCTAGAAATAGAGCCCCTGATCTCAAGTAGATCAGGGGCTTTTTTTGTCCGTGATGCTGTCAGTGCGCCATGTGTCGCACTGAGTCTAAGCTCTATACAGCAGGTTTAGCAATGGCTGAGACAAGGTCAATGTACGCTCAGGCGCGCGTCAAAAGTCCGCCCTAGGGCAGGGGTGGGGCATCGCAACGGTGTGCGGCAATGCAGGCGTGGGAAGTGGAGCGGATTGAGGGTGGGCATTTATTGGCCGCTCACGCGGCGGGCTTGGGTTTGAGACGTGTCCAGAACAGCCGGAAACACACGGGCGCACAGGAAATCGACGAAGGCTCTGACCTTGGGCGAAGGATGTTTGCTGGCAGGCCAGAGGATGTAGAAAACGCCAGTGCGTTCTGCATAGTCGTCCAGAACGGTTTGTAGCCGCCCATCTGCCAGAGGCTCGCTGATCGAGAATTCTGGCAGATAGGCGATGCCCAAACCCTGCACGGCAAAGCACACGCGTGTCTCGATGTTGTTGCAAATCATCGAAGTTGGTAGCGTCAGTTCGGACTCATCGGTCGCGCGGTGCAAGGCCCACGGCTCCAGCTTGCCGCTGTTGGGAAAGCGGTAGTGCAGGCAGGTGTGATTCAGCAGATCAGCAGGTACTTGGGGTATTCCTTGCCGCGCCAGATAGTCGGGCGAGGCGACCAACATCGAACGAAAAGAGCCAAGCCGACGAGCGGAAAGGCGCGAGTCAGTTGGGGTGCCCGTTCTGACTACGGCGTCGAAACCTTCCTCGATCACATCAACGAGCCGGTCGCTGAAATCCAGGTCCAGCTCGATCTCCGGGTACTCGCGCATGAACTCGCCGAGCACGGGCAGTAACAGCGAGCTGACTAAAGGCAGGCTGACTCGCAACCGGCCATGCGGCATAGTCGTCGCCTGCGACAGTTCCTGTTCTGCCGCCTCGATTTCGGCAAGGATGCGGCGGCTGCGCTCCAGGAACAGCGAGCCCTCGGCTGTCAGCGAGACACTGCGAGTGCTACGGTGGAACAGGCGCACACCCAGCTTTTCCTCCAGCCGCGCCACACTCTTACCAACCGCAGAGGCCGACACGCCCAGCAGCCGACCAGCTGCAACGAAGCTGCGCACTTCAGCCACTTGGACGAACACCACGAAGCTGTTGAGACTGTCCATCATCACCCCTCAATTACGGATATAAAGTTCCGCTTAAAACGGAACTCTACCTGACTTTTTCTTTAATTTCAGGCTTTCTATCATGACGTTTGGGTCCACTGATGAAAGGAATTACTTGTAATGACTTCCGTAATTACGCGATGCGCCGACGCCCTGCCTGCGCATCTTTCCACCCGTGTACAGACCATAGCTCAACAGGCACAGGACCAAGGCCGCCTGGTCGGTGCGGTCGTGCTGGTGGCCCGCGATGGCAAGCTGATCCATCACCAGGCTTACGGCTGGGCCGACCATGAAAGTCGTCGTGCGATGACGGTGGATACGGTCTTTCGCCTGGCCTCCGTGAGCAAGCCCATTGTCTCCACCGCCGCACTGGTATTGGCGGCGTCGGCCATTGTTGCTGATCGCCATCAGCGGCTTCGCTGTTGTCAATGCGGTGACGGCTGTTTCTGACAGCTATACCATCACACTTGTCGCCCGTTTCTTTGCTGGTGTATTTGCAGGACTGTTGTGGGCCTTGGTGGCCGGCTATGCGGCCCGCATGGTGCCCGAGCACCTGAAGGGCCGCGCCATCGCGATCGCCATGGCAGGTACGCCGATTGCACTTTCCCTGGGCATTCCGGCCGGCACTTTTCTGGGTGCGGCTTGGGGTTGGCGCGTGACTTTTGGTCTTATGAGCATTCTGACGGTGATTCTCGTGGTCTGGGTGACTGCCAAGGTGCCGGACTTTCCAGGACAAGCACGCGGAAAGGGGTTTGCACTCAGGACGGTTTTTACTTTACCGGGCATTCGGCCGATTCTGTTTGTCACGCTAGTTTATGTGCTGGCCCATAACATCCTCTACACCTACATAGCCCCCTTTCTCGTCCCGGTTGGCATCGCGGATCGGATCGATCTTGTCCTGCTGGTTTTTGGCGTCGCTGCGTTACTGGGCATCTGGATTGTGGGTGTGTTGATCGACCGCCGCTTGCGTGAACTGGTACTGATCAGCACGACCTTGTTCGCGCTTGCCGCATTGGCACTTGGCCTTGTCGGCAACGTACCGGCTGCTGTCTACGCGTCTGTCGCCGTCTGGGGGCTAGCCTTTGGTGGTTCGGCGACGCTCTTTCAAACGGCTTTGGCCAAGACGGCAGGGGAAGCCACCGACGTAGCGCAGTCCATGATGGTGACGGTCTGGAACATCGCTATTGCTGGTGGCGGAATTGTCGGCGGCATTTTGCTTGAAACCTTCAGCGTGTCTGCCTTTCCGTGGAGTGTGCTGGTGCTGCTTGTCGCGGCATTAGCGGTCACTGGAGTTGCTCGCTCACATGGTTTTCCATCATCGAGATAGGCATCTGCCACGGGCCGTCCTGCCCGATCTCAATCCAAGCAGGACGGTGTAGCAAGATACCGCCTTATTCCTTATCCGCCCCACGATAGCGCTGGTAGGGCAGGACGTTCCAGGTACGTGTGGTCAATTGCTTGGCAGAGATCACCGCTGGAATATCGTCCAGTAGGCTGCGGGCTGAATGCAGTTCCCGCACGACCTCTTGCTTGTCCTGATACATGAACTCGTCCGAGGCCTCTTCCGGTGCTTGCTGCTGTTTTTCTTCCAGATCGCTGATCAGACGCTCTTGCTGAAAGCGCAAGGCAGCACGGGCATCTTCAATCCAGGCGGCTTGCATGCTGCGGTTATGGTCCACCACGGCGCTGTACTCGGTGTAGACACCGTTATAAATATCCCCCGCATGGTGTCGGACGTCGTGACTGGCGATTTCTAGATCACGCACCGTCAGTTGAGATGGATCCAGCGGTTCGCTGCGCTTGGCCCCGCCCAGACGGGTGTACTGGGTGTAGTAGGGGAACATGCTCTGGATCACCTTGCTGACGGGCTGAATCGCCTCGCCTTCCTCGCAAAGACCTTTGGGTTGCACGCCTTGCATGGCGGGCAGGATGGATTCGGGGCGGCAAATCTCCTTGGGCGGCATGATGCCGTGACGCAGCATCTCACGAATGCCCGTGCCGGAGATGGTCAGCCTGAAGCGATCATCGTGCGGGCAAGTCTCGGAAGTGGCATGGCAGGCACAGCGTGTGCAGTAAAACACCTCGTGGAACAGGCGCACATCAATGCCCATTTCCTTGGGGCTGAACTGATCAAAAATGCTGTGGCTGGCGTACTTGTCGTAGTAGCTGCCAATCCCGGCGTGATCCCGCCCAATCAGGGCGTGAGTACACCCGTAGTTCTTCATGATCAGGGCATGTAAAATGGTTTCGCGCGGACCCGCAAAAATATAGGTGACACGCAACGGTGACAGGATGGCGCGGTCCTTGGGGTAGTAGGTATCGAGCACGTTCCGGTAGGCCATCATGCGGAACTCATGGCGCACGTATTCACGCTTGGCCATCTCTACCAGTGGCTGCAGGAACAGGCCATCAATCCCCTCCAGCGCATTGCGGTGAATGTACTCGTGGCCCCGGTGCAGTGGGTTTGCGCCGGTGATAAAGCCCGCCACGGAATTGAATTTCTTTTCTTCGTAGAACAGATGCCAGGTGTCCTTGGGTTCGCGCCGCAGTTTCTCGAATGGGCCCCAGTCCACACGCTGCAGCAGGTGCAAGGTGCCGCCCAGGGACACATCGCCCATGCGTCGGTAAATGGAATCCACACCGGGGTGGTTTCTGTCTGTCGTGCCAAACAATTGCTGGGCGCGCTGCTCCTTGTCGTAGGAGAAGATGTCCTCGATGCTAAGGATGGCAACTGGTTCGTTGTCGCTATTGGTCAGCGCCACTTCAGAGCCAACCGAAAGGTCTTTGATAATGTCGCGGTTGCGATCGCCAATGGGAGCAAAGCTCAAGGGCACAGGCCACACCACACCATTACTCAAACGACCCTCTTTGAGCACGGAGTTGTAGTCGGCCTCGTTCATGAAGCCCTTGTTGGGAGAGAGCACCCCGGTCGCAATCATCTCGATGGTGATGACCGCCTCCAGATCCACGCGGATGCTGGGCAGGGAGCGCGCACGTTCGATCTCGTCCTTGACGCGATCTTCCGGGACGACCTGGTTGACCAGCGTCCCACCATGCGGCTGCTGGGGGTAGCGGTCAAAGTTCAATGTTGAGTGCTTCATATTGCCTCCTTTAATGTGCCCCGCGTGATGATGAAAGATAGTTGTTTGTCGGGGCGTTTTTCTGGTGTTGGGTGATAGATGTGCTCTGGGCCGGAGCAGATGCTCTTTGCTTTCAAACGCTCTATTTCTTCTTGTGATGTCGGACGAAAAATCCTTGTCCGAACAGGTGATGCAGCGCTGGCTTGAGTACCGCTTGCGCATCGTTTTGCTGCGGTCGTTTGATACGGCATGACGACAGGGATACAGGCACCGTGTCGGGCTGCTTGGCAGGTGAGGTGATCTTCACCGTGGCCCATGATGCTGCGGCGGTTGCTTGCCCCAGGAGATCTGCCTTGAAATTCAAATTGGGTATAGGTGATAAGCCCTAGATTTTCATGGCCAGATCCCGCAGGAACTGTCCTAGTATTACTTACAATCACGAGAAAAATCATCGCGTTATACCAAAGTAGGAGACAGTGCAGATGACGCCAGCTTGGGTCGTGTTGGCTTCCTTGATTTACGCCGCCATCTTGTTCGCCATTGCCTGGTTCGGAGACAGGAATCCTTTGTATACCCAGCGCCCTTGGCTGCGACCCACGGTCTACAGCCTGGCCTTGGCTGTGTACTGTTCTTCCTGGACCTTTTATGGTGCGGTCGGCTCGGCCGTGCGCTATGGCATTGGTTTTTTGCCTATTTATTTAGGCCCCATGCTGATGCTGCTGTTTGGCTGGCGGATTATTGAACGCCTGGCGCTGGTGGCTCAATCCCAGAATACGGTGTCCATTGCGGACTTCATGGCCAGTCGTTATGGGCGTTCGCAGCGTTTGGCGGCGATGGTGGCGGGGATTGCTGTGGTGGCTGCCGTTCCGTATCTGGCCCTGCAATACAAGGCGGTCGCCTTGAGTTTGAGTGTGCTGGCAGGGACGGAATTTCATGTGGGCCTATTAGGTGATCCGGCCTTATATGTTGCCGTTTTGATGGCCTTGTTTGCCATCCTGTTTGGAACACGGCAAGTGGATGCCACTGAGCATCGACCGGGCTTGATGCTGGCAGTGGCGTTTGAGTCGGTGGTGAAACTGGTGGCGTTGGTTGCCGTTGGTGTGTTCGCGTTTCGCTGGTTTGGGGAGGCTGAGCTCAATATGGTGGGAGCGGTCACCACCTTGTTCGAGAACAGTCCCCCCGTGGGCTTTGTCGGGCAGACCTTGCTGGCTTTTGCCGCCATTATTTGCTTGCCCCGTCAATTCCATGTGGCCATTGTTGAATGTGGGGATGTGGTGGATATACGGCGGGCGCGCTGGTTGTTCGGCGCGTATCTGGTGCTGGTCAGCGTGATGGTTGTGCCCATTGCTGCGGCAGGTGTCAGCTTGTTTGGTGTCGGGGGCGAGGGGGTGGCACCCGATAGCTTTGTGCTGGCCTTGCCCTTGTCGCAAAACCAGGTGGGCCTGGCCTTGATGGTTTATATAGGCGGTTTTTCGGCAGCAACCGGCATGGTGATTGTGACCAGCGTAGCGCTCTCGACCATGGTCAGTAATGACTTGGTGATGCCCTTGTTGCTGCGCCGAGGTTGGGCGCAATACCAGCAAAGCACAGTCGCTTCCACGGTGTTATGGATACGTCGTGTTGCCATCATGGCACTGGCCGGTGTGGCTTACGGCTATTACATGCTCAGCGGCAGCGATACGACCTTGGCTGCCTACGGCTTGATGGCTTTTGTGGCGGTCGCGCAGTTTGGGCCGGGCTTGATCGGTGGCTTGTATTGGCGCGGTGCCAGTCGGCAAGGGGTGGAGGCCGGTCTTTTATTGGGCTTTGCCATCTGGGTTTATACCTTGCTCCTGCCAACGCTGACCGAGGTTGGTTTGCTGGCAGATGACTGGTTGCATCAAGGGCCTTTTGGACTGTCCTGGCTGCGCCCTTATCAGTTGTTTGGCGTAGAAGGCTGGGACCCGCTGACGCATGGCACTTTCTGGTCCTTGCTGTGCAATATCAGCGCATTTTTGTGGGTTTCGTGGCGCAGACGTCCGGGCTTGGGAGAACGTTTGCGTGCCGAGCCTTTTCTGGATCCTTATGCAGAGCGACAGACGCTGGCGGCCCGGCATTCTTATGGGGATCTGTCGGTACACGATTTACTGGTATTAGCGGAACGGATTGTCGGCAAAAAAATGGCGCGTCGTGCTTTTGAGACGCAGGCCAGGCAGGTCAAGCAAGTGCTGGAACCTGGTCTGCGGGCTGATAGTGCCTGGGTGCATTTCACCGAATTGCTATTGGCGGCAGCGGTGGGGGCGGCGTCTGCGCGTTTGGTGCTGACCAGTGCCTTGCGTGGTTCGGGCATGGAAGTGGCCGCCATCATGGCCGTGCTGGACGAAGCGGGGCAGGAGCTGCGCTTCAATCGGGATATTTTGCTGGCTACGCTGGAAAATATTGATCAGGGCGTCAGTGTGGTGGATGCGGACATGCGTCTGGTTGCCTGGAATCAGCGCTACCAGCAGTTGTTCGATTATCCACCCAGCATGCTGTATGTGGGCCGCTCTGTGGCGGACCTGATTCGCTTTAATGCCGAGCGGGGCAAGGTCGATGGCGTGGAAAGCATAGGGGTGGAACAAGCCATAGAACGTCGTATTCAGTTCATGCGCGAAGGCTCTTCCTATGTGACTCAACGCATGTTGAATGACAAGCAGGTGGTCGAGTTGCGGGGGCGGCCTTTGCCGGGCGGCGGCTACGTCACCAGCTATAGCGACATCACACAATACAAGCGCGTGGAGCGCGAGTTGCGCGAGATGAACGACAGTCTGGAGCAGCGCGTTGCGGTGCGTACACAAGAGGCGGAAAAAGCCCAGGAGTCCCGTACCCGTTTCCTGACGGCGGTCAGCCATGATGTGCTGCAACCGATTAATGCGGCGCGTCTGTTTGCCTCGGCCTTGCGCGATACGCACGACCTTGCAGAGATGCCTAATTTGGCCGAGCGGGTCGACACTTCTTTGCGTACGGCAGAAGAATTGCTGGAGGGTCTGCTGGATATTTCCCGTCTGGATGCTGGGGCCTTGAAGCCGGATTTGGGCGTGATCGATGTTCAGCACTTGCTGCAGCATTTGGCGGATCAATACGCGGCCATGGCGGCACGGCGTGGTATCCAACTGCGGGTTCATGCACGACCTTTGCAGGTGTATAGCGACCATCGCTTGCTGCGTCGGGTGCTGCAAAATTTCCTGGCCAATGCCTTGCGATATACGCAGGAGGGGAGGGTGGTGTTTGGTGTGCGGGTTCGAGGTAAGGAACTGGAGTTTCAGGTCTGGGATTCAGGACAGGGCATTCCGTCTCATCATATTCAGCAGATTTATGCGGAGTTTCATCGCTATGAGCAAGCCTTCGATTGGGATGGTCGTGGCCTTGGGTTGGGCTTGTCTATCTGCCAACGTATTGCCGTCCTGTTGGGACACACGCTGGATGTGCGATCCCAAGTGGGGCGCGGCAGCATGTTTTCCATCCGTGTTCCCTTGAGCCAGGCTACCGAACCTGGCAGCTATCCAAATAACGAGTCCAGCAAGCCTGCAGACGGCCTGCCCTTGACGGGCTTGCGGGTACTTTGCCTGGATAATGATCTGGATATTATGGCGGGTATGGAAGTGCTGTTGGGTCGGTGGGGAGCGCAAATCATTACCGCCAATACGGTCGATGGTGCTTTGGAAAAAATCGACTTGCATCCCGAGGTCTTGCTGGTGGATTACCACTTGCATGATCGATTGGACGGCTTGCAGGCACTGCAATTATTGCGCTTGCATTTGCCCCATGCGCAAGGTGCTTTGTTGACGGCCGATGGTAGCGATGAGTTGAAAGCGGCAGCTCGGCAATATGGTTACCTGGTGCTGACCAAACCGGTCAAGCCCGCTTCGTTGCGCGCTTTTTTGGCTGCCCAAATTAAAACGTATTAGCGTCCTGGGGCTCATCCTGGTTCAGGCCAAGGTGACTGGCCATCAAGACGGCCTGGGTACGATTGGAGGCACCCAATTTGCGCAAAATAGCCGTCATGTGAGCCTTGATGGTGGCCTCCGAGACGTTCAGCTCGTAGGCAATCTGCTTGTTCAGTTGGCCTGTGCTGAGCATTTGCAGCACGCGGAATTGTTGTGGGGTCAGTTCGCGCAATTTCGCGGCCACTTCGCGTTCGTCCAGGCTGATGCCAGGGGCACAAGAGCCGATTTCTGGCAGCCAGGTGCCGCCGTCCAGAACTACCTGCAAGGCCACGCCCAGGGTGTGGGAGTCAATAGATTTGGGGATGAAACCCATGGCGCCGTGATCCATGGCGCGGCGCATGAAGCGGGCCTGTTCATGGGCGGTAACCAGAATGATGGGCAGGCAGGGATAGGTCGCTCGTAAATGAACCAGCGCACTGAACCCGATTGCCCCTGGAATATCCAGATCCAGCAAGAGCAGATCGGCGTCCGGATGGTCGTCGACCAGGGGGTATAAATTGGAGATGCGATCCGCTTCGTAAATGGTGGTGCCGGGAAACAGGCTGGCTACGACGCCTCGTAATGCTTCACGAAACAGCGGGTGATCGTCAGCAATGAGCAGTTCATTCATGTGAGGATTATGCCATGTTTACGTTTCTGTCATAGTGCTTGTCAGGATGAGCTGCACATCCGTAAAAACAGGGCACCGAAATGCCCTGTTTTCTGTTCTTGCATGCTGATCAAATCAGCGTAAAAGCCTTAGTGAGCGCTGGCGCTGGCAGCACCAATGCCGGTTTGACTGCGTACGGTCAGAGCCTCGAAGGCTTCTCGTTCCTGGGTAGCGCGGGCGCTGTTATCCAGGGTCGAGAACAGCCAGATCGAGAAGAAAGCCAGCGGGATGGACAGGATGCCAGGGTTAGGGAAAGGCGTGATGGGCTCGGCAAAACCGAATACATCCACCCACACCGTGCTGCTCAAGACCACCCACACTGTGGCGGTGACCAGACCCAGGAAGCCGCCAATCGTGGCGCCCCGTGTGGTGCAGCCACGCCAGGCAATCGACAGCACCAGAACCGGGAAGTTGGCACTGGCGGCAATGGCAAAGGCCAGGCCCACCATGAAGGCGACGTTCTGGTTCTCAAAAATAATGCCCAGCAAAATCGCCAGCACACCCAGCACCACCGTGGAGATACGCGAAATGCGCATCTGGTCTTTTTCGGTCGCGCGTCCTTTGGCGATGACGTTGGCGTACAAGTCATGCGAAATAGCTGCGGCACCAGCCAGAGCCAAGCCTGCGACCACAGCCACAATGGTTGCGAAGGTCACCGCTGCCAGAAAGCCCAGCAAGAGGTTGCCGCCTACGGCATTGGCCAGATGAACCGCCACCATATTGGTGCCACCAATCAGATTGGTCAGCATGTTGAAAGAGCCATCCGGGCCAGTCTGGAAGTACTCGGGGTGCTTGACCAGCAAGGCGATGGCACCGAAACCGATGATGAAGGTCAGCAGGTAGAAGTAGCCAATAAAGCTGCTGGCGTAGATCACGGATTTGCGAGCTTCCTTGGCATCGGCCACGGTGAAGAAACGCATCAGGATATGGGGTAGGCCAGCGGTACCGAAGGCCAGCGCAATCCCCAGGGACAGCACGTTCAGCGGGTTGCTGCTGACGGCAGCGCCGGGTTCAAGAATGGCGTGCCCGGTGGGGTGCGTTTCCACGGCTGCGGCCAGCATGGCATCGACATCCCAGTAGAAAGCGGCCAGAACCAGAATCGTCATCAGCGTCGCACCGAACAGCATCAGGACAGCTTTGATGATTTGTACCCAGGTGGTGGCCGTCATGCCGCCAAAGGTGACGTAAATCATCATCAGCGAGCCTACGATGACAACGGCCACGTTGTAGTCCAGACCAAACAACAGCACGATCAGTTTGCCGGCGCCTACCATTTGCGCGATCAGGTACAGGGCAATGATCAGCAGCGAGGCGCTGGCCGCCAGAATCCGCATGGGGTTCTGGGACAGGCGAAACGAGGTCACGTCAGCAAAGTTGTAGCGGCCCAGATTGCGCAGGCGCTCGGCAATCAGAAACATCACAACCGGCCAGCCGAACATGAAACCGATGGCGTAAATCATGCCGTCAAAACCGCTGACGTACACCATGCCTGCAATCCCCAGGAAGGAGGCGGCGGACAGATAGTCCCCGGCAATGGCCAGGCCGTTTTGAAAGCCGGTCAAACCGCCACCGGCGGTATAAAAGTCCGACGTGGTGCGTGTGCGGCGGGCCGCCCACCAGGTAATGCCCATAGTCCCGGCAATAAAGATCAGGAACATGACAATGGCAGAGGTATTGGCCTGGCCGGGCGAGGCGGCCATCGCATTGTTGCTGGCCAGACTGAACAGGCCCAGGCTCAGAAGGAATGTCTTCATGTCACGTCCTTCATGATTTGAGCCAGCAAGGGGTCATACACCTTGTTGGAAATGTAGACGAAGGCGGACACCAGCACGACGGCGCTCAGCAGCACAATGACAGCGCTCAGTACGCCGATGGTCATGGTCATGGAGCCAACGGAGCGGCTGAACAGTTCGGGATCAAAGGCCAGGGTCAGGATAAAACCGGCGTACACAATCACGGTCAAGCCGAAAAAGATCAGACTCATGCGGTTGCGTTTTCTAAGCAGCTCTTGATAGGCAGGGTGCTGGGTGACTGCCGTCACGACAGTATTGGCTGAACTCATTCTTATGTCTCCTTATGGGGTTTGATGATTCTTGGCATCGAGGCTCTCTAAACACGGCGTGTACAGGGAGTTGGCGCTTGCGGGCGCTCTGTGTACAGCATGTATAGAACGAATCAACGTTTCCCAATAGGCGACTTTGGTCGTAGATGGTGGGCGAAGGCTCTGGTTTCGGAGCCTTGATTTGGCTAGACGACGGCACGGCATTGCGCCGTAATCGACAAGCGATGCTGGTTTTTTTTGGGAGGAAGGTGGTCTTATATCGTGTGAGGAAAAGAATGCGATATTTCAATCGGCGAGGGGAAGTAAATGACGCAGGATCCTTGCAGGTACAAGATTTGCCTCTCCTGCCCTGAGTCGGTCGCAGAGATTCAAAAGAACGCGCTTTTTTTGCTCAAAACAGCGCTTCAGCGGCGGCAAGCTCTTGTGCCGATTCATCGCGGCGGTCGGCACCACGCACTTTCAGTACTTCGGACAGGAGAAGATGGGACAGGCTGGCAACGGCCACCGAATTATCCGGTAACTGTTCACGTCCGGGCTGGCAGGGCAGGGACCAGCGGGTCTTGGGCCGCTGTTTGTAATCCTGGTCGGTGATCAGCACGATGTCCGCACAGCGTGCTTCCAGGTGCTGGATCAGCTCCGGCATTGGGCTGGCGCGTGGATGCAAATCAAAAATAATGAGCACATCCTGGTGCTGGATGTCAGTCAGGTATTCGGAGACTGTCTGACCTGCTCCGGGGATGAGTCTGACCCCCGGCATGAATTTGGACAAATGCCAATGGAAATGCCCGGCCAGAAAGTAGTTTGCCTGCAAACCTATCAGCCAAACCTGCCGCGCACGACTGATAGCCTGGCTGGCTTCCAGTAGTGCCGACTGGGACAGATGCCGGTAGGTGTTGCCCAGCTTGCTATAGCTTTCCTGCAGGTGCGAGTGCAAGGTTGTCTCACCCGGAGACAGAGGCGAGTTGACGGGGGTGAAAGAATCATCTGTTCTTTCCGAGCGAATCTGTTTGCGTGCCGCTTCGTAGTTGGCGTATTCCAGGCGGCGGATCAGGCGTGTGACCGTGGCATTGGACACTTGGGCCAGGCTGGCCAGCTCCGAGGCGTTGTAGCTGGACAGATCCCCCGAAAAATCCAGTGTGAATTGGGCCAGACGTCGCTCGGAAGCGGGGAGGTCACTAAGGATGGCGCGTACGCGGTCAAGAAAAGAGATGTTGCTGGTGTCTGGCATGGTACTGGGCGTAGCCCTGTTTTTTTGAGTCAAGAAAAGCGGGTGATGCGGGGGGCTTATTATGCAGCTCGTGGGTATTGCTTGTAGGTCTCAAGGCCTCATCCTACCAGAGAATCTACGGCGTTTAATTTCGCTGGGGTTCGTTTAATTTCAAGCCTGTTTGAGAGTTTGTCCTTGATTGCTAAGCAGAACTTTCTCTGCGTGTGAATCAGCCGATGGCTTTGAAATAGTCCTGCGCAGCGATCAAGGCATCGGTAAACGTGCCATGTACAAACTCCGTGCTGATTGCCACCATCAAGTTCGAGGGCAGGCCAAAATCCTCAATAAGTGCGCCATTACGATCGCGCCATATCTGGGTGGCCGGGTCCAGTACGACCGGGCTGTAGTGTTCGCGCACGGTATCCAGAACCGTATCGGCGGTAGAACGGTAGGTGAAAACAGGCAAACCCTGAGCCACGGCATAGCCAATTTCAAAGGCGGTGCCAGTATCAATTTCCGCACCTCGAAAGGGCGTGATATTGGCCAGTACTGCATCGGCCTGATCCAGCAGGCGGATATTGTGATGATAGATGGAGGAGGCTTCGATTTCTTCCTGATCAACGGGATGCAAGGGTTGGAAGCCAAAGTCTCGTACCAATTGCTTGTGCAGTGTGGCACGCTCGGCGGCATCGCTGAAAAACACGTCAGGACCCGCTAAATAGATACGCTTCATCTTGACTCCTTGTTGCATCGGGCTAAGTGGAAAACTATGCCGGTCCAGGCGCTAAGCCTTGGTATACCGGAGTTCGTGAGGATATGGCGATATTGAACCGTAGCAGGGCATTCGGGGTGGCCACCTGAATGATGATATACGATCCCATCGGCCTGAACATGGTGCTGGGTGCAGGTATCTGGTCCGGTTTTGTGCTTTGTCGTTTTGCCTGTTGCTGCGGCGTCACGGATGGTGATGGGCCGCTTCGTAGCTGGCAAGGCCGGGTTGCCACACAAGAAAAAGGGACCAGTTCAGGTCCCTTGTTGCCTTGCAAAGCGTTGTGAGCCTTAGTTGGAGTTGCTGCGTCGATACAAGCTCAAAGCAATCCCCAGACCTGCCAGCATGCCTGCGCAGCCCCGGTTTAACCAACGCATGGCCTGGCCAGAAAGCAGCCGCATGGCGTGATGACCGCCTACGGCGTATACCGTCATCAGGGCAATATCAATGAGGGCCGTGACCAGTGCCAGTGTGATGTACTGGGCTGCAATGGCCTCTTCTGGGCGGATGAATTGTGGCAGAAAAGCCGAGAAGAACAGTAATCCTTTAGGGTTGGATAAAGCAACCAGCAAGGAGCGTAGGAAGGCGGTGCGACCTGACTGGATATTGCTCAAGGGAGCTCCTGTCTGGATGGTTCGGACAGGGGCGTGCCACAGTCCATAGGCCAGGTACAGCAGGTAGGCCGCACCGATCCATTTTACGACAGAGAAGAGTTGTTCAGAGGCAAGCAGCAGTGCTCCCAGTCCACCGCCTACGGCGGCGATCAGAATCAGGTCCGAGAGCGCTGCACCCGCAATACCGCAGGCCGCGATTCGTTTTCCCCCATGAGCGCCATTATTCAGGGCCAGCAGCATCGTTGGTCCCGGAATGACGGTGACAGCAGCGACGGCAACGATATACAGAGAAAGACTGGCTACATCCACGAAGACTCCTTGATAAGCGCCTGACTGCGCAAGCATCTGGCAGATGCCCACACCCCAAAGTACGGTGACTGGTGTCTGGGCTGAGGCAATCGGGTTCGGATTACATACAAAAAAGGCCAGCCTGACTGGCTGGCCCCTTGTGCGTCAAGGTGTCAAATCAGGCACGGCCAGGTTCAAGTGTGGCTGCGGCAGTAAACAGCACATCCGTCGAGGAGTTCAACGCCGTTTCGACTGAGTCTTGCACCACCCCAATCACAAAACCGACGCCCACAACTTGCATGGCGATATCGTCGGTAATGCCGAACATATTGCATGCTAATGGAATTAGCAGCAACGAGCCACCGGCCACGCCAGAAGCACCGCAAGCGGCAACTGTGGCCACCAGACTGAGCAGTAGGGCAGTGGGCAAGTCAGCCTGAATGTTCAGTGTGTGTACAGCGGCCAGTGTCAGCACCGTAATTGTGACAGCAGCACCAGCCATATTGATGGTGGCACCCAATGGAATTGAAACGGAGTACGTGTCTTTATTCAGCCCCAGACGTTCGCACAATGCCATGTTCACGGGGATGTTGGCGGCAGAACTGCGGGTGAAGAAAGCCGTGATGCCGCTTTCACGCAGGCAGGTAAAGACCAGCGGGTAGGGGTTGCGACGCAACTTGGCAAATACGATCAGGGGGTTGACGATCAGGGCCACCGCCAACATGCAGCCTACCAGCACGATCAGCAGCAGGCCGTATTGGCGCAGGGCATCAAAGCCAGACTCTGCAACGGTTACAGCCACTAAACCAAAGATCCCCAACGGCGCAAAGCGAATCACCAGTCGTACCAGGGAAGAGACCGAGTTGGCCATATCAGTGAGCAGGTCACGAGAGCTTTGTGAACCATGTTTCAAGGCCAGGCCCAAGGCAATGGCCCACGCTAAAATGCCCATGTAATTGGCGGTAAGCAAGGCATCAATCGGGTTCACCACAATATTGGTCAACAGATCCAGCAGCACCTCGGTGATATCGCTGGGCGGATTCAGTGTGGTGTCGGCCAGATCCAGTTTGAGTTTGACGGGGAAGGCGAAACTGGCGATCACGGCAACCAGTGCGGCCAGAAAGGTGCCCATCACGTACAAGAGCAAAATAGGGCCCATGCGGCTGGAGGACTGGGCTTTTTGATTGGCGATAGAGGACATCACCAGCACAAACACCAGAATCGGTGCTACCGACTTCAAGGCAGAGACAAACAATTGGCCCAGCAAGGCGATCGACTGCGCAGCTGCCGGTGCAAAGTGCCCCAACAAAATACCGGCGATCAAACCGATCACAATTTGAGTAACAAGACTGCCGTGCAGGATAAAGCCTAACGGGCCTCTGGCTTGACTGGCGGGATGGGTCATGGAAAGCGACTCCAGACAAAAGGGTAGGTGTGACGTACGTGAAAAACGCCCTGGCGAGGACTCAGCCAGAGCGCGGAAGACGGTTATTCTAGCACCAGGCGCTATACATTTTGTAGCCGATGTGGTATGGTTACTAATCCACATGGGGTCGACATGGCTTCGACGTGGGTCAAGAAGCAGCACAGGGCGTGTCGAGCACCAGTACGCTCGTAAATCCACTGGAAAACTACAAACGCCAACGACGAGCGTTTCGCTCTAGCCGCTTAAGGCTGGGCCACTGCACTAATTTGTCTTTGGGTTAGGTAGGGCAACCTACAGCAGTGTTATTTACAAAGAATCGAATCGGCCTGTGCCACGTAGTCCGGTTCTAAAACTTAGTGGATCGCCAAGGAAAGGCCTGTCAATTGGCATAGTCCAAGGTTAAAACTTAAAATTAATTGACTACACATGTAGAACTGTCTGTGGACGGCTTGCGGACGGGGGTTCAATTCCCCCCGACTCCACCAAGAAATCCCAAGAAACCCAACAGCGTAACGGCTGTTGGGTTTTTTGTTTTCTGCTTGCTCAACAACGCTTTAGGGTCATAATAATCCCTTCATTTACAACACAAGAGGGGATCAATATGTCTCGTTGGGTGTTCTATTGCGCGCCAGGGACCTGCGCGCTCGCAACCCATATTGCACTGCATGAAGCAGGGGCAGACTTTGATGTGGTCAAGCTGGATTTTGGTGCCAATCAACAGCAAAGCCCGGAGTTTCTGCGTGTCAATCCCAAGGGGCGTGTTCCGGCACTGGTGACAGAGCAGGGAACATTGACAGAAACCCCGGCTTTGCTGGCTTTTGTGGCACAGAGCTTTCCGGCTGCCAAGCTGGCACCGTTGAATGATCCTTTTGCATTCGCCCGTATGCAGGAGCTGCACAGCTACCTGGCATCTACGGTGCACGTGGCCCACGCGCACAAGCGTCGTGGCTCTCGTTGGGTCGATGATCCTGCTGTGGAAGAAGCCATGCGCGCTAAGGTTCCGCAAAACATGACGGCGTGTGCGGCTTATCTGGAATCCTTGATTGTTGGTCCCTGGGCGTTGGGCGAGCAATTCAGTGTGGCCGATGCGTATCTGTACACCGTGGGTGGCTGGCTGGAGGGGGATGCCGTTGATATGAGCCAATTCCCTAAACTAAGTGCCTATCTGGAGCGGGTGGGCGCGCGCGAGGCTGTGCGTAAGGCCGTGGCCGAGGCCGCTGCCTGAGCACGTTGCTACCTTGGGGAGTCTCACAGGCTCATTCAGGGCTCAAACAATAAACCTAAGCTTATTCGTTGCAGGGGAGCGGTTTTTCTAGGCCTTGCTCTCCTGCACCTGTTTTTCTGCTGCCACCGCCTGCATCGCGCTGCCAATGAAATCGTCCCCTTGGCGGATTAAGGCTGCTGATGCTGCCTCCACATCCCGAGCCTCTTTATTCTGACTCAGCTTGGTTTTGCCGATCAGGCTAGTGATCTCAATTTCAATCCCGACGATGGCTTTGAGCATGGCGTCGATATAGTCCTTGGGCCCATCCGTCATCTTCCAGGGCACGGGCTGGCTGGCTTCGTGGATGCGGGTCAAGCGTGCCACGGCACCGCGAACATAGCGTTCCTCATCGCGTATCGTCACCTGCCCATAGGCATGGGCCACGATGTAGTTCCAGGACGGGACTTGCTTATGTGTTTCCAGCTTGCTGGGAAACCATTGCGGAGAGATATAGGCGTCCCCTGCTCGAAATATCACCATCACTTCGTCGCCGTTCTCCAGGTCTTGCCATACGGGGTTGTTTCTGGCGACGTGACAGTGCAATACCCCTTGTGCGCCTTCTTTAGGATGCAGCATGAAGGGCAGGTGATTCGCACTTAAACCACTTTTGCCATTGGCGACCAGAATGCCCAACGGATGCTGGGCGATCAGCTCGTGCAGTGGTTCAGGTCGGGATTCATTGAAGTGTGCGGGGATATACATCGTCGTCTGTCTGGGCTTGGGATTGAGGGTCAATGTGTCTATTATTGGTCTATTCTGGCTCATTGAACTGTGCCAGTTTGGTGCTATTTTCATGGACCACAAACAATGTCTCGTACCGCCCATAATCCGAAGATTCCTTCCCTTGGTGAGCTGGATCGAAACGCAGGCACCCTGGGGCGTCAGCTAGCGCAGAAGCTGCGCGAAGCAGTAAAAAACGGTGCGCTCAAACCGGGTGAATCCTTACCGTCCACGCGAGCCTTGGCGGCATCCTTGGGTGTGGCCCGTGGCACGGTCGTGGAAGCTTTCGAGCAATTGATTGCCGAAGGTTTTTTGGAGTCCTTGCCGGGCGTAGGTACTTATATCGCCCCGTCGCTGGGCCATCCCAAGGATGCCGCCAAGAAGCGCAGGGCGGCATCGCTGCCTGCCCAGCCTGCGCCACCCGCTGCCCAGCCATTCAATACGGTTGCGGCTCAATTCCAGCCTTTGCCGTCAGCCCCGTTTGCTGTGTCGATTCCCTTGGGTGCTGCTGCACCCGGACCTATCTGGCGACGCTTGGGAAATCGTTTGCGGGCACATGGTCAGGGCGCGCCAGGTGGCTATGGTGATCCTCAGGGTGCCTTGCCTTTACGGGAAGCCATCGCGGAATACGTGCGCCGTTCCCGCTCGGTACGCTGTGAGGCCGAGCAGGTAATTGTGACAACGGGCACTCAGCAAGGTTTGTTTCTGGCTTGTCTGGTCTTGATGAGTAGGCAGGATTTCGCCTGGGTAGAGAACCCGGCTTATCCTGGCATTACCGCGATTTTGAATACGGTAGGTTCGCCGGAACGTATGGTTCGTGTGCCTGTGGATGAAGAGGGGCTGGATGTGGCTGCGGGCATACGCTTGCAAGCCGATGCGCGGGTCGCCTTTGTGACTCCTTCGCATCAATACCCTTTGGGCATGCCCATGAGCATGGCACGACGCAATGCCTTGCTGGCGTGGGCACGCGATAAGTCCGCCTGGGTTGTTGAGGATGATTACGACAGCGAGTTCCGCTACTGCGGCCATCCTTTTCCTGCCATGCAGGGCCTGGACCCGGAGCGAGTGATCTATCTTGGAACCTTTAGCAAGGTGCTGTTTCCCTCGCTACGTCTGGGCTATGCGATTGTGCCGCCACCGTTGGTACAGGCTTTTTGCGGAGCGCGAGTCCTGCTGGATCGGCATCCGCCCAGTGCAGACCAGCATGTCCTGGCCAGCTTTATTGCAGAGGGGCATCTGGAGCGGCATATTCGGCGTATGCGTGGGGTATACACGCAATGCCGCAACCATCTTTTTGAAATTGTGCGTGATGTCTTGCCTGGTGATTTGACGCGTCTGCAACCCAGCGATCAAGGGATGCACTCGGTCTTGTGGTTGACCGCACAGATTGACGATGTGGCGGTGGCGCAGCAGGCCATGAAAGAGGGCGTGGCCGTGCGTCCGGTCTCTGCCATGTATCACGCCGGTGAGGGGCCCCCAGGGCTGATTTTGGGCCTGAGTGCGTTCAGTCCAGAGCAAATGAAGGAAGCGGCGCAGAAACTGGCGCGCATTATTTCTGAGCAGGCTCGACCTTCCAAGACCAAAAGAAAACCTTGAGTTCGATTCTCTTGATAAGTCTGTTGCAAAAGCTGGCGTGAGCCCGCTTTTTTACCATCTATTGCGATTGGCAAACCCTGGCCATTGCTTTCCTGCGAAGGACGCCAAAGAGCTCATTACGCTGGAACTGGCAGTAATGAGGTGCTGGCTGCCTGCTCAAGGGCCCTGCCCATATTGTGCAAGGTGTCGGAGCGGATAGCAGCATGTTGCCAGTACAAAGGTATATCCAGCCAAAGGCCGGGGGCGATCAAGGACAGTTCCTGGCAGGCTAAGGCATTGCTGACCATGGAGTCCGGTGCCAGACACCAGCCCAGGCCCAAAGCCGCCGCTTTCACAAAGCCGGTAGAGGTGGGCAGATAGTGGATGGGAGGGGTGACAGATTCAGTGGTGATCTGACGTATAAAACGCCACTGCAATTCGTCCTTGCGGTTAAAGACAATCATGGGGGCTTGGGCCAACGAGCCTGCGTCTACTTCTGAACTGAAGTACTGGGCTACAAATTCTGGAGAGGCAATGGCTTGGTAGCGCATGATGCCCAGTGCTTGAACTTTGCAACCTTGCAGGGGTGTCGGTTCGGCGGTGACGGCACCTAGTACGGAGCCATTGCGTATCAGTTCCAGCGTGTGGTCCTGGTCATCCACGCGCACATCAAACAGGTAGCCATGTTCCTGGCTTAGTTGGGAGAGGGCTTGCAGAAACCAGGTGTCCAGCGAGTCACTGTTGACCGCAATGGCGATGGGTCTACGTGGGCCAGTTCGCTCTGGCAGAAAATCGGCGACAGCCTCTGCTTCCAGGGTTTGCATGGGACGTACACGACGCAGCAGCAACTCGCCTGCTGGTGTAGGACGGCAAGGTGGTTGGCGCAGGACCAGAACCTGTCCCAGTCTGTCCTCCAGCGCTTTGATACGTTGCGAGACAGCCGACGTGGTGATGTATAGCTTGCGTCCGGCCGCTTCAAAGCTGCCTTCCTCCAGAACTGCCGTAAACGCTCTTAATTGCGGGTGCAACAGATTCATGATTCGCCTATGTATTTAGAAATTCTTAATTAAGTACAGAATAATTAGCTTTTCTTAAATCGTAAATGACAGCATCCTATCGCAATTGTTGAATTTCGTGGGTGGATGGCATGTTCTTCTCTGTGCTTGCGACTGGTTTTTTGACGGGTGCTGGCCTGATCATGGCCATAGGCACACAAAATGCCTTTGTCTTGCGGCAAGGGCTGGAGCGTAGGCATGTGGGCTTGGTGGTCGCTATCTGTGCCTTGGCCGATATCGTCTTGATTCTAGGGGGCGTGGCTGGCATTGGTACCTTGGTAGAGGAATGGCCAGGCTTGCTGCAAGTTCTGCGCTTTGGCGGCGCGGCTTTTCTTGCTTGGTATGGGCTGTTGGCCGCACAACGGGCTTGGACGGGCAAGGGCAGCTTGATGGCTGGGCAGGGTAGCGAGCGCAACCGTCGTCGTATCTTGCTCACTTGTCTGGCATTTACTTTTTTGAATCCTCACGTGTATCTGGATACGATGGTGCTGCTAGGTAGCCTGTCTACGCCGTATCCTGGCCACTTGCAGTGGGCCTTTGCCTTGGGGGCCTGTGCAGCCAGTGCCAGCTGGTTTCTGGCCTTGGGCTATGGGGCGCGATTGTTGCAACCCGTGTTTCGTCAGCCTTTGGCCTGGCGTGTGCTGGATGCCAGCATCGCTGTTTTCATGCTGGCTTTGTGCGCTGTATTGCTGTTGCGGCCCTTGCATTAAGCGTTGTGGTCCCTGATCGGTACCTGACTCTCTTTATAAAGGATGTGTTGTGATCTCTATTCGTCCGGTTCAGGCGCATGAATGGCGCACGTATCAAGCATTGCGCCTCAGTGCCTTGCGTGATTCTCCCGATGCTTTCGGGAGTACCTATGCCGTGGAGTCCGCACATTCTGAGCATTTCTGGCAGGAGCGGATCCAAACCGCTTGTGCATCCGAGGCAGACCATGTCTTGTTAGCTGACAAGGAGGGGCAAGCGTGTGGTCTGGTCTGGTGCAAGCTGCCCGCCTCGGAACCTGCCGTGGCTGATATCTATCAGATGTGGGTGGCACCCTCCGCGCGTGGCTTACAGGTAGGCTATGGCCTGCTGGATGCGTCAGTGAAATGGGCAAACAGTAAGCAGGCGGCTTGTATACGTTTGAGTGTGACTCTGACGAATGCGGCAGCCGTCCAGTTGTATAAGAAGTATGGTTTTTCGCCTAGCGGTGAACCTGAGCCGTTGCGTGAAGGCTCGTCTTTGATGTCGCAGACCTTGGTACTGGATTTAGCAGGCTAAAGCCCAGCAGATGAAGGCAGCCCCTTGAGGAGTCTGCTAGCAAAGGGTGGCTTTCCTTTATGTCTTGCTGGTCTGTGGGGCGATGTGCCCTATTCAAGGCGCATTTTCTCAAACGCTCTACTGAATGGCTTTCAGGTAGCAAAGCAGAGTAATCACCATTTTCAAAATAGAGTATGTTTGTAATCTATTGTTGATTTTCAGAAAAGCTTGTGCAAGGATAGCTGCTATTCATAATCTATTTATGTAGGCAGCAATACGCACTCGCACACTTTCTGGAGAATAGTCGGATGAGTCTTACCGCAGTTGTCTATCTTGACGATCTGGCCCTGGGGATGGAGTTTCGCAGCGCAGAGCATGCTCTGGATGAGGCGCAAATTATCAGCTTTGCCCGCCAGTTTGATCCGCAGCCTTTCCATCTGGATGCGGAAGCGGCCAAGGACACGTTCTTTCAAGGTTTGGCTGCAAGCGGTTGGCACACTGCTGCCATCACCATGAAGCTGTTGGTGGACAGCTTGGAATTCAGTCAGGGAATTATTGGTGCCGGCGGGCAGATAGACTGGCCACGGCCCACGCGTGCTGGTGATGTCTTGCATGTGCTCAGTAAAATCATCGACATTCAGCCCTCTCGCTCTAAAGCGGACAGGGGGATGGTGACGGTGGAGTCTCACACCATGAATCAAAATAATGAAGTGTGTCAGCGCTTGATTGCCAAGTTGATTGCTTTTCGTCGTCCGGAGGTTTGAATGGGGCGTGTCTCGCGTGAGCAGGCCGAACGCAACCGCGAACGGGTGCTGGAAACGGCATGCCGGCTGTTTCGCAAACATGGGGTGGAAGGGGTCTCGATCGGGGACATCATGAACGATGCGGGTCTGACGGCTGGCGCCTTCTACAAACAGTTTGCCTCCAAAGAGGCCTTGATTGAGGAGGCTTCCCGTTTTGCCTTTACGCAGTCTTCGGCATCCTGGCAGCGTATCAACCAACGCTATGAAGAAGATGCCGTACAAGGTTTTCAAGCCTTGATGCGACGTTACTTCAAGCATCGTCCTCAAACTCAAAGCTGCCCGATTTTGGCCTTTTCTTCCCTGGCTAGCGGCCTGCCTGCCGATGCGCAGACCACGGCAATTTACAGTGAAGGGGTAGAGCACTTGTTTGAGCAGTTTCGCCGCCTTGCCTTGCAAGCCTGTGCCGAGCAGTCCGAAGAGCAAGTCATGCTCTTGTTTGCCGCCATGTTGGGGACAGGGATGATCAGCCGGGCCATGGGTGATACCGCGTTGACGCAAAGTATGCAGGCGGCTGTTCTGGCCGCATTGCCTGGTGGGGGATCTTGTCCTCAATAAGTCGATTTTCAGAATAAAAAACGCCCGATGTGCTGTATCGGGCGTTGGTCACTACATCAAGATCTATTGACTTCTCAGTCCCTGCTTGGCAACGTTTTCTGCTTAGGCGGTTTGCACAGTACTCTCAGCGGGAAGTGCTGCTTGCACAAACTCAGGCCGTTCCGTACCGTGCTTGATACGGTAGTCTTTCAGGAACTTGGCCATGCGGCCGATGGCCTCGCGCAGGTCGGGCTCGTGGGGCAGGAACACCATGCGGAAGTGGTCCGGATGAGGCCAGTTAAAGCCTGTACCTTGCACCAGCATCACGCGTGTGGCTTCCAGCAGTTGCAGGAAGAACTGACGGTCGTCCTTGATGGGGTAAATTTCGGGATCCAGACGCGGGAACATGTACAGAGCAGCGTGGGGCATGACGCAGCTGACCCCGGGAATGGCGGTGATCAGTTCGTATGCCAGATCGCGTTGACGACGCAGGCGTCCGCCTTCGCAAACCAGGTCGTTAATGCTCTGATAACCACCCAAGGCCGTTTGAATGGCCCATTGGCCGGGCACGTTCGCGCATAGCTTCATATTGGCCAACATGCTCAGCCCTTCGATATAGTCAGCGCCGGCCTGCTTGTCGCCCGAAATCACCAGCCAGCCTGCGCGGTAACCACAGGCGCGGTAGCTTTTGGACAAGGAGTTGAAGGTCAAGGTCAGCACGTCGGTGGACAAGCTGGCCATCGCGGTGTGCTTCATGTCGTCAAACAAGACCTTGTCGTAGACCTCGTCGGCCAGCAGCACCAAATTGAATTCGCGGGCAATATCGATCAGGGCTTGCAGCACCGAGTCGGGGTAGAGCACGCCGGTGGGGTTGTTCGGGTTGATGACCACCAGACCTTTGGTGCGTGGGGTGATCTTGGAGCGGATATCGTCCAGATCAGGTATCCAGCCATTGGCTTCATCACAGAGATAATGGACGGGCGTACCGCCGGACAGGCTGGTAACAGCCGTCCACAGCGGGTAGTCGGGCATGGGCAAGAGTAACTCGTCGCCGTCATCCAACAGGGCATTGGTCGCCATGGCAATCAGTTCAGAAGCACCATTGCCCAGATAAATGTCTTCCAGCGTCACGCCCTTGATGCCTTGTTCCTGGGTGTAGTGCATGACGGCTTTGCGCGCGGCAAAAATACCTTTGCTGTCCGAGTAGCCCGAGGAATTGGGCAGGTTGCGGATCATATCAAGCTGGATCTCTTCCGGGGCATCAAAACCGAATACCGCCAAATTGCCGATGTTCAGCTTGATCAGTTGCTGACCCTCGTCTTCCATTTGCTTGGCCCGGTCCATGATGGGGCCGCGAATATCGTACAAAACATTCGCCAATTTGTTCGATTTCTTGATGCTATTCATGATGCTGGTACTCGGATTCCATGTGTGCTGCAGAGGATAGTTGGCAGGGCTGATGCCTGACCAGCCTTCTACCTTACCGCATGCGAGGGGCTCGCTTGGTAAGCATCAAGCTTAAAATGTGGCATTGTCGAGTTTTGGCGACACTCTTTTTGTCAGAAGATCGGCTGTATTTATGGATAGGTTCCTTACCATTGGGCATATTTCGCTTTGTGGTTTGGATTGGCATGATATGAAATCCGTGTACCTTCATTTCGGATGAGTACGTCTCTTTTATTTTTCTTGTTTTTGATGGAATCCACTATTAAGATTTGATATCAAATAATTTGATCTCAAACTATGAAACTGGAAGCGAAATATCAGGCCTTGCTCTCGCATGCACAGCAGCACCAGGACGTTAACGTACAGGGAATGTCTCTTTGTTTTCAGCTCTTGTCCTTGTCCGCTCGTATTGATCGAGACTGCGCCGCCTTGTTGGCACCCTATGGCTTGAGCGAAGCCCGTTTTGTGCTTTTGTTTTTGCTCAAAGAGGCACCCGAGGGCATGCCCTCGCATATCCTGGCTGAGCGGGCAGGTGTTACGCGTGCAACGGTCACCACCTTGGTGGATGGACTGCTTAAAGCGGGTTGGGTGCAACGCTTTGCGGCCGAGGCGGATCGGCGTTCCGTCATGGTGAAACTCAGTCCTCAGGGGGAGGAGCTGGCCAAGACCCTGGTAGGGACCCATGCCCAGTGGATAGGCAATCTGTTCGGGCATTTGTCCGAGGCGGAATGCGCGCAGTTAAGCACCTTGTTGAACAAAGCGGCCGCAGGAGAACAAGCATCATGAGTACAGAAAACCGCAAGGGTTATGCCAGGGTCGCGGACATACCCGCTGATATTTTGTTGGCCCTGTCCAAGGGGGAAATCCAGGGCGCTACCCTGACGGAGTCGCTGGCGATTGATCAGCGTGTGCTGGTGGCCACTGTTTTTCCGGAACTGGATGAGCAGGGCGCGCAGCACATCGACGCCCTGGCCGAATTGGGCATTCTCAAGCGCATGAAAGCCATAGGGGAATATTTGCTGCAAACCTATGGTGAGATGGCCTGGATGCGTTGCCTGAATCATCCGGCCGATGTGGTGCGTGGCTGGGCTTGCTTTATGGTGGGAGCGCGCGAGCCGCTAAGTGTCTCCCAGCGTCTGGACGCACTGCGTCCCTTGGCGGATGATCCGCATTTTGGTGTGCGCGAATGGGCCTGGATGGCGGTACGGCCTCAACTGGTGGCCGAGCTGGAGGTATCGATTCAGACCTTGCAGCAGTGGGCACGTTCAGACTCGGAATATCTGCGCCGCTTTGCGTGTGAAGCCCTGCGCCCTCGGGGAGTGTGGTGCGCGCATATCGCTATTCTGAAAAAGGAACCGGAGCGCATGTTGCCGATTCTGGAAACCTTGTATCGGGATGACAGCGTGTATGTGCAAGACTCGGTGGCCAACTTCTTGAATGATGCAGCCAAGGATCAGCCACAGTGGGTGCGCGATTTATGTGCTCAATGGCAGGTGCAATCACCGGATAATGCGGCTGTGCAGCGCCTGTGTCGACGGGCACTGCGCAGCGTATCTTGATACTCCGGTTTGCGTTTCAGGTTCAGGGGGCGCGCAAGGTAATCAAGGTGATTTCCGAGGCGCGCCCCAGACGCAGGGGGAAACCTGGCCACAGCCCGGCGCCGTAGCTGACATAGAGCTGCATATCATCGACTTGATACAGTCCGCCTACATAGCCGTCATTGGCCATTTGCACGATCTTGTGCATGCCTAAGATGTGGCCGCCGTGTGTATGGCCGGACAGTTGCAAAGCCACGCCGGCCGCTGCGCTTTCTTTGGCGGTATCGGGGCGATGGGCCAGCATGATGATGGGCATGCCGACCGGGATGCCGGCGACCGCCGCAGCCACGTCGGGCGTGGGCTGCCCATGCACGGCCGCTGACTTGTCCGTGATGCCGGCCAAGGCAAAAGCGGCATCGCCTTGCTCAATAATGCTGTGCTCATTTAGGAGCAAACGTAGCCCCAGGCTGTTGAAGTGTTCTATCCAGGGCTGATACTGGGTGTAGTACTCGTGGTTGCCTGCAATGACCCAAACCCCTTTGGGGGCAGACAGGGCTTGCAAGGGGGCGACATCTTCGCGACGAGCTTTCACCGTGCCATCGACCAAGTCGCCCGTAATTGCAATCAAGTCCGGTTTTAAGGCCTGTGTTTTGTCCACGATGGCCTGTACCCACGGCCCTTGCAGCAGACGGCTGGCGTGCAGGTCGGTCAGTTGCATCAGCTTGAAACCATCCAGGCTAGGGGGTAAGCCATTGACCTTTACGTCGATGAATTTTACTTCCGGGACTTGCACCGCCTGCCACACGCCCAATGCGGAAAGACTGACAGCGGCGATACCTAGCACACCGCGCAAGGTGGGGGAGCGCAGCAGCACTTGTCCGGCAGGTTTGTACAGGACGCGCATTAGCAAACCTGCCAGATCGGTGATCAAGGTCAAGCAGGTGGCCAGCAAGACAGCTCCAAAAGCCCATCCCAAGACCATGATGACTGGGGCGGGAATTTCTGGAGAAGCGCGGGTGCCCCAAAACAGGGCGACGGTGTAATGGTGCAGGGTGGCGGCAATGACCAAGGCACTTAACAGCCACTTGATCCAGGGTTTGATCGGTAAAGGTTTGATTAGTCGCCAAGCGACATATAGAGCGAAGACGAGGGCAGTGGCTTGAAACACAAAATCATTCCAAAAAGAAACGGAGCACATGCTTGGGCATGCGCTAAAGCGTGCTCAGTATAGAGCGAGAAAATGCGCATGATGCCAGAGCGGGCCTGACAGTTACCGGCTTGTCACGAAAAAAATGTGGACATGCTTGTTTACGTTTCGAGAGATTGGTTCGCACATCAAGTCATTAAAACTCCTAGGCTTTTTCCAAGGGCACCCCAGCAGGACGGGGTGCCTGCCCCTTGTTTCAAGTTGCACGATTTGCAGGATCAATAGGGTGCATCCCGAAGGAATGGGTGAGCTTGAAACAGGACACGTCTGGGTTTGACGTGTGTAGTTTATTGGGAGCGCGCGGTGATGGCAGGCTCACGCTCATCGTTCAGACAAACCCTGCTTGCGAGGTTCTGGTGCCGAGTGCCGGCGCACCCTGGCAGTCTGGTTTGGTTTTTTTCGCCTGAACACCACATCGTTGCGTATCACTACTGAATTCAAACCTGCAGAGCGGGGTTTGTTAGGTGACTCGACTGGAGGACATATGGTGACGAAAAAATCCTCAACCAGGACCAATCAGGATGCCGTGGGTCAAGGCGGGGAGTTGCATCAGTTTGGCCAAACTGGCTTGACGACCAATCATGGCGTGCCCCTATCGGACAATCAGAACTCCTTGCGATTTGGCGCGCGCGGCCCGACTTTGTTGGAAGATTTTGTCCTGCGCGAGAAAATATTCCATTTCGACCACGAGCGCATCCCGGAGCGGATTGTTCATGCTCGCGGCACGGGCGCACATGGCTATTTTGAATGTACGCAGGCCATTCCGGAGTTGACTCAGGCCTGTGTGTTTCAAAAGGAAGGACACCGGGTGCCGGTGTTCTGCCGTTTTTCAACAGTGGCCGGTTCCAAAGGCTCCAAAGACACGCCGCGTGATGTGCGTGGCTTTGCCGTCAAGTTCTATACTGAGCAGGGGAACTGGGATCTGGTGGGCAATAATATGCCCGTTTTTTTTATCCAGGACGCCATCAAGTTTCCGGACCTGATCCATGCCGTCAAGCCGGAGGCAGACCGGGGCTTCCCGCAGGCAGCGTCAGCTCATGACACTTTCTGGGATTTTGTCTCCCTGATGCCTGAGTCTTTGCATACCGTCATGTGGTTGATGTCGGACCGAGCCTTGCCGCGCTCGTTTCGCATGATGCAGGGCTTTGGTGTGCATACCTTCCGTTTTGTGAATGCCAAGGGCAAGTCGCATTTTGTGAAGTTTCACTGGAAGCCCAAACAGGGTTTGCAGTCGACCTTGTGGGACGAAGCGGTCAAGATTTCCGGCGCGGATTCGGATTACCTGCGCCGCGATTTGTACGAGGCCATTCAAAGCGAAGCCTTCCCGGAGTGGGAGCTTGGCGTGCAGGTTTTCGACCAGGAGTGGGCCGACAAGCAGGACTACGACGTGCTGGATGCGACCAAGCTCATTCCCGAAGAAAGCGTGCCGGTCAAAATTGTGGGTCGCATGGTGCTGGATCGTTATCCCGATAATTTTTTTGCAGAGACCGAACAAGTCGCCTTCTTGCCGTCCAACCTTATTCCGGGCATCGACTTTACGGACGATCCTTTGCTGCAAGGCCGTTTGTTCTCCTACCTGGATACACAGAAGTCTCGTCTGGGAACAGTCAATTTTCATCAGATTCCCATTAATGCGCCACGTTGTCCGTTCAGTAATATGCAGCGCGACGGCATGATGCAAACTCAGGTTCCCAAAGGCCGCGCGACCTACGAGCCTAACAGCCTGGATGAGGCGGGCGAGTCTGCTGGCCCCCGTGCCCAGGTCCATGGTTTTCGCAGCTTGCCCAGCACGGTAGACGATGGGGCGAAACTACGGGTAAGGGCGGAGTCTTTTGCTGACCATTACAGTCAGGCCCGTTTGTTTTACCGTTCGCAGACGGAAGTCGAGCAAGAGCATCTGATTGCCGGTTTGGTCTTTGAGCTATCCAAGGTTCAACTCAATCATGTTCGTGTGCGGGTGCTCTCTCATCTGCGTGTGATTGATGAGGATCTGGCCAAGCGAGCAGCCCAGGGCTTGGGCCTGGATTTGCCGCCGCCTGCCAAACCTGCCCGCAAACCAGTAGATATGCCGCCCTCTAAAGCCTTGTCCATATTGGCTCAGAAAGCACCTGTTGCAGGCCGGATGCTGAGCATATTGGTGACGGATGGGGCGGATAAAGGCTTGCTGGAGATGTTGCTGACGGGCGCTCAAGAGGCCGGTGTGGCCGTCAAGCTGATTGCTCCGCAAGTTGGGGGCGTAACCTTGTCGGACGGCACCCAGTTGGCCGCTGATGAAAAGATCGCTGGTGCCCCGTCGGTGCTGTTTGATGCGGTCGCCTTGTTGTTGACACAGGAGCAGGCTTCAAAGCTGTGTAATAACAAGGCCGCAGTTGATTTTGTGGCAGACGCCTATGGGCACCTGAAGGCCATTGGCCACAACGGTGCGGCCCAGCCTCTGTTGGATCGGGCGGGCGTGTCCGTAGACAAAGGGGTGTTTGTTATCAAAACCGGGGATGACCTGCTTGGCAAGGTGGCCTCGCGTTTCTGGGAACGTCGTCATCAAGTAGATGGTATGGCTTGATCTGATGGGAAAAGGGGCGGTCCAGGCCGCCCCTTCCCGTTCAATCAGTACCGCCAGCTAAGCCCTAGTACGGGGCCGGACATACGAGTATCGAAGACATGACCGGCGCGACGGTAATTCACATCCAGCACTTTGTATCCGGCGGCAAGCGAGAAGTGCTCTGACAGGTCGTAGTTCAGCGTCAGCGTGGCCTGATAGCTCAGACGCGAGCCCACGTCAAAGCCGCCTAAATGGATCTGGGCATGAGTGGACAGCTCGGGTGTGAAGCGGTAGAACGCACGCAGCCCGATCATGGGGTCCACCCAGCTAAAGCTTTCTTCGTGGTGTTTGGTCCGGCCCGCTGTGCTCAGATGGGCACGAGTGCGAATATCCCAATACGAAAAGCCGGCCAGTGCATCCAGGCTGGCCTGTTCGGAATCATAGACACGATACCCGCCTTGCAAGGTCGCCATGAACAGGCGCGTGTCTACCGTTCCCTGGGCGGCGCCGACCAAGGGCAAGCCTCCCACTACCTCGCTTTCACGCGTGTTCACGTAGAGCAGGTCGCTATTGAGTACATAGCGGTCGCGCCGCGCCCAGGTGTTTAGAAAGGCGGCGGCACGCAGATTGTGCAGCACATCGGAAAAGGACTTTTCGATATCCAGCGAGGGTGCGCGCTTGAATGGAGAAGATTTACCGGACAAGCCCGTAATCCAGGCGTAGGGAGTGATCTGTAATGCGTAAGGTGTGGAGCCCCAGGTGTTGGTTTCGGGCAGTGCTGCCGAATTGAGATCCGTCGTTTGGGCTTGTGCCAGGGTGGTCAGTGGCAACAGCCCCAACAGTAGCCAGCGGGAGTAAGTGAATTTACGCATTACTGTCATGGGCCCCCTTTCTTAATTCTGTAAATGATGGCGTACTAGCGCCGGCCTTGTTTCTTTCGGTATGCTGGACCTGCCGATCACCAATCCGTGGAGAACGTGTCATGCATGTGTTTTACCTTAGCAAGCAAGATATTGATAAGTTGTTGCCCCTAGTGCAAGCGGCGTTACACGCTGGCCAAGGCGGGCAAGTCGGTTTTACTGATCAAGAGTTGGCCTTGCGCGCTGCTCTGGAGGGTTTACAAGACCCCAAGCTGTCCGAGCTTCTGGCCGGTGCCCGAGTTGATCCGGGCCGCAGTGCGGTTGGTTTGGCTGATGAGGACTACCGGGAAAATCTGTTGGCTCTGGAAACTCGAGACAGCGCGTATCTTATTGATCAGCTCATGGACAGCTATGCAAGATTGCCAGGGTTTTTTGACTGCCTGGAGTTTTGAATGGCTGGTTTGAACTGAGCTGTAAAAACGGCCCGTGAAGGGCCGTTTTTGATTCTGCATGAAGCGGTATTTTTAGAAACCGACAGTAAGTTGAGCCCAGTAACGGCGGCCATCATACACAGCATCAAAGGTTTCATCCGTGACGCGCTTGTCAAAGATGTTGTAGATACCAAAGCCAAGCGTGGTGGTCTTGTTGACCTTGTAGTTCAGGCCGGCATCCAGGAAGGTGAAGGATGGGGTGCCTTGCGCCATGCTGGTGCGGCTCAGGTAGTCTGAAGTCTTGCCACGGTAGTTGACACGTGTCCACAAGCCCAGTTGTTCATTGGCATCCCAATCCAGGGTGGCGTTAAACATATGCTTGGGCATCTTGTTCAAAGGCTGGCCGGAGAACTCACCGCTCTTTTGCTTGGAGTAGGTGTAGGTGTAATTGGCGGCCAGACGCAGGTCATCGGTAATCGACCAGGTTGTGGAGGCCTCCACACCACGCATGATGGCCTTGTCTACGTTGACGCGGTCACTTACGAATTTGTAGCCTTGATCGCCTGGGAAAACGTGGCAGTTAGGCAGGCCATCCGGATCTGTACAACGGCGAGTTTCAGAGATCTTGTCTTTGAAATTGGTATTGAAGAAGGTCAGGCTGTTGACCATACCGTTCTGATTGTCCCACACAATGCCCAGTTCCTGGCTCAGGCTCTTTTCTGGCTTCAGATTCGGGTTGCCAACGATCACAGCAGGAACGCCGCCGCCACCGGTGATCTGCCCCCAGTCAGCCACAGCCGAACGCAGGGAAGGGGCCTTGAAACCAGAGGATACGCCGCCCTTCAAGGTCAGTTGCTCGGTGGCATGCCAGACACCATAAAGGCGTGGAGTCCAGTGATTGCCATAGTTCTCGTCGTGAGTCATGCGCAAGCCGCCGGTCAGGGCAAAGTTGTCGGTCATGCTCCATTCGTCCTCCGCGAATACCGACCATTGTTCACGGCTTAGGCGATTGACATCGGGCTTGTACTGGTTGCCGTTGTCGCGCAGTTGCTCATGCAGATACTGAAAGCCCGAGGTCAGCATGTGGTCGCCTAAAGGCAGGCTCCATTGCGTATTGAACTCGGTGTTTTTCAGGAACATGCTACGGCCGGGGTTGTCAATTTCTTCGCGCTGCACGTAGGTGTTGGAAACGGCTTTACCCCAGCGACCGTTGTGGCCCACGGAGAACACATTGCGAGAGTACTTGCTGGAGGAGATGCTGTTGGGGGAGCATTTGCCGTTTCTGCCGCAGGTTTCGGCGGGCATGCTTTTGCCGGGTGTAGAGGTTCGCTCTTGCAAAGTCCGGGAGAACTCGGCGGTAAAGTCGTGATTGGCCGAAGGTGTCAAGGTCAGCTTGACGGTGCCTGAGGACGTATTTTGCTTGTTGAAACCGTCAAGAATTTCGTCTTCATTGCGACGGGATTCCTGACCATAAATCTGCAGCCCCAGCATGTCTTTCTTGATGGGGCCTGCCAGATAGAAATTGCCTTGATAAATATTGCCGGACTTGGAGTCCTCTTGGATGGTGCCTTCGGTGCGCAGCGAGCCGGTCCATTCCTGGTGAACTTTGCGGGTAATAATGTTGATCACTCCCCCCATGGCTTCTGAGCCATACAAGGAGGACATGGGACCACGAATCACTTCAATACGTTCGATTGCCTGCATGGGAGGCAACCAGCCCTGCTCAATACCGGCACCATCGCTGTTGGGACGTGTCTCACGCGAGTTTTGTCGCTTGCCGTCAACCAGGATCAGGGTATAGGCCGAAGCCATACCACGAATGCTGATATCGCTACCACTTGCACCACCTGTGATCACCACGCCAGGTACATCTCGCAAGGCGTCGGTGACGTCACGGTAGGCTCTCTTTTCCAGTTCGGCACGTGGTACGACGCTGATGGAGGCGGGGGCATCTTGAACCGCTTGCTCAAAGCCGGAAGCAGTAACCACGATATTGTCGAGCTGGTTGACGCTTTGTTGAGCCAAGGCACAGGAGAAGGGGGCGATGGAGCCAGCAAGAATGGCTACGGCACGGGCAGCCGGAGAAAGAGGGAACAAGAGAGACATAAAAAATCAGAATAAGAAACAATAATGAGAACAGTTATTATTATCTAAACACTGTGTTTCTCAAATCAAGAGAGCTCTTTTTCATGTATCTGTAGGTCTTCTGCCACAACTTGTCACTTGGCTTGACGCGCTGTCTTAATCCTGTTTTTGTTACACCCGTGTCCAATGTATCGGCTGTCTAAACAGTCGGTTTTTGTTTCATTGATTGGGCGGCTAGCCGTCTCTGGAGAGAAAGATGTTGCTAAAAAAATGTCGTCGTACTTTGCTGGCTTGCGCAGTTGGGCTGGCTTTGGTGCCTGCGGCCTCTCAGGCGTGTACTCGAGCTGTTTTTCTGGGTGATAACGGTCAGGTGATTACCGGTCGTTCCATGGACTGGAAGCTGGACGTTGGAACCAACCTTTGGATTTTTCCTCGTGGCGCCAAGCGCAACGGTGAAGCAGGTCCATCGTCGATTGAATGGACATCCAAATATGGCAGCGTGATTGCTTCGGGTTACGACCTGGCCTCGACAGACGGAGCAAATGAAAAGGGACTGAACGTCAATTTGCTGTGGTTGGTGGAGTCGGAGTACCCCACCCCTCAAAAAGGTGACAAAACCTTGAGTATGTCCTTGTGGGGGCAATATGTTCTGGATAACTTCGCAACGGTGGCTGAAGCGGTGGCTGCCTTGGAAAAGACCCCCTTCGTGGTGATCAGCGACAAGGTTCCCAATGAAGAGCGTTTGGCGACCTTGCATTTGTCCATGTCCGACTCCTCTGGTGACAGTGCCATTATTGAGTACATCGATGGCAAGCAGCATATCCATCACAGCCGCAAGTATCAGGTGATGACGAACTCGCCGACTTTTGACCAGCAATTGGCTATTCGTGATTACTGGCAGTCGGTAGGTGGCATGAATATGTTGCCGGGCACCAGCCGTGCCGCCGACCGCTTTGCTCGCGCTTCTTTCTACATTGATGCCGTGCCACGCAATCTGAGCGATGACAAGGCCGTGGCCAGCGTGCTGAGCGTGATGCGCAATGCGTCCACCCCCTACGGCATGACGGTGCCCGATCAGCCTAATAACTCGTCGACACGCTGGCGCACGGTGTTCGACCACCAGCGCAGCCTGTATTACTTTGATTCGGTGCTGTCGCCCGGTGCGTTCTGGGTTGACATGAAGAAGGTCGATTTTTCGGCCGAGACGGGCAAGGTCATGAAGCTGGATCTGGGACCTGAGCAAAGCACGGTCTATATGGGTGAAGCGCTGGAGCACTTCAAGCCAGCCAAACCCTTTCAGTTCTTGCCAGCGAAGGGGCCTGCTGTTTAAGGCCATGAGCGGTTAGGGCCGTTTCAGGACGGTCTGAAATCAGGCCGAATAGGCGGGGCATGGCCGACAGCGAACACATGATATTCATGTTCAGCTGTTATGCTATGCCCCGTCTTTATTTGTTGAAGTAGCCGTGTCATGACCTATGTAGTGACGGAAGCCTGTATCCAGTGCAAGTACACCGATTGCGTGACGGTGTGTCCCATGGATTGCTTTTTTGAAGGCCCGAATTTCCTGGTCATTCATCCTGATGAATGTATTGACTGCTCCATTTGTGTGGCCGAATGCCCCGTGGGGGCGATTGTCAGTGATCAGGACGTGACGTCCGAACAGCAGGTCTATGTCGAGCTGAATCGAACTTTGAGCGAGAACCCGGCCTGGACGCGCATCAGTCAACAAAAAGCGCCCTTGCCGGACCATGAGTACTGGGCCACTCAGACTGACAAGTTGGCGCTGCTGCAAAAAGACTAATAGGCAGAACTCGCGTGGCTGCTCTTGTTGCGCTGGAAGTACCAGACAGCCAAGGCCGCCATTACCAGTAAGGCCGTGCAACTGGCCAGTACGGCAACATAGCCTTTGTCAAAAGAATCGCGGGCCAACTCACTTAAGGTGAGGGCCAGATTCTGCGGCATGGTTTCTGCCACCAGCAAGGCTTGGTCCAGACTGTCGTAGGCCAATGGGCGATCACTTAACTCCTGCGGCAAGATCAGGCTGGTGCTGTATACGAAGGACAGCAAACTGCCCATAATGGTCACGCCCAGTGCCCCACCCAGCTCGTAAGACATTTCTTCAACTGAAGCTACCATCCCGGCGCGCGAAGGCGGCACGCTTTGCATGATGGTGCTGGAAGCGGCGGTCATGGCCGCACCAACGCCCAGACCAAGCATCACAAGGCTGGTCACTTGTAGATACTGCGCGCTGTTATGCCACAGCAAATAGGCGGCCATGCCCGTTCCCGCCAGGCTCAGAGAGCCGATCAACAGATGTTTGCTGCCAATGACAACCAAGAGGCGGCCAGCCAGGGGCCCTGATACAAAAGCGGCCAGGGGCAAGGGCAGAATCGCCAGACCTGCCTCTAAAGGCGAGAAACCCAGTACCAATTGCAAACGTTGGCTAAAAACCAGTTCCATGCCAATCAGGGCGGCCGAGGCCGTCAAGGCAGAGAGCACGGCGGTGCTTAGTGTGGCGTCCTTGAACAGGGAAAAATCCAGCAAAGGAAAAGGGCTGCGGTTTTGTTGACGGACAAACCAGCTTAGAAAGGCAATGCCAATAAGCAGGGCGAGAGCGACTAGCCCCCAGTTGATGTGCAACTTGCCCATTTCTTTGATTGCCAAGGTACTGGCAACCAGGCCCACCATGATCAGCAACGAGCCTTTGATGTCCCAGGGGCGGGATGTATTGGGCGCGGATCTGGGGACCAGTAGCCAGCCCATAGGCAAGGCGATCAGTACAATCGGGACATTGATCAGAAAGACCGATCCCCACCAGAAGTGTTCCAGCAAGAAGCCGCCCAGGACTGGGCCAAAAGCGGCCCCGCCTGACGCAATTGACGACCAGACACCAAAGGCCACGGCACGTTCGCGCTCATCGTGAAAAGTGATGCGGATCAGCGACAAGGTGGCCGGCATCATCATGGCTGCCGCCACCCCCAGAAACGCGCGTGCGGCAATCAGGGCGGTTGGGTTGGGGGAATAGGCTGCCGCGATCGAGGCCAGTCCAAAAGTGGCCAGGCCACACAGAAACAGGCGTTTGTGACCCAGACGGTCGCCCAGGGTGCCCATGCCCAGGAGCAGGCCGGACACGACCAAGGCGTAGCTGTTGACGATCCAGAGCTTGTCCGAGGCCGAGGCATGCAGATCATGCGTCAAGCGTGGCAGGGCGGTGTAGAGCACCGTCATGTCCACCACAATCAATAAAAGGGCTGCCGACACAATCGCCAGGATCAACCAGCGACGGCTTGGAGACAGGGGGACAGTTTGGGCTTGATGGGTAATCGAGCTGTGCAGCATAGAACGCCAGAAGGGTAGGAAAGCCACTATGATCTATCAATATTATCAACAGACAAAGTTAATTAGCATCTATAAAATAGATGAATGGATTGGACTTTAGAACGTATCCGACACTTTGTGGCCGTGGCTGAAACTGGCTCCATGACGCAAGCGGCCAAAGAGCTGGGCAAGGTGCAGTCTGCCGTCAGCACCTCAATTTCCCTGCTAGAGGCCGACTTGAACCTGGAGCTGTTCGATCGCTCGCGCCGAACCCTGAGCCTGACGGTACCAGGTGAAATCATGTTGCTCGAAGCCAAGGCTTTGTTGCGCCAGGCAGACGGGTTGAATCGCCGTGCCCTGGACTTGTCTCAGGGGCAGTCGGCCCGATTGGAAATCGGTCTGGATGAGGCTTTGCCGCAAGGACCACTGCGTTTATTGCTGAAAGAGCTGGCGGTGCGTTGGCCTGCTCTGGAATTGACGATCTGGAACGGGACGGCGGCCGAGGTTATGGATTATCTCGGTGAAGGGCGCTCCGATGTAGCCATTCAGTTTGATCGTGGGGCCGATGTCAGCTCTTTTGCGCAGAGCTATATCGGGGCGGTGCCTCAGGCGATTTGTGTTGCGCGTACGCACCAGCTAGCCAGCCAACAGCAGGTCAGCCGTAAGGAACTGACAGCGCATAGACAGTTGCTGATTCATATCGAAGGGGTGGAACAAACGGTGGTCAGCCCCAGCGTATGGCGCTCGGACAGTTTTTATGTGATTGCCGATATGGTGGCTGACGGCTTGGGCTGGGCGATTTTGCCCTTGAATATTGCGGAGTACGAGAGCTTGCGCAATAAATTGGCGCAGCTACATTGCAAGGAGCTAGCCTTGCCGCCTTTGTCAGTGCAGATGTTGTGGCGACAGGGGCAATCGTTGGCGCCGGTGGCTGTGTGGATGCAGCAGCGCCTGTCGGAGCTGCTGCCTTAAGTCTGATTAGCAGGCCAGCGGGGTGGGGGTCGGCAATTGACCGTTCGCCCAGCGTTCTACGCCTTCCCAGATATCGCTGGCGTGGTGCACGGTCAGATCAGCCTGCCAGGTGCTGATACTGTCGTCGCCAGCACAATAGCCGTAGGCGGCAACCATGGTTGCCATGCCAGCCGCCTGACCTGCTTGAATGTCACGCAGGTCATCGCCCACATACAGGCAGTCTGCCGGCGCAAAGCCGACTTGTTTTGCCGCGTACAGCAGGGGCTCGGGATGCGGCTTGGTATGTTGGGTGGTGTCCCCGCCTACCGTAACGGCACACGACTGAGTCAGGCCAAGGTGATGAATCAGCGGCAAGGCCAGGTATTCCAGCTTGTTGGTGACAATGCCCCAGGTGTAACCTGCTTGCTCCAGCTGTGCGAGCATGGGGGCCACGCCTTCAAACAGATGGGTCAACTCTGTCATGTGATCGTGATAGTCCTGCAAAAACTGTGCTCGCAACTGAGCATAGTTTGGATGATCAGTGTTGATATCCAGTGCTACCTTGAGCAGACCGCGGGCTCCGTGTGAGGCATACGGACGCAACGCGTCGTAAGGCAGCTCAGGCAGGCCATGCTCTTTGCGCATACGATTGGCTGTAGCTGCCAGATCCGGCGCGGAATCGGCCAAGGTGCCGTCAAAATCGAATAGAACCAGTTTATTCATTAGTGCTTAACGTTGGCGGCGGCTGGCCAGCAGGTAGTTGACGGAGGTGTCACCGGACAGGCGGTAGTGCTCGGTAATCGGGTTGTATTCCAGACCTTTGAGGGCCAGGGCATCCAGACCGCTGCGACGGGCCGAGGAAATCAGCTCACTGGGTTTGATGAAACCTTCATAGCTATGCGTGCCCTTGGGGATCAGGCGCAGCAGATACTCGGCGCCCACAATGGCAAACAAAAAGGACTTGGGGTTGCGGTTCAGTGTTGAGAAAAAGACCCAGCCACCAGGTTTGACCAGCTTGGCGCAGGCCGCGATGATAGAGCCCGGATCAGGGACGTGCTCCAGCATTTCCATGCAGGTGACGACGTCAAAACGCTCCGGGTGCTGATCGGCCATGTCTTCGGCGCTGATCATTTCGTATTTGACCGGCACACCCGATTCCAGGCTGTGCAAGCGTGCAATCTTCAAGGAGCGTTCGGCCAGGTCAATGCCGGTGACGTCGGCACCGGACTGAGCCAGGCTTTCTGACAGAATCCCGCCCCCACAACCGACGTCCAATACCTGCTTGCCCGCCAGGGAGCCGGTGTAGGACAGAATCCAGTCCAGACGCAAAGGGTTGATGGCGTGCAGCGGTTTGAACTCGCTGTCTGGGTCCCACCAGCGGGATGCCAGTGCACTGAATTTATCGATCTCTGCGGGATCGACATTGAGGTTAGTGGCAGTGGAAGCGGTCATGGCTTATCCAAAAAAATTAAGGCCCCGCAAAAGCGGAGCCTTAATTGTAGCCTTAGCTACAGAAATACGTGATGCAGCAAGAATTACTTGCGGTTGCCCACGATTTCGATTTCTACGCGACGGTTTTGAGCACGGCCTTCGCGGGTCTTGTTGGACGCCACGGGGTTGGCTTCGCCTTTGCCTTCGGTGTAGATACGGTCAGCAGGTACGCCTTTGTTGACCAAGTATGCTTTAACAGCATTGGCGCGACGCTCGGACAGCTTCTGGTTGTAAGCTTCAGCGCCGATCGAGTCAGTGTGACCGGTAGCGATCAGAGTTTCCAGATCGATGGCTTGAACAGTGTCAGCCACTTGATCCAGAACCTGGCGACCTTCTGGCTTGATGGTGGATTTGTCGAAGTCGAAGAAAGTGTCAGCGTTCAGGGTCACTTTAGTGACGGTAGGAGCGACGACAGGAGCTTCGGGGGCTTGGGCAACGGGCACACCGTCACAACCTGGAATACCTGTAGCAGGCGTCCAGAAGTTGTTGCGCCAGCACAGTTCGTTGGTGCCGTTTTTCCAAACGTCGCCGAACGGATTGCGCCAGTTGTTAACTTCGCCGGACTCTTGTGCGGAAACTGCACTAGTAGCCGATGCGGCGGCAATGGCGAGTACAAGTGCGATTTTGGAGGGTTTGTTCATATTTCTCCTCGTTGAGCTGATGCTGTTAAGTGACCGCAGCGAACCCCTGCCGCTGATTAACGGAACCAGTATAGCAATCCTTTGAACGGAACAAAGACTTGCTTGCGCTGGGTTTCATGCGTGTTAGGTCGAATCTTAAGACATTTCGGCCTTATGCGTGAGGGGGACAAGGAACGATTCGCGAAGATGCGTGGAATTAGCCTTGTTCTTTCCTGTTATTGTTGGTTTTAGGCAACAGGAGGTGGGTGGCGTCGCTTCCCCAATTCCTGATCGATACGTTTAGTGGATGGCGGATTTTTGATGGATCGACCCTTTCAATCACCTATCACCTGCCTTGTCGCCGCGCGACGCTGCGTCCCTCTATGTGAAAGTGCTAGAATTTCCCCTTGTCCGTTTACGGCTGGCTTACTGCTTAACCCATATCTATAAAGAATTGACCTATGGATTCCTTTGCCAAGGAGACGCTTCCCGTTTCGCTTGAAGAGGAGATGCGCCGCAGCTACCTCGATTACGCCATGAGCGTGATTGTGGGCCGTGCTCTTCCCGACGTGCGAGATGGTTTGAAGCCCGTGCATCGCCGTGTTCTGTTCGCCATGCATGAACTCAATAACGACTGGAATCGTGCCTATAAGAAGTCGGCTCGTATCGTCGGTGATGTTATCGGTAAGTACCACCCTCATGGTGACTCTGCCGTCTATGACACGATCGTGCGTCTGGCGCAGGACTTTTCCATGCGCTACACCCTGGTCGACGGGCAAGGTAACTTTGGTTCCATCGACGGGGATAACGCCGCAGCCATGCGTTACACCGAAATCCGTCTGGCCAAGATCGCCCACGAACTGCTGGCCGATATTGACCAGGAAACCGTGGATTTCGTGCCCAACTATGATGGCAGCGAAAAAGAACCGGCCCTGTTGCCCTCGCGTCTGCCCAACTTGCTGGTAAATGGCAGCTCGGGTATTGCCGTGGGTATGGCTACCAATATTCCACCGCATAACCTGGCTGAAGTGGTCAATGGCTGTCTGTATTGCCTGAGCCACCCCGAGTGCACGGTCGATGAACTGATCGAATACATTGCGGCTCCCGACTTTCCGACTGGCGCCATTATTTATGGCATGTCCGGTGTGCGTGAAGGCTATCGCACCGGTCGTGGCCGCGTCATCATGCGCGCCAGTACGCACTTTGAAGACATGGAAAAGGGCAACCGTCAGGCCATTGTGGTCGACGCCATCCCCTACCAGGTCAACAAGAAGTCGCTGCAAGAACGCATTGCCGAGCTGGTCAACGAAAAGCGCATCGAGGGTATTTCCGATATTCGCGACGAGTCCGACAAGGACGGTATGCGTTTGGTCATTGAGCTCAAGCGTGGCGAAGTGCCGGAAGTGGTGCTGAATAACCTCTACAAGAACACGCAGTTGCAAGAGACCTTCGGGATGAACATGGTGGCACTGGTCGATGGCCAGCCCCGTTTGCTTAACCTGAAACAGTTGGTCGATTACTTCCTTAGTCACCGACGTGAAGTGGTCACCCGTCGCACTGTGTTTCAACTGCGCAAGGCGCGTGAGCGCGGTCATGTGCTGGAAGGTCTGGCTGTCGCCCTGGCTAATATTGATGAATTCATCGAAATCATCAAGGCCGCTCCTACGCCGCCGGTTGCCCGCGTCGAGCTGATGGCTCGTTCCTGGGATTCCGGTCTGGTGCGCGAGATGTTGGCCCGTGCTGATACCAGCGCCATTGTGGGTGGCCGTCAGGCTTATCGTCCGGATAATCTGGGTGCCGAATTCGGCATGGGCTCGGAAGGTCTGTACCGTCTGAGCGACGTTCAGGCCCAGGAAATTCTGAACATGCGCTTGCAGCGCTTGACCGGCCTGGAGCAGGACAAGATTGTTAACGAGTACCGCGAGGTTATGGACAAGATTGCCGACTTGCTGGACATCCTGGCCAGTCCCGCCCGTGTGTCCGCCATTATTGGCGACGAGCTGATCGCCGTGCGCGACGAGTTCTCGGCGACCGGCAAGGATGTTCGTCGCTCGCAAATTGAGCACAACGCGACCGAACTGGATACCGAAGACTTGATCACCCCGATGGATATGGTGGTGACTCTCTCGCATACCGGCTACATCAAGAGCCAGCCGCTGTCTGAATACCGAGCTCAGCGTCGTGGTGGCCGTGGCAAACAGGCCACCACCATGAAAGAGGACGACTGGATCGACAAGCTGTTCATCGCCAACACGCACGATTACTTGCTGTGCTTCTCCAACCGTGGCCGTGTGTACTGGCTCAAGGTCTGGGAAGTGCCACAAGGTTCACGTAACTCGCGTGGCCGGCCTATCGTCAATATGTTCCCTCTGGAAGAGGGCGAGAAGATCAACGTGGTGTTGTCCGTCAAGGAGTTCAGCGAAGATCAGTTCGTGTTCATGGCAACCTCGCGCGGCACGGTCAAAAAGACCCCGCTGTCCGACTTCTCCAACCCTCGCAAGGCCGGCATTATCGCTGTGGGTCTGGACGAGGGCGACTACCTGATCGGGGCTCAGCTAACCGACGGTGTTCACGACGTCATGTTGTTCTCTGACGCCGGCAAGGCGGTGCGCTTTGATGAAGGCGATGTACGTCCAATGGGCCGTGCCGCCCGTGGCGTACGCGGCATGACTCTGGAAGAGGGGCAGTCCGTGATCGCCTTGCTGGTGGCAGAGGACGAAACGCAATCCGTGCTGACCGCGACCGAGAACGGTTTTGGCAAACGCACTCCGATTGGCGAATACACGCGTCACGGTCGTGGCACCAAGGGCATGATTGCCATCCAGACTTCGGCCCGTAACGGCAAGGTCGTAGGTGCCGTCCTGGTTCGTGAAACCGACGAAATCATGTTGATTACCAACGCGGGTGTGCTGGTTCGGACGCGTGTGGCCGAGATCCGTGAAATGGGTCGTGCAACGCAAGGTGTGACCTTGATCAGCGTCGATGACGACAGCGAACTGTCTGGTGTGTACCGCGTGGTAGAGACCGATGACGAGGTCGACGCCGAGCTGGGCGAAGACGGTCAGGCGCCAGAAGGTCTTGAGCAGGACAATCAAACTGATTCCGCCCAAGATCAGGCGGACCCTTCTGGCGAGGAAAACGAGTAATGCGTGTATGGAATTTTTCGGCAGGCCCGTCGATGCTGCCGTTGGAGGTGCTGGAACAAGCTGCCGCTGAAATGACCGATTGGCACGGCACAGGCATGTCCATCATGGAAATGAGCCACCGTAGCAAGGACTATATGGGGGTGCGTGACGAGGCAGAAGCCGATTTGCGCGCTTTGCTGTCCGTGCCGGATGATTTCGCCGTGTTGTTTGTGCAGGGTGGGGCACAGGGCCAGAATGGCCTGCTGCCTTTGAACCTGATCCAGCGCAATGGTAGTGGCAAGGCCGACTACGTGCTTTCGGGCAGCTGGTCGGTCAAGTCCTGCGAAGAGGCTCAGCGCTACGGTGACATTCGCGTTGCCGGCACCAGCGGACAGACTTGGCAGGACCAGGGCAAGGAGTGGGCGCCCTGGACCTGGTTCCCCGAGCCTTCCCAATGGGATGTACGCCCGGACGCAGCTTACTTGCACGTCTGCACCAATGAAACCATTGGTGGCGTAGAGTTCAACGATATTCCCAAGCTGGATGTCCCCGTCGTTGCCGACGTGTCGTCCAATATTTTGTCCTGCCCGATTGATTTCTCGCGCGTGTCGGTTGCTTACGCGGGTGCCCAGAAAAATGCTGGCATGTCCGGTATTGCTTTGATGATGATACGCAGGGACTTGTTGGGCCATGCCATGGATCTGTGCCCGTCGGCGTTCAATTACGCCAACATCGAAAAGCAACAGTCCATGTTCAACACGCCGCCTACGTACTCGATCTACATGGCTGGCCTGATGTTCAAGTGGCTGGAACGCCAGGGTGGTGTGGCGGCCATGCAGGCCCGCAATGCGGCCAAGTCCGAGGCCTTGTATGGCTTTCTGGATGCCTCCGAGTTCTATACCAATACCGTGCATCCGGCTTACCGTTCGCGCATGAACGTACCGTTCCTGTTGCGTGATCAGTCGTTGGACGCCTTGTTCCTGGAGCAGGCCACGGCAGCGGGTTTGACCTCCCTGAAAGGGCACAAGAGCGTGGGTGGTATGCGCGCTTCTATTTATAACGCCATGCCGCTGGAGGGTGTGCAGGCACTTATCGATTTCATGACTGATTTTGAACGACGGAATGGCTAATACCTTAACTGAGCGCCTGCTCCCTTGGCGCAATCGTATTGATGAGCTGGATCGCCAGATCCTGGAGTTGCTTAACGAGCGTGCTCGTGCGGCTTTGGAAGTGGGCAAGATCAAGCAGGACTTCAATACAGAGGAAGTCATCCTCAAGCCCGAGCGCGAGGCACGTATTGTGCGTCGCTTGCAGTCTGAAAATGATGGCCCGTTTACTCCTGCCGCAGTGGAAGCCGTGTGGGGGCAGATTATTTCTGCCTGCCGCGGTCTGGAAAGCGTATTGCGCGTGGCTTACCTGGGTCCACAAGGCTCTTTTTCCGAGCAAGCCGCTTACGAACATTTTGGTCATGCTCTGGATGGCCTGCAGTGTGACTCCTTCGATGAGGTTTTTCGCAGCGTCGAGGTGGGGCAAGCAGAAGTGGGTATGGTGCCCGTCGAGAACTCGACCGAAGGTGCGGTTAACCGCACCTTGGATCTTTTGCTGAACTCGCCCTTGCGTGTCCTGGGCGAGCGCTCGATTCGTGTACACCACAATCTGCTGACCCAGACCGGCACCATGGAAGGCGTCACTCGGGTGATGGCTCATCCGCAGGCCTTGGCGCAGTGTCAGAACTGGCTGCAAAAGCACTACCCCCAGCTTTTGCGTGAAGCCGCTTCCAGCAACGCGGAGGCCGCTCGCATTGCGGCTTCCGACCCCACCGTGGCGGCGATTGCCGGTAATACCGCTGTCACTGCCTGGAATCTGGGCGTGGTGGAAGCCGGTATCCAGGACGATCCGCATAACCGCACACGTTTCCTGGCGATCGGTAACATCGAGTCCTTGCCTAGCGGCAACGACAAGACCAGCATCATTCTGGCCGTGCCCAACCGGGCTGGCGCTGTCTATGACATGCTGTCTCCGTTGGCGGTACATGGCGTTTCCATGACTCGTCTGGAGTCGCGTCCTGCACGGACAGGGCAGTGGGAATATTATTTCTACGTAGACCTGATCGGCCATCGTGACGAGCCTGCCATGGCAGCGGCTTTGGCTGAATTGAAGAAACAAGTCGCCTTTTTCAAGATTCTGGGTTCTTACCCCGTAAACGACTTTTAAGCATCGGAAACAAGAAAGGCCTGAGTGGGGAAATTTTCCCTCTCAAGGCCTGATTGCCTGCTGGGACGGGCTGCGACAGGTGGTTTGTGCAAAATCGGCTTGTTTTGGCATGTGTTAAGCAGCCGTTTGATGCTCTGTTTCATCAAGACGTGGCTAGGCAGAATAGAGGCTTTGCGCATTGCTTTAACCCCTTGATGGCGTTCACGCAGCAGTCAGGCAAAGTCTGCATCAATATCCCGGTTTTGCTGGTGCTATTTCACGCAATACGCGCAGCATGGACGGCCTGAGAGGGAACGGAATTAATCATGATAGCGTCATCAGAAACTATGGCGTCGCCGCCCTTGGTTCCAGTGCTGGCGGTCGTTGGGGTCGGTTTGATTGGCGGCTCTTTGACTCTAGCGCTCAAGCGCTCCGGGGCTGTTGGAAAAGTGCTGGGTGTAGGTCGGCAACTGAAGAGCTTGCGACGAGCTCAGGAGCTGGGCTTGATCGACGAGGTCGTCACGCTGGAACAAGCCGCGCAGCAAGCAGACTTGATTGTGCTGGCTACGCCTATTGGTGCCATGGCCTCGACATTGAAAAGCCTGCGTCCCCATTTGCGTGACCATACATTGATTAGCGACGCAGGCAGCACCAAGGTCGATGTGGTCAGTGTGGCGCGTGAGGCGCTGGGGGATCGTATCGGCCAGTTTGTTCCCGGCCACCCTATTGCGGGCGCGGAAACCGTAGGCCCGGAAGCCGCACGTGCTGATCTTTACGACGGCCGTAATGTCATTTTGACCCCTCTGGAAGAAAACAGTGTCAGTGCACGCGAACGTTTGATTGCGGTTTGGGAGGCCTGCGGGGCGCGGGTCATGTTGATGGACCCGGCTACGCACGACGAAGTGCTGGCCTCGGTCAGCCATGTGCCGCATTTTCTATCCTCGGTCTTTATGTGGCAGGTAGCCTCCAGTGCGAACTCGGATCAACGCTTTGCCTTGGCGGGGACGGGTTTTCGGGATTTCACCCGTATTGCCGCCGGTTCACCGGAGGTGTGGCGCGATATTTTCCTGAGCAATCGCGAGGCCGTCCTGGGGCAGTTACAGGAAGTACGTCAGGCTTTGGATCAGGCTGAACAGGCCTTGCAGGATCAGGATGGTCAGGCCTTATACGAATTTTTAGAGCGCGCTGCTTTAGCGCGCCGTTTTTGGGCAAGTAGGAGTGGTTTGCAATGAGTCAGAGTGACAGTCTTGTTTTGAACCCGGTCAGTCGTGCCAGCGGGCAACTGCAATTGCCAGGGTCCAAGAGCATTTCCAATCGAGCCCTTTTGCTGGCCGCTTTGGCCCAAGGGCAAACCCGCCTGGAAGGTTTGCTGCACTCGGATGATACCCGCGTCATGATGGCTGCTTTGCAGCAAATGGGCGTGGCGGTGCAGGATCTTGGACAGGGCGTGGTGGTGATTGACGGTGGCGCTCCTTTTGCACATCGCGATGCCGATCTGTTTTTGGGGAATGCCGGCACGGCTTTCCGTTCCTTGACCGCTGCCTTGGGTTTGATGGGAGGGCGCTTCAATCTTAGCGGTATTGCTCGCATGCATGAGCGTCCCATTGGTGATCTGGTAGACGCGCTGCGTAGCCTGGGGGCCGAGGTGCACTACCTGGGTGCGGAAGGCTATCCTCCCCTGGCGATTGGTGAGTTGGCCCAAGCAGATCAGCGTTACGTGTCGGTGAAAGGCTCGGTATCCAGCCAGTTTCTGACAGCCTTGTTGATGGCCGCACCCTTGTTGACCGCTCGTACGGGTCAGCCTTTACGTATTGAAGTGCAAGGGGAGTTGATCTCCCAGCCCTATATTGAAATCACCCTGGCCATGATGGCGCGTTTCGGTGTGCAGGTAGAGCGCGACGGTTGGAGCAGCTTTACGGTCCCTGCCGATGCTACTTATGTCAGCCCCGGTTTGTATGCCGTGGAGGGCGATGCCTCGTCCGCTTCGTATTTCATTGCATTGGGAACGATTGGGGGTGGTCCGCTGCGCATTCAGGGTGTGGGTACAGAAAGTCTGCAAGGTGATATTCAGTTTGCGGATGTGGCCCAGGCTATGGGTGCCCGTATCGAACGCCATGCCAACGAGCTGATTGTCTCTGGCTTGTCCGTGGCCAAGGGCGACAAGCTCAAGGCCTTTGATCTGGACTTTAACCACATTCCCGACGCGGCCATGACGGCGGCGGCCATGGCCATGTTTGCTGATGGTCCTTGCACCTTGCGTAATATCGCCAGCTGGCGCGTGAAGGAAACGGATCGTATTGATGCCATGCAGGCCGAATTGCGCAAACTGGGCGCGACAGTGGAATCCGGGCCGGATTGGCTGACTGTGCATCCTATTGCGGCCGATCAATGGCGTTCAGCCAGCATTGAAACCTATGATGATCACCGCATTGCCATGTGTTTTTCGCTGGCCAGCTTTGGCCCGGTGCCGGTCACTATTCTGGATCCTGCCTGCGTCAGCAAGACGTTCCCCGAGTATTTTTCTGTTTTTGAACAATTGGTGCAGGCATGACAGAACAGAGCATTCCCGTCATTACCATTGATGGTCCTACGGCTTCCGGTAAAGGAACGATTGCCTCTCTGGTTGCGCAGCGGCTGGGCTGGCATACGCTCGATAGCGGTGCCTTGTATCGCTTGACAGCCTTGTCCTGCCTGCGTCGTGGTGTGGGTGTGCAGGACGAGGCTCAGGTCCAGCACGCCGCCCAGAACCTGAACGTGCGTTTTGACTACCCCCATATCTACATGGACGGCGACGATGTCAGTGATGCTATCCGTCAGGAAGAAGTAGGTAATCTGGCTTCGCAAGTGGCAGCTCTGCCACTGGTGCGTGAGGCGCTTTTGCAACGGCAGCGGGATTTTCGCGTTGCGCCCGGTTTGGTGGGCGATGGGCGCGATATGGGCACCGTTGTGTTCCCGGACGCGCCTTTAAAGATATTTTTGCTGGCAGATGCAGAAGTGCGAGCCCAAAGACGCTGTAAACAGTTGAGCGAAAAGGGTATTTCTGCTAATCTTACGAGTCTTTTGGCGGATTTGCGTGCGCGCGATGAACGTGATCGTTCTCGAACCCATGCCCCGCTCGTGCCTGCGCAGGGTGCCCACATTGTGGATTCTTCCCAGCTCAGCATCCAGGAAGTTGTAAATAAGGTGCTCGACCTTTGGTCGGGTATTGCGGTCCCGACAGCCTAATCCCGTGCTGATCGGGCTTTGTTCACTCCACCGGGTTCTGCCTGGTGTGTTTTTTATGGCCATTTTGGCTAACGGATTGATTTAATGTCCACTAACCTTCACACAGACGCAACGGGCGGCGAAAGCTTTGCCGATTTGTTTGCAGAAAGCATTAAAAACCAAGACCTGAAAAGCGGCGAAGTTATCTCCGCCGAGGTTCTGCGTATTGACCACAACTACGTTCTGGTCAATGCTGGCCTGAAGTCCGAGGCACTGATCCCTCTGGAAGAGTTCCTGAACGATCAGGGCGAACTGGAAGTTCAAGCAGGTGACTTCGTTTCCGTGGCTATCGATGCCTTTGAAAACGGCTACGGCGACACCATCCTGTCCCGCGACCGCGCCAAGCGTCTGTCGGCCTGGTTGTCCCTCGAGCAAGCGCTTGAGTCCGGCGAGCTGGTCAACGGTACCATCACCGGTAAGGTCAAGGGCGGTCTGACTGTCATGACCAACGGCATCCGTGCCTTCTTGCCTGGTTCGCTGGTTGACCTGCGTCCTGTCAAGGACACCACGCCATACGAAGGCAAGACCCTGGAATTCAAGGTTATCAAGCTCGATCGCAAGCGTAACAACGTTGTGTTGTCGCGTCGCGCTGTGCTGGAAGCCTCCATGGGCGAAGAGCGTCAGAAATTGCTGGAAACCCTGTCCGAAGGCGCTATCGTCAAAGGTATCGTCAAGAACATCACCGATTACGGTGCGTTCGTGGATCTGGGCGGCATCGACGGTCTGCTGCACATCACCGACATGGCATGGCGCCGTGTTCGTCACCCATCCGAAGTTCTGCAGGTGGGTCAGGAAATCGAAGCCAAGGTTCTCAAGTTCGATCAGGAAAAGAGCCGCGTCTCCCTGGGCGTCAAGCAGCTGGGCGAAGATCCATGGATCGGTCTGGCACGTCGCTACCCACAAAACACCCGTTTGTTCGGCAAGGTTACCAACCTGACCGATTACGGTGCATTTGTTGAAGTGGAAGACGGTATCGAAGGTCTGGTTCACGTATCCGAAATGGATTGGACCAACAAGAACGTTGACCCACGCAAGGTTGTGACCTTGGGTGAAGAAGTCGAAGTCATGGTTCTGGAAATCGACGAAGATCGTCGTCGTATCTCCTTGGGCATGAAGCAGTGCCGTGCCAACCCATGGGAAGATTTCGCCATCAACTTCAAGCGCGGTGACAAGGTTCGCGGTGGCATCAAGTCCATCACCGACTTTGGCGTGTTTGTTGGTCTGCCAGGCGGCATCGACGGTCTGGTTCACCTGTCCGACCTGTCCTGGTCCGAGACGGGCGAAGAAGCCGTTCGCAACTTCAAGAAGGGCGACGAAGTTGACGCCGTGGTTCTGGGTATCGACACAGACAAAGAGCGCATTTCCCTGGGTATCAAACAGCTGGAAGGCGATCCATTCAACAACTTCGTAGCGACTTACGACAAGGGTGCTGTGGTTAGCGGCGTCGTCAAGTCGGTCGAAGCCAAGGGTGCGGTTGTTACTCTGTCGCTGGACGTTGAAGGCTACCTGCGCGCCTCCGAGATCTCCTCGGGTCGTGTTGAAGATGCCACGACGGCTCTGAAAGAAGGTCAGGAAATCGAAACCATGATCTTGAGCGTGGATCGCAAGACCCGTTCGATTCAGTTGTCCATCAAGGCTCGTGATACTGCCGAAACCGCTCAATCCATGGCCCGCCTGACCGAAGCCAGCGCTTCGTCCGGTACGACCAATCTGGGTGCTCTGCTGCGTGCCAAGCTGGACCAGCAGCAACGTGACGACGGTTAATCAGCGTGACAAAGTCTGAGCTGATCGCGTTGTTGGCCAGTCGCTATCCGCAGCTGGCTCTGCGCGATATGGATTTCGCCGTGAAAACGGTTTTGGATTCGATGACCCAGGCTCTGGCCAGTGGTCAGCGGATCGAAATCCGAGGGTTTGGCAGTTTTTCGCTCTCTACCCGCTCGCCGCGGGTAGGGCGCAATCCCAAATCCGGTGAAAAAGTGATGGTGCCTGGTAAACAGGTGCCTCACTTCAAAGCGGGTAAGGAGTTGCGCGAGCGAGTCGATTCTGTCTTTCTTGAGCAAGAGCAAATCGAGGCGGACGACCAGTCCTCAGCCTTCGAGCAGCTCAATGCGAGAGTCCGTCACGGTTAAGACCTACTTGCACACTGATTACACAGGCCCTTTACAGGGCCTGTTTTGCGTGTGCGCTAAATTCCGCTTGCACGTACAATCAGACATTATAAAAACACTGTTGGAGCCCTAAAAATGCGCTATCTAGTCTGGGTACTGCGTCTGCTCGTTTTTGTGATCGTGCTGCTGTTCGCACTGAAAAACACCGAACCCGTGCAGGTCAGCTTCTTTGCCGAGCATATTATTCAAGACGTCCCGCTGATCGTCGTGATGCTGGCCGCGTTTATTTTAGGCTTGGTGTTGGGGCTGCTTTTGATGGTGGGTGCAGTCATGCGTCGCCGTCGCGAGGTCAACCGCTTGCGCCGCGAAATGGACCGTTTGCAAGACAGGCTCGAGCAAGTGCAGCAAGCGCCTGTGAATACGGCTGCTGTTGCGCCCGAGACCGTCGCCCCCTTGGCGCCTTTGTAAGCCGTTGGAGTAAACAGTGGATTTTGAAACCTGGTGGTTGGTTTTTGTACCCATTCTTTTTGCCTTGGGTTGGGTCGCAGCACGGGTGGATTTTCGGCAAATGATGTCCGAAACCCGCACGTTGCCGGACTCCTATTTCAAGGGGTTGAACTTCCTGCTCAATGAAGAGCCGGATCGTGCCATTGATGCGTTTGTGGAAGTGGCCAAACTGGACCCTGAAACCACCGAGCTGCACTTTGCACTGGGCAGCCTGTTTCGCCGTCGAGGCGAAATGGAGCGCGCTATCCGTGTGCATCAAAGTTTGCTGTCGCGTGCCGATCTGCCTGTTGCAGATCGTGAAAATGCCCAGTTTCAGATTGCCCAGGATTTCCTCAAAGCTGGCATGCTGGATCGGGCTGAAGCCGCTTTTGAGGCGGTGCGTGAAACGCGGTTTGCGATACCGGCCATGCGCGCTTTGATTCGTATTTATGAGTCCGAGCATGATTGGCCACGTGCGATCGAAGCGGTGCGCCGCCTGCGAGCCCTGGTCGACGAGCCCGTGCCGCAGTTGGTGCATTACCAGTGTGAGCAGGCCGAGGGGGCCTTGCAGGGCAAGCAGCCTGATTTCGAACGTGCTGCCAAAGCCTTGGACGAGGCTGATAATGCCATTCGCAAATTGGGTACTGGCCAGGGCATGTATGCCTCCCAGGCTCGGGTTGCTGGTTTGCGTGCTCGTGTTGCGCGTATGCAAGGGCAGAACGAGCAGGAGCGTGCCTATCTGGTGTCCATCCTGAGCAGTGCCCCCGAATATGTGGGTCTGTACGCTACCGAGTTGCTGGACAGTTATCGCAAGCTGGGTCGTGGTGAAGAAGGTGTTGCCATGCTGCGCAGTCATTATCAGCAGCACCCCAGCCTGGATATTTTCAATGTGCTGTTCCGCGTTCTGCGTGAACAGGAAGGCCATTTGCAGGCCTGGGCCTTTGCGCGCGATGCCTTGCGCGCCCATCCTTCTTTATTGGGTCTGGACAAGATGCTGGAAGTCGAACTCCAGGATCAAGGGCAGAGCAAGGAAGGTGCCGAAGGCGCAGAAGCGGTCGGTGTCGATCAAATTATTGCGGGCGCGGATTTAAGTCTGCTGCGTTCTTTGATTCACAGGCATACACAGCGCCTGGATCGATATTCTTGCAGTTCTTGCGGCTTTGAGGCTCGCCATTTTTACTGGCAATGTCCTGGTTGCAACTCCTGGGAGACGTATGCCCCTCGGCGCCTTGAGGAGTTGAAATGATGACGTTTCCAGGTGAAGCCGTCGCCGCCAGTCGTGTACTGGTAGTAGGCGATGTCATGCTGGACCGTTACTGGTTTGGTGATGTGGATCGTATTTCCCCCGAGGCTCCTGTTCCCGTGGTCAAGATGGGCCGGGTGGAGGATCGTTTGGGTGGTGCTGCCAACGTGGCGCGCAATATTGCTGCTTTAGGTGCTCAAGCCAGCTTGCTTGGCGTGATTGGGCAGGATGAAGCGGGCAAGACAGTGCAAGACTTGGCGAGAGCCGACCATGTTCAGGCCCACTGGGTGCAAGACCCTCTGATGCCCACTTCCTTGAAGTTGAGAGTACTGGGTCGTCAGCAGCAGTTGTTGCGGGTGGACTTTGAAGAAAGCCCTGCTGACGGCGCTCTGGAGCAGCTACAGCAAAATATGAGCGACCTGTTGGATCAGCATCAGGTGCTGGTTTTGTCTGATTACGCCAAAGGCGCTTTGGCGCAGGTGGAAAGCCTGATTGCCTTGGCACGCTCCAAGAATATTCCCGTTTTGGTCGACCCCAAAGGCAAGACCTACGAGCGTTACCAGGGCGCCACTATTCTGACCCCGAATCGTTCGGAAATGCAGGAAGCCGTGGGTGCTTGGAAAGATGAAGATGATCTCATGCGACGCGCCCAGGATTTGCGTCGCAAGCTGAATTTGGAATGCTTGCTGATTACCCGTTCCGAGCAAGGCATGACCTTGTTCACCGAGCAGGGGCGTGAGCATGTGGATGCCCAGGCACAAGAGGTGTTTGATGTCTCGGGTGCCGGGGACACGGTATTGGCAACGCTGGCGGTGATGCGAGCGGCTGGCCTGGATTGGTTGCAGGCCATGCGCTGGGCAAATCGTGCCGGTGGTATCGTGGTCGGAAAATTGGGTACGTCCATTGTGACGGCAAAGGAATTGGCATGATCGTAGTGACCGGTGGCGCTGGCTTTATTGGCAGCAATTTGGTGAAAGGCCTGAACCAGCAGGGTGTGACCGACATTCTGGTGGTGGACGACCTGAGCGATGGCGACAAGTTCGTCAATCTGGTGCATGGTCAAATTGCCGACTATATGGACAAGGATGATTTCCGTGCCCGTTTGGCGCGGGACGAGTTCTCCAATATTGAAGCTGTGCTGCATCAGGGCGCATGTTCGGACACCACCGAGCGCAATGGCCAGTTCATGATGGACAATAACTATCGCGTGACACTGGAAATCTTTGAGTATTGCCAGGCCAAGCGCATCCCTCTCCTGTACGCTTCGTCCGCCGCTGTTTACGGTGCGGGCCCGCTGTACGCCGAAGACCTTAGTAACGAAGCCCCTTTGAATGTTTACGGTTATTCCAAGTTCCTGTTCGACCAAGTGCTGCGTCGTCATCTGGATAGACTGAGCGCACCCGTGGTGGGTTTGCGCTACTTTAATGTCTACGGTCCACAAGAGCAGCACAAAGGGCGCATGGCATCGGTGGCTTATCACAATATGCTGCAATACCGCCGTGACGGTCATGTGCTGCTGTTTGGTGGTTGGGATGGTTATGTGGATGGTGGCCAGCAGCGCGACTTCGTCTTTATTGATGACGTGGTGTCGGTGAATCTGCATTTCCTGGGTCAAGACAAGCAGTCCGGTGTTTTCAATTGCGGTTCGGGTCGTGCTCAGCCATTCAATGATGTGGCCCAAACGGTCGTCAACACCTTGCGCGAACACGATGGTTTGCCTGCCTTGGAATTGGAAGATTTGGTGACGCAACAGTTCCTGCAATACATCCCATTCCCGGATGATTTGAAAGGCCGTTATCAAAGCCACACGCAGGCTGACTTGACTCAATTGCGTGCCGCTGGCTACGACAAGCCTTTCCATGACGTGCAGACCGGCGTGGCCGAGTACGTACGTCGTCTGCTTCAGTCAGGCGCTCTGCGTTAAGAGCCAGGACAAGAAAGTCCATGCGGGCTGCCACGCATGGCTAAACGCGCGCTTCTGGCCGCTTTTTCAATCATCTAGGCGGCACCATAAAGGCTTCTTTTCAAGGAGCCTTTATCATGTGTACCTCTGCCCAGTCGTCCCCTGTTTCCAATCGCCAGTTGCGTTCGATGCAACGCTGGTGTGGTGCTGTTTTGCGCGTCCTGCTTGCCCTATGTTTGTTTGGGCCTTGGGGGTTGGCGACGGCAATCGACCTGAATACCGCGGATGCCCAGCAGCTCCAGCAAATCAAGGGCATTGGCCCCCGGACGGCCGAGCTGATCCTTGAGGAACGTCAGCGTGGTGGCCCCTTTGATTCTCTACAGGATTTGGCAGACCGGGTTAAAGGGATAGGTGCCAAAAAGATTATTACGATGGAGCAGTCGGGTTTGAAAGTGGAGCCCGCCAAGGCGGCCAGCAAGGCCGTTTCCAATACGGTCGGCGCGGATATAAGAAGAAAGCCGTAGCTCTGGGCGTAGACTCGCTTTAAGCTAGTGGTTTGTTGAGTCTGCATGGGCAGTCAGTGCGAGCTGGCTGCCTTCTTGTTCAAGGTAAGAGATTGATCGATGAAAAACTATCCCACCATTGAAGATACCGTTGGCCAAACCCCTTTGGTGCGCTTGCAGCGTATTCCGGGCGAGTTTGGGCAGGCACGCGGTAATGTCTTGTTGGCCAAGCTGGAAGGCAATAACCCTGCCGGTTCGGTCAAAGACCGGGCGGCCAGTTCCATGATTCAAGAGGCTGAACGTCGCGGCGACATCAAGCCGGGAGACACCTTGATCGAGGCTACCAGCGGCAATACGGGTATTGCGCTGGCCATGATTGCGGCCGTACGTGGCTACAAAATGATTTTGATCATGCCCGATAACTTGTCGCTGGAGCGTCGTGCGTCCATGACAGCGTATGGTGCGAAGTTGATTCTGACGCCCGCCGATCAAGGAGGCATGGAGTACGCTCGTGATCTGGCGCTGAAGATGCAGGCCGAAGGGCAGGGCAAGGTGCTGGACCAGTTTGCCAACAAGGACAATCCAGCAGCTCACGTGCACAGCACTGGTCCGGAAATCTGGAAGCAAACCGACGGGCAGGTCACGCACTTTGTCAGCGCTATGGGTACGACCGGCACCATCATGGGTGTGGGTAATTACTTGCGCAGCCAGAACAGTGGCATTGTGGTGGTGGGTGCTCAACCTGCACCAGGGGCGCAAATTGCCGGCATTCGTAAATGGCCAGAAGAGTACTTACCCAAGATTTACGATCCATCCAAAGTGGATCTGTTCGAGGAAATCGGCCAGCAAGAGGCCGAGATCATGACGCGCCGTCTGGCCGCTGAAGAAGGAATCTGCGCTGGCATTTCGTCTGGCGGTGCCTTGGTGGCCGCTATGCGCGTTGCTCAGCGCGTAGAAAACGCCACGATCGTTTTTATTGTGTGCGACCGTGGCGACCGTTACCTGTCTACTGGCATCTTTAATTAATTAGGGTTGCCATAACCCATTTGCTTAGCCAGTTCGGAAGCCAGGTCGGCGACCGAGCTGGCATAAAAATAACTGCGGTTGTAATGGGTAATGGCAAAGAAGTTGGGCGTACCCAGACGATACTCCGTGGTATTGCGTGGCTCATCCACCAGGTTCACCACACCTAATTGGGCCTGCTGCCAAGGGCCTGCATTGTGGCTCTGGCCCTTCATTTTGGCACCGGCATTAGTCAATTGCGTCCAGCTCAGCTTGGGGTAGATGCCGCCGTCCACCATGCCTTTGTTCGCGTTACTCAACTCAACCGGCGCAAAAACGGGTAAGCCAGGTTCCCAGCCATGTGCCCGCAAAAAATTGGCAATCGAAGCCATGGCATCGGCGGGATTGTTGCGCAGATCAATGCGGCCATCTCCGTTACCGTCCACGGCATAGCGTATCAGGCTGCCGGGCATGAATTGGGACATACCCATGGCACCGGCGAACGAACCTTGAGCAATCCGGGCATCCAGCTCCCCTTGATAGTGAAGTTCGATCAGATCAGCCAATTGATCGCGGAATAGTTGACCGCGCTCGGGCCGACTGTCGTCCGGATAGGCAAAGCCCAGCGTAAATAGGGCGTCCAGCACCTTGAAATCACCCATGATTTTTCCGTAGACGGTTTCCACGCCCAGGATGGCCACAATAATTGAGGGTGGCACGCCATAGTCTTTGGAGGTCTGCTCCAGCGCCAATCGATGCTTTTGCCAGAATTGGACGCCACCTTGAATGCGGGCTGGGTCTACATTGCGTTTTTTATACGTTACCCAGCTGCGTTTGATGCGCCCTTTGGTGGGACGCATTAATCTGGCAGCGGTCTCGTTATATTGGGCTTGCTGCAAAATATCAGTGACCAGATCCAATGGGATGTCGCGTGCTGTTGCCACTTCCTGGGCGTAGGCCGCAATATCATCGTTTAATTCACCGTTTAATTTAAAAAACTGTGTCCGGCCAGAACGGGACTGGCCAGCCTGAATGGATTGGGGTTCGGCTAAGGCCTTGATTGTGATGGCCTCAGTATTTTTTGTTGGGGTCAGGAAAACCGCGCCGTTATTGGGTTTGGTGTCCGAAGACGGAGCTTGTGAAGTGGTGGAAGCGCAGCCGGCAGTGCTCAGCGCGATCAGTACTGCTTGCAAAATTCGAGTGGGTCTGAACATAATCCATCCTCATGGAGACACTATATTTTATCCATCCATCGTGCCATTTGCATGAGATGGGTCGATGGCATCCGGAAAGTCCGCAGCGGCTCGATGCCATAAATGATCAACTGCTATCCAGCGGTCTGGCATCCTATCTGGCTCAGCGACAAGCTCGGCTGGCCACGGATGAGGATATTTTGCGGGTGCATGATGCTGCTTATGTGCAAAAGCTAAAAGAGCAATTGCCCAAGCAGGGGTATTTCAATATCGATCCTGACACCCTGATGAATCCCCATACCCTGGAAGCTGCCTATGCCGCTGCCGGGGCGGGTCTGGATGCCGTCGATGGCGTCATGAATGAAGGGGCGGCCGGTGCATTTTGTGCTGTACGACCTCCTGGGCATCATGCCGAGCGGGCGCGGGCGATGGGGTTTTGTTTTTTCAACAATATCGCTGTCGCTGTGGCCTATGCCTTGGAAAAATATGGCCTCAAGCGGGTGCTGATCGTCGATTTTGATGTGCACCACGGCAATGGAACCGAACAGATTTTTGCCGGCGACGATCGAGTTCTGATGTGCAGTTTTTTTCAGTCCCCGTTTTTTCCTGATTCCTTTCAGGACCCGGCAGCGCAAAACATGGTAAATATACCGGTTGAGGCCTACACCAAGTCTGCTCAGATTATCGATCTGTTCAAGCAGGTTTGTTTGCCCCGCATAGAGGCTTTTGCCCCTGAAATGGTCTTTTTCTCGGCAGGCTTTGATGCTCACCGTGAAGACGAGATGGGACAGCTAAGCCTGGTTGAAGCCGATTATGCGGAATTGACTGCCATGGTGGTCCAGGCCTGTGCGCCCAGTGCCGGACATCGTCTGGTCAGTATGCTGGAAGGGGGGTACGATCCCTCGTCCCTGGGACGTAGCGTGGTGGCCCATATCAAGGCCTTCGCCGGGCTTTAGGCGATTGGCTCCGGGCTTTGGAATTCTTCCAAAGCCTTATTTCAACAGAACAATTTTTATTTAAGACTGCACTGGAGAACATTACATGAAGGTGTTAGTACCCGTGAAACGCGTAGTTGACTATAACGTCAAGGTACGCGTGAAATCTGACCAAACCGGGGTGGACATTGCCAATGTGAAAATGTCCATGAACCCCTTTGACGAAATCGCTGTCGAAGAGGCCACCCGCCTCAAAGAAAGCGGTGCAGCCACTGAAGTGATTGCTGTTTCTTGCGGTGTGGCGCAAAGCCAGGAAACCTTGCGCACGGCGCTGGCCATTGGGGCTGATCGGGCCACTTTGGTACAAACCGACGTCGAGTTGCAGCCTTTGGCCGTGGCCAAGCTGATCAAGGCCGTGGTGGACAAAGAACAGCCTCAGTTGGTGATCCTGGGTAAACAGGCGATCGACGACGACGCCAACCAGACCGGCCAGATGCTGGCTGCCTTGCTGGACTGGCCACAAGCCACGTTTGCCAGCAAAGTTGAAGTGTCGGGCGATAGCGTATCGGTCACTCGTGAAGTGGACGGTGGCCTGGAAACACTGAAACTGAGCCTGCCTGCCGTGATCACTACTGACCTGCGCTTGAACGAGCCTCGTTACGTGACACTGCCCAACATCATGAAGGCCAAGAAAAAGCCGTTGGAAACCCTGACTCCTGAAGAACTGGGCATTGATGTGGCTCCTCGTATCAAAACCTTGAAAGTGACCGAGCCCCCAGCTCGTGCTGCTGGCATCATGGTGCCCGATGTTGCCACACTGGTCGAGAAACTGAAGAACGAAGCGAAGGTGATTTAAATGGCTATCCTTGTTATTGCCGAGCACGACAATCAGCAGCTGAAGGCTGCAACACTCAATGCCCTGGCTGCCGCTCAGAAGATCGGCGGTGATGTGCATGTTCTGGTCGCGGGTAATCAGGCCGCTGGCGTGGCCCAGGCGGCTGCCAAAGCCCAGGGTGTCAGCAAAGTGCTGCTGGCCGATGGGCCTGCATTGGCTGAGGGTCTGGCCGAGAACGTGGCAGCCCAAGTGCTGGCCATTGCTTCGAACTACAGCCACATCCTGTTCCCTGCCACCGCTTCGGGCAAGAACATTGCTCCTCGCGTGGCCGCTAAGCTGGATGTCGCCCAATTGTCGGACATCTTGTCCGTCGAGTCGGCAGACACCTTCACCCGTCCGATTTATGCCGGTAACGCTGTGGCCACCGTTCAGTCCAGCGATGCCGTGAAAGTGATCACCGTGCGTACCACCGCGTTTGACGCTGTGGCCGCTGAAGGTGGTAGTGCCGCTGTTGAGGAGCTGAGCGCTGTGGCAGATTCGGGCCGTTCGACGTTCGTCAGCCGTGAAGTAGCCAAGAGCGACCGTCCTGAACTGGCAGGTGCCGGTGTGGTCGTGTCCGGTGGCCGTGGTATGGGCAGCGCCGAAAACTTCAAATTGCTGGACGGTCTGGCTGACAAGCTGGGTGCTGCCCTGGGTGCCTCGCGCGCTGCAGTGGACGCCGGCTATGCACCGAACGACTGGCAGGTGGGGCAGACCGGTAAGATCGTCGCTCCTCAGTTGTACGTGGCTGTGGGTATCTCTGGTGCCATCCAGCACTTGGCTGGCATGAAGGACTCCAAGGTCATTGTGGCCATCAATAAAGATCCCGAAGCGCCTATTTTTGGCGTGGCTGACTACGGTTTGGTCGCGGACCTGTTTGAGGCTGTGCCTGAGTTAGAAAAAGCGCTCTAAGCGCCAAACGGCCTGCTGGATACTTTTCCAGCAGGCTTTTTTTCAGTGCGTATACCCCAGGGGCCTGGTTGTGGCTTCGGTCCTTTTTGTTTCTGTGTAGGAGTGTTCATGACGTATCGTGTACCCACCCAAGACATCCGCTTTGCACTTAAAGAGCTGGCTGATCTACCTGGTGTGCTGGAATTGCCTGGCTTTGAGGATTTCTCGGCCGAGTTGATCGATGCCATTATTGATGAGAACGCCCGTTTCGTTGAGCAGGAAGTAGCACCTTTGAACCGCGCCGGTGATCAGAATGGCGCCAAGTGGAATGACGGTGTGGTCACCACCACACCTGGCTTTAAAAAAGCCTTTGAAGAATTTGCCAAAGCCGGCTGGCAGGGTTTGCAGCACGAAGCCGAACTGGGTGGCCAAGGCCTGCCCAAGCTGATCGGTGCCGTGGCTTGTGAAAACATCAATGCCGCCAACCTGGCTTTTTCCCTGTGTCCTTTGCTGACGGACGGCGTGATCGAAGCCGTATCCATGGTCGGCTCGGACGAGCAGAAAGAACGTTTCCTGCCTCCATTGCTGGAAGGCCGCTGGACCGGCACCATGAACTTGACCGAGCCTCAGGCCGGTTCGGATCTGGCCCAGGTTGCCAGCCGCGCTGTTCCTCAGGATGACGGCAGCTACCGCATCAGCGGTCAAAAGATTTTCATCACTTACGGTGAGCACGATATGGCCGAGAACATCGTCCATCTGGTGCTGGCCCGCACGCCCGACGCACCTGCCGGCGTGAAAGGGATTTCGCTATTTATCGTGCCCAAGTTCATGGTGAACGACGATGGCTCTTTGGGCGCTCGTAACGACGTCTGGTGTGCATCGCTGGAGCACAAGCTAGGCATTCATGGCAGCCCAACCGCTGTACTGTTGTATGGCTCAGGCAAAGGCGATGTGGGCGAGGGCGCTGTCGGCTACCTGGTCGGCAAGGAAAACGAAGGCCTGAAGTACATGTTCATCATGATGAACGCGGCTCGTTACGCGGTGGGCGTGCAGGGTATCGCCGTGGCCGAACGTGCATTCCAGCAGGCCCTTGAATACGCCAACGATCGTGTGCAGGGTGCGCCTCTGACTGGCGGCAAGGCCGTGTCGATTGCCCATCACCCCGACGTGCAGCGCATGCTGGTGCAAATGCGTGCCCTGACGGAAGGCTCCCGCGCGTTGGCTTACTTCGCCGCTGGTGTGAACGACAAGGCGCGTCACAGTGCAGATGAAAATGCCCGCAAGCGTTATCAGGCTCTGTACGAATTCCTGGTGCCTGTGGTCAAGGGTTTCAGCACTGAAATGTCTCTGGAAGTCACTTCCCTGGGTGTGCAGGTGCATGGCGGTATGGGCTTTATCGAAGAAACCGGTGCGGCCCAGCACTACCGCGATTCGCGCATTTTGCCTATCTATGAAGGCACCACTGCCATTCAGGCCAACGACTTTATCGGTCGCAAGGTGCTGCGTGATGCCGGCGCTGTGATCCAGGGCCTGGCTCCGGAGCTGGGCGCGACTGTTGCCAAGCTGCGTGAACGTGCAGCTCAAGGTGGTGAGCACAAAGCTGCACTGACCCTGATCGCTGATCGTTTGGAGGCAGGTGTCAAGAGTGTGGAACGTGCTGCCATGTTCACCTTGATGAATGCTCAGAAAGACCTGCCTGCCGTGTTCCTGGGCAGCGTACCTTTCCTGATGCTGTCCGGCTATGTGTTGACCGGCTGGCAGATGGCTCGTGCCGCCTTGGCAGCAGAAAAAGCACTGAGCGAAGGTGATCAGGATCCATTCCTGCGCCGCAAGCTGTCGACCAGCGTGTTCTTTGCCAGCCACTTGTTGCCACGTGCTAATGCTTTGGCTCAATCCGTGGCTGATGGTGCGGAGCTGATGCCTTACCTGACGACCGAACTGCTGTAAGCCGACCTGGCTCAAGCCATCAAGGCCCGTGCAGTTGTTTGGCTGCCGGGCCTTTTTTCGGTATATTGATATAGCTTTAAATTATTTGAAACGCGCTCTTTATACTGACAAAATCATCTGACTAGTCCTGATCATTTAAGTTGACGATCTCCTGATCGCGGCTGCATTTCAAAAAGAGGAACGCAATGGCTACACTTCGTCTGGGTGACCTGGCCCCTGATTTTGAACAAAAATCCTCCGCCGGCACCATCAAGTTTCACGAGTTTCTGGGTAATAGCTGGGGCGTCTTGTTCTCCCACCCAGCCGACTTTACGCCTGTGTGCACCACCGAACTGGGTTATACCGCCAAGCTGGCGGACGAGTTCGCCAAGCGCGACGTAAAAGTAATTGCTGTTTCCGTTGATGATGTTGATTCCCACGGCAAGTGGATTGACGATATCAACGAAACTCAAAAAACCACCGTTAATTTCCCCATCCTGGCTGACGCGGACCGCAAGGTGTCGGATCTGTACGATATGATCCACCCCAACGCCAGCACCACCGTGACAGTGCGTTCGGTGTTTATCATCGACCCTGCCAAGAAAGTGCGTCTGATCATTACGTACCCTGCCAGCACGGGCCGCAACTTCAACGAAATTCTGCGCGTGATCGATTCCCTGCAACTGACCGACAGCCACAGCGTGGCTACGCCAGTGAACTGGGAAGACGGCGACGATGTGATTATCGTTCCTAGCCTGAAAGATCCTGAAGTTCTGAAGCAGAAGTTCCCTAAAGGCTACACCGAGATTCGTCCCTACCTGCGTGTGACGCCTCAGCCTAACAAGTAATTGCTACTTGGCCTTTAGGCTCAGACAGAAAGCCCTCCTGCTTATGGCACGAGGGCTTTTTTGTGGGCATCGTTACGGTATGGAACTACTGTGCAAAGCACTGGATGCAAGTGGCTTTTCAGTCGCGAAGACGGTTAGGGCAGGGATGGTACGCTTTATGGTCAATTGGCTGTAAGTGGCGTCAGGACTGGGTTTGCAGTGTTTCAGTGGGGCAAGCGCAACATCATGACAGGTACTGATTGCACTGATTGCTGGTTTTAAGTACAGTACTGTATAAGAAAACAGTAAATGGAGTTAGCCATGTCTAGTCCAAGCCGTCATTACCGTCCGCAAGCCACTCCACGTTTCCGTGGCCCGGTTCGCTCTGCAGCTTCTTCCAGTCCATTTAACAAGCCCTTGTCTTTCAAAGCCAAGGTCATGGATGTGTGTTTGGTTGCTGTGTGGGGTGCCAGTATTCCTGGCTTGTTATGGTTGGGCAGCATGGGCGGGTTTTGAAGCCACGTCCTTGTGCTGCTCCAGAGGGGGCGATCAGGGCACCAGTTGTGTCCAGTCGTTTGACAGGAAGCGGTCGCGTGCCAGTTTTTCGGCCTGTTCCAATGTTGAAGTGGGTAGTGTGCCGGGTTTAAGAGCCGTCTTTTTGCGGAATATATCCAGCATGGCTTCTATAACCGCTTCACGGCTCATACCTGTTTGGCTGCGGATAGGGTCCACGCGTTTCTTGGCACTGGTGGTGCCTTTGTCCGAGAGCTTTTCTTTGCCGATGCGTAGAACTTCCAACATCTTGTCAGCATCAATGTCGTAGGCCATGGTGACATGATGCAAGACGGCATTGCCACGTCGTGCTTGTGCGGCACCCCCAATTTTTCCACCGGCGCTGGTAATGTCGTTCAGCGGTTGGTACCAGGCATCAATACCAATGTCGCGCAGGGCTTCAATGACCCATGAGTCCAGAAACTCGTAGGACTCCTGAAAGGTCATGCCGGCTACAAATTGTTTGGGTACGCTAAGCGAATAGGTAATGGTATTGCCAGGTTCGATAAACATGGCGCCACCGCCACTGATGCGACGCACCACACGAATACCGTGATGGGCGGCGGCCTCGGCTTCAATTTCATTTCGCAGGGACTGGAAACGTCCAATTACTACAGCAGCTTCCTGCCACTCCCAGATACGCAGGGTAGGGGCGCGGGTGCCTTCACTGACTTCCTGGGTAATAATTTCATCCAGCGCCATATGCAGGGCAGCGGGCTGCGGCTCCATATGGATCAGCTCCCAAGGCAACTCGTTCCAGCTCATCATGCCAAGGCCCTCCGCACGACCACGCCAATCGCCTGCGAGTCCAGGCCGAACATATCGATGTTGGTAGGTAGGGCGCGGCTAACGTGAGCCGCAATTTCTTCGGCGCTGCTATTGACGGACAAGCCCTGTAGGGCTTGATTGATCAGGCCCAGTGCTTCGGGAGGTTCCAGAAAGAAATCGCCGCTCAGTCGTGCTTGTTCGATCATATGGTCTTTGACATCCAGATCGATCACGACCAGCTTGCCGCCAGGAACTTTGTATTCAGCATGCATAGACTGTGTCCTTTAATAAGGTCCGCCCTTTTTGCCAAGGGAGAGGCGAAGCGAGTAAATCTGCGCTTTTACTGCGTTTAATACAGGGGCATGATGCCCAAAGTGTCGTATTTTAACGTAGTTAAACGCCTGGAAACGCAGCCGTAATCACTCAAAAGGCTTGGTGATTTAAGCCTTTTACTGATAGAATTATTGGCTAATCATTTTTTCATCCTCTGTCAGCGCGATTTTTATAATGTGTGCGGCTGATACGATGGTTTTGGAGTCAATCGTGGATTTGATCGCTATTCTTGAGCAAGAAGAAATCCAGCGCCTGACCGGTGGCAAGCTGCCTCCCGAGTTCGGTCCTGGTGACACTGTTGTTGTGAACGTAAACGTGGTTGAAGGTACACGCAAGCGCGTGCAGGCTTACGAAGGCGTGGTTATTGGCCGTCGCAACCGTGGTCTGAATTCTGCTTTCACCGTTCGCAAGATTTCTTCTGGCGAAGCCGTTGAGCGTACATTCCAACTGTACTCCCCGCAGATCGCCAGCATCGAAGTCAAGCGCCGTGGCGCTGTGCGTCGTGCTAAACTGTACTATCTGCGCGAACGCTCGGGTAAAGCCGCTCGCATCAAAGAAAAACTCGTTCGTCGTTCGGGTAACTAATCCCCTAGCGAACAGCGATGCAAAGGCACCCAGGCGGGTGCCTTTGTCTTTATGTGGGATCACTACCCGTTCTTATGGATAAGCCTCGTATCAGGCCCGTTATCGTTCCTGGGTTCGACCCTCGCAGCCAGCCCCTGGTTGCATTAGACGCTTTGCCTGAATTGCCTGCTCAGGCCCAGCAACTGGATTTTCTGCGTAGTGCCTTTGCCCAGCCCATCCAGTGGCAGGTCGAGCCGTTGTTTCGCGGCTCCTTTTATCCAGAGTTTTTGCCCGGTTCCATGAATGTGCGCTCCGCCGTGTGTATTGGCGTGATGCAGCGCCCGGAGGGGCCCACCGTCATTTTTACACGTCGGGCCATGCATTTGCATAACCATGCTGGGCAGATCAGTTTTCCTGGTGGGCGTATCGAGGCGTCGGATCTGGGGCCTGTAGAAGCGGCCCTGCGTGAAACCCAGGAAGAGATCGGCATTGAGCCGCGCTTTGTGCGTTACCTGGGTCAGCATCCTATTTTTGTCACCAGTACCCAGTTTGCAATGCGCCCCATTATTGGCGAGTTGCAAGAGGGCTTTCAGGTCTTGCCCGATAGTTCCGAAGTGGCCGAGGTTTTTGAAGTGCCCTTGTCGGTCTTGTTAGACCCGCAGCGCCATCAGTTGCACCACGCGGATTTGCCGGATGGGGCGGGACGCTATTACTTTTCGATTCCTTGGGGCTCATATTTTATCTGGGGTGCCACAGCGGTCTTGATCCGCAATCTCTACCACCATTTGTCGGCTGCCTGGGTGCAGTTGTCCGCTGGCGGGGATACTCGGTCCAACGGCCTGTAATCAGGCCCGTCAAGCGGGCACTCTGGCAGCGGATCAGCGGATCCTGCCTTCAAAAAAAAGGGGCATTGTGTTTCGCCCCTCATTCCCTTAATAACGTGGCTTGTTTTCGTGCTCGGCCAGTAGTCGTTGGTATAGCGCGTGCCGCTCAGGGTGGATGCTGCCTGCTTCGATAGCGGCCAGTACGCCACAGCCCGGCTCATGCCTGTGGGTGCAGTTATAAAAGCGGCAGGACTCCACGGCTTTGCGAAAGTCGGGGAAACCGTGCGCAATATCTTCCTGTGTCATGTGCGACAGGCCAAAGGCCTGGAAACCGGGGCTGTCGATCAGGTCGCCACTATTGGGCAGGTGATACAGGCGGGTACTGGTGGTGGTATGGCGGCCTGCGCCTAAAGCTTGCGAGTATTCCTGGGTTAGTGCGCCTGCATCCGGGACCAGGGCATTGAGCAAGGTGGATTTGCCCATGCCGCTTTGTCCCAGCAGCAAGGTGCGTTTGTTCGCCAGCCAGGGTGCCAGGGCTTCCCGTGTCTGTTCCGGTTCCAGTGCGACCATTTCCAGAATAGGCACGCCCAAAGCGGCGATGGGGGCCAGCTTGGCGCGCGCACGTTCCAGGTGAGTGCTCAGATCAGCCTTGTTCAGAATAATCACCGGCTCAATATCTACACTCCAGGCCGCGACCAGGGCGCGCCCCAGCAGGTCTTCGGAATAAGCAGGTTCGGGCGCGACCACAATGAGAAGCTGATCGATATTGGCCGCAAACTGTTTCGTGCGGAAATCGTCAGAGCGATACAGCAGATTGCGTCGCTCCTGCACCGCTTCAATAGAGCCTTCTCCTTTGGCCTGCATCAGTACATTGACCTGATCGCCAACCGCAATTCCGGCTTTTTTTCCGCGTGGAAAGCACTTGATGGTTTCGCCATCAGGCAGCTCGACAAAGTAGTGGCGACCGTGGGCGGCAGTCACAAGACCGCTAATGTATTTGGATGTCATGCCAGGCTTTTCAGGTGTCGGATGCGATCAATCGCGTTGGGGTGGCTATCGTAAAAGGCAGAGTGCACAGGGTCGGGTGTCAGGGTTGCGGCATTGTCGTTATAGAGCTTGAGCAGGGCGCTGATCAAGTCTTGGGCCTGGCTGTGCTGGGCGGCAAAGCTGTCGGCCTGATACTCATCCCGGCGAGAGAGCAGGGCGCTCAAGGGGCCCATCCAGAAGGTGAAGGTCGGCACCACCATGAAGAACAGGATCAGAGCCAGGGCATCGTTGGGGCGGCCCAGTTGGGGAATGACGCCCAGCCCGGTATAAAAACCCACCTTGCCCCAGGCCCAGCCAGCCAGCAGGAAAAAGATCAGGGATGTGAGCACGCTGATCAGCAGGCGACGTTGTATATGGCGATGTTTGAAGTGACCCAGCTCATGCGCCAGCACGGCTTCCACTTCTTGGGGTTGCAGCTTGTTTAGCAAGGTATCAAAAAATACGATGCGCTTTTGGCGACCCAGGCCGGTGAAGTACGCATTGCCATGGGCGGAGCGGCGCGAGCCATCCATTACGTACAAGCCATTGGTCTGAAAGCCGCAACGCTGCGCCAGGGCATTGATGCGCTCACGCAGGCTGGTATCTTCCAGCGGTTTGAACGTATTGAAAATGGGGGCGATAACACGCGGGTACAGCCACAGCACTAGCAGGTTGAAAACCAGCCACAGTCCCCAGCCGTACCAGGGCCAGGATGGGCCAGCCCAATCCATCAGACTGAGCAGGGCGGCACACAAGGGGGTACCCAGAATCAGGATGATAAGCAGCGTTTTGGCGATATCGGCAAAGAACAGCGCGGGCTTCATGCGGTTAAAACCAAAGCGTGCTTCCAGTACAAATTTGCGATACCAGGCAAAAGGTAGGCCCACGACACCCATAATCGCTAATACCGCGCCAATCAGGGCGAGCTGACGCAGCAGCTCATGGCTGATCCAGTTGCCCAGCGTGACATCCAGCCATTGCAAGCCTCCCAGCAGCGTAAAGCCTAGCAGCACCAGGGCTTCGACCAGACGCTCGCTCAAGCCCAGTCGGGTGCGTGCGATGGTGTAGCGCGCTGCACGTTGATGGCTATGCAGGCCAATGCGTTCGGAAAACTCGGCAGGCACCTCGTTTTGATGACGATAAACGTGCCGGATCTGCCGCAGGCCTAGATAAAAGCGCAGCAAAACGTCTGCAAGCAGAAAGATAATGAACAACAAGGTCAGCATGTAGGTGGCTATATGTAAAATGGGCGTTTTGAGGAATGATTATATGGCGGTTCATACACAGCGTCTGGTCTGGCTCGATATGGAGATGACAGGACTGGATCCGGACAAAGAGCGCATCATTGAAGTTGCGGTCGTGGTAACAGAAGCAGACTTGACTCTGGTGGCCGAAGGCCCGGTTCTGGTGGTTCATCAAAGCAATGCATTGCTCGATGGCATGGACGCCTGGAACAAGGGTACGCATGGCCGCAGTGGCCTGATCGACAAGGTCAAAGCTTCTACCCTGACCGAGGCGCAGGCCGAGGACCAGTTGCTGGACTTCCTGAAAGAGCACGTACCGGCTGGCAAATCGCCTTTGTGCGGCAATACCATCAGTCAGGACCGCCGTTTCATGTACCGCTACATGCCCCGCCTGGAAGCCTTCTTTCACTACCGTAATCTGGATGTCAGTACGCTCAAAGAGCTGGCCTTGCGTTGGAAGCCTGAAGTGGTTAAAAGTTTCGTCAAGCAAAGCCGTCACGAGGCCTTGGCCGATATTTATGAGTCCATTGACGAGCTGAAACACTACCGCGAGCACTTCATCCGTCTGTAAGCAGCAAGAACAGGCAAGGTCGATGTTGCGCGGGTCCGAGCCAGATAGGTAATCGGGCAGCCTGTTCTAGGTGGGGGCGCTTTGGCTGGATTAAAACCGAGGATAGCGATTTGTCGCTCCTCGGTTTTTTTACGTCTAAGTATTTACCCTTAAAGTATCTGTTCTGGGCTCATATGATACGGTTTTGCGATTGACATCACATTTTTCGTATTAAATAATGAAGTGTATATGGTTTGCGTCGAAACAAAATTTGTTTGGGCGCTTTCAGCACTCTTACCGGGGATGGTCATGTATGCACAACTTGTAGAGACAGGCGTCAAGCAGGTCCAGGATGTCGAGCAGATGTCCGACGAAGAACGTCGGTTCCAAGAGCGCATCGATGAGGGTGTCCGCATCGAAGCCAGGGACTGGATGCCCGAAGCCTATCGCAAAACCTTGGTGCGCCAGATCTCTCAGCACGCGCACTCCGAGGTCGTCGGGATGCTGCCTGAAGGCAACTGGATTACCCGCGCCCCTTCGCTCAAACGCAAAGCCATCTTGATGGCCAAGGTGCAGGATGAGGCCGGTCACGGTCTGTACCTGTACAGCGCTGCCGAAACACTGGGCGTAGGCCGTGACAAGCTGGTCGATGACTTGCTGTCGGGCAAAGCCAAGTATTCCAGCATTTTTAATTACCCCACACTGAACTGGGCCGATATCGGCATGATCGGCTGGCTGGTTGACGGCTCGGCCATCATTAACCAGATTCCGCTGTGCCGTTGCTCCTATGGTCCTTACGCCCGTGCCATGGTACGTGTGTGCAAGGAAGAATCCTTCCACCAGCGCCAGGGTTACGACTTGCTGCTCCAGATGTGCTTGCATGGCACGCCCGAGCAAAAGGCGATGGTTCAGGATTCCATCAACCGCTGGTGGTGGCCTGCCTTGATGATGTTCGGTCCTTCCGATGCGGACTCCACCAACAGCGCTCAGTCCATGCAGTGGAAAATCAAGCTGTTCTCCAACGACGAACTTCGTCAGAAGATGGTGGATCAGACCGTACCTCAGGCCGAGTACCTGGGCCTGACCATTCCCGACCCTGATCTGCGCTGGAACGAAGAGCGCGGTCACTACGACTTTGGCGAGATTGACTGGGAAGAATTCTGGGCAGTGATCAAGGGCAATGGTCCCTGTAATCGTGAGCGACTCCAAGCCCGAGTCCAGGCCCACGAAAATGGCGCCTGGTTCCGTGATGCACTGGATGCCCATGCCCAAAAGCAGGAAGGCGTCCGCAAGGTAGCCTGATCATCAAGGCTAAGAAGCCGGTACGGTTTCTGATTCGATCCGATTCGCAGCAGGCGCTTTGACAGCACCGCTGCACAGCAAGGAATTTTCAGTTATGAGCAAGAACGATTGGCCCCTGTGGGAAGTTTTCATTCGCAGCCAGCACGGCCTGGCCCACAAACATGTGGGCAGCCTGCACGCTCCGGACGCCGAAATGGCGATTAACAATGCCCGCGATGTGTACACCCGCCGTAATGAAGGCGTGAGCATCTGGGTCGTGCGTGCCGCCGATATCGCGGCCTCCAGCCCTGGCGACAAAGGCCCGCTGTTCGAGCCTTCCAACAGCAAGGTCTACCGCCACCCTACTTTTTTCCCAATGCCTGACGGCATCAATATGTAGGAACCGGCATGGACAAAGCCCTGTTTTCTTACGCCCTGCGCATGGGCGATTCCACCTTGGTGCTGGCACAGCGTCTGGGTGAGTGGACTGGCCACGGCCCGGCTCTGGAAGAAGAGTTGGCCTGTGCCAATACCGCACTGGACCTGTTGGGTCAGGCTCGCATGTGGCTGACTCTGGCTGGCGAAACCGAAGGCCAGGGCCGTGACGAAGATCGTCTGGCCTATCACCGTGATGTTCACGAGTACACCAACTACCTGCTGGTCGAGCGCGAGAATGGTCACTATGGCGACACGCTGGCACGTCAGTTTCTGTTTGATGCCTGGCATTGCTTCCTGCTGGAGCAGTTGATCGAATCCAGCGACGAGCAGATTCGTGAAATTGCCCAGAAGGCGCATAAGGAAGTGCTGTATCACCTGCGGCGCTCGACCGACCTGATTGTGCGCCTGGGCGACGGTACGCCAGAGAGCCACAAACGCATGCAGCAAGCCATTGATGATGCCTGGTTCTACCTGGGTGAGTTGTTTCTGGATGACGAGATCACCGAGGAACTGGCTCAGCGCCAAGCCGTGCCTTTGATGGCCAGTCTGTGGCAGCCTTGCCTGGAATACATCCAAAATGCGCTCGAGCGTGCCACCTTGCGTTGCCCGGCCGAGCAGGATGCTCAGCACAAGGCTTATCGCGGTGGTCCACAAGGCCGTCACACGGAAGCGTTAGGGTATCTGCTGGCGGAAATGCAGCATCTGCCACGTATGTACCCCGACGCCACTTGGTGATCGTCATGACACAGACCTGGAGCACCGAGCAGGTCATGCAAGTATTGGCCACGGTTCCAGATCCGGAGATCCCCGTGATCTCCTTGCTGGACCTGGGCATTGTGCGTGACGTGAATTGGGAGCAGGGCGTGTGTGTGGTCACCATCACACCGACTTACTCCGGTTGTCCGGCGATGTACGAGATGAGCCACTCGATTGAACAGGCCTTGCAACAGGCCGGTATCGAGCAGGTTCGGGTAGAGACGAAGTTATCACCGGCCTGGACGACCGATTGGATGAGCGAGCAGGGCAAAGTGGCCTTGCGCGACTACGGTATCGCTCCTCCGGCCCAAAGTGCAGTTGATATTTCTGGTTTGCTGCGTCAGCCCGAGGCGCCCGTGGTGGCCTGTCCTCAATGCGGCTCCACGCATACACGGGTAATCAGCCAGTTTGGCTCTACACCCTGTAAGGCGCTGTATCGCTGCATCAGCTGCGGTGAACCATTCGATTACTTTAAGGCGCATTAGTCCTATGAGTCAGTTTTATTCCCTTCCTGTGGCCTCGGTCTCCCGCAGCACCCGCGATGCCGTGGTGGTGGCTTTTACCGTGCCCGACGATTTGCAGGATGTGTTTCAGTTCCGCCCCGGTCAGTACCTGACCTTGCGCACCCATCTGGACGGCCAGGAACTGCGCCGCTCCTATTCGATCTGTGCGGCACCGCACGACCGTTTGCTGCGCGTGGCGATCAAGCGTGTCAATGATGGGGCGTTCTCCACGTGGGCCAACAGCCATCTGCAAGCGGGTGCCACCCTGGAAGTCATGCCACCTGATGGCAACTTTACCGTGGACTTTGATCCCAGCCAGGCCCATCGTTACGCCGCCTTTGCGGTCGGTAGTGGTATTACCCCGATTCTGTCGCTGGTGAAAACCGCGCTGGATACCGAGCCAAAATCGACCTTCACGCTGTTTTTTGGTAACCGCGCTTCCTCGGCCATCATGTTCCGCGAAGAGATCGAAGACCTGAAAAACACCTATATGGAACGTTTCTCCATCGTGTATATCATGAGCCGGGAAACGCAGGATATTGACTTGTTCAACGGTCGTCTGGACGGCGAAAAAGTACGTCAGCTAATGCAGCAATGGTTCGATCCCGCCAGTGTGGATGTGGCCTTTGTCTGCGGTCCCCAGGACATGAGCGAGCAGGTGGTTGCCGCCTTGCAGGAAAATGGCCTGGAAAAATCCCAGATCAAGTTCGAGCTGTTCGGTGCCCCTAAAGGCCCGCGTGCCTTGCGTACGGGCGAGGAGTCGCGCAAGGCTCCGGGCAAGGAAGAGTGTGAACTGACCGTGATTCAGGATGGCATTACTCGCAACCTGACCATCAGCAAGAGCAACAGCAGTATTTTGGATGCGGCACTGGAGCAAGGGCTGGAGTTGCCTTATTCCTGTAAGGGTGGGGTTTGTTCTACCTGCCGTTGCAAAGTGGTAGAGGGCGAAGTGGACATGGACGCCAACTTTGCACTGGAAGATTACGAAGTAGCCCGCGGTTTCGTGCTCAGTTGTCAAAGCTTTCCGGTGACCGACCGGGTGGTCATTGACTTCGATCAGGAAACCTAAGACCGCAGCGACAAGCGGTTTTCCAAGAATTTGGACGCCAGCTTCCCAGCTTGGCGTCCTACTAGTTTCAGGAGCACATTGTATGGCAGCAGATTTTTTCAAAACGCATCAGGCGACGCTGGATCACGCGTTGAGCAGCATTCTGGAGCGCAACTTCTGGAGCGCTTATCCTGAAAATCCCAGCCCGCGCGCCTACGGCGAAACTGCGGCTCAGGATGGTCAGGCTGCTTTTGAAGCCTACCGCGGCAAAGCCTTTCCTTTGACGCTGGAAGGCGCCCAAGGAGAAGTGGGCAATGAGCAATCGCCTTTTGGTTTTGATCTGGGCATTCGTTACCCCAAAGTTCCCGTGGATCAATTGTTGGCCCAGTCGCAACTGGCGCTGGACAGCTGGCGTGACGCTGGCCCGCAAGCCTGGGTTGGTATCTGCCTGGAAATCCTGCATCGCTTGAACCAGCGCAGCTTCGAGATTGCTCACGCTGTGCAGCACACCACGGGCCAGGGCTTCATGATGGCCTTCCAGGCCGGTGGCCCTCACGCTCAGGAGCGTGCGCTGGAAGCTGTGGCCTATGCCTGGCAGGAAATGTCCCGTATCCCTGGTCTGGTTGACTGGATCAAGCCCCAGGGCAAGCACGATCCCATCCAGATGAAGAAGCAGTTCAAGGTGGTGCCCCGTGGCGTAGGTCTGGTGATTGGTTGCTCCACCTTCCCGACCTGGAACGGTTATCCAGGCCTGTTTGCTTCCCTGGCTACCGGCAACACCGTGATTGTGAAGCCGCATCCTGGCGCAATCCTGCCTTTGGCCATTACCGTTGCCGTCGCCCGCGACGTGCTGGCCGAAGCCGGTTTCAATCCTAATGTGGTCTTGCTGGCCGCTCACGAGCCTCAAGAAGACACCGCCCAGCAACTGGCCATGAACAAGGCCGTCAAGCTGATCGACTTTACCGGCAGCAGCCAGAACGGTAACTGGCTGGAAGAAAATGCTCGCCACGCTTTGGTCTACACCGAAAAAGCCGGTGTGAACCAGGTCATTATTGATTCGGTTGATGATTTCAAGGCTGTTGCCCGCAATCTGGCTTTCTCCTTTGCGCTGTATTCCGGCCAGATGTGTACCGCTCCTCAAAACATCTATGTGCCTCGCGACGGTATCCGTACTGCCGATGGCGTGATGAGCTTTGATGAAGTCGCTCAAGGCTTGGCACAAGCCGTGCAAAAGCTGGTGTCCGATCCGGCCCGTGCCGTTGAAATTACCGGCGCCGTGCAAAACGAAGCCTGCGCACAGCGTATTGATCAGGCTCGCCAACTGGGCATGCCTATCCTGGCTGACAGCCAGACGCTGGAACACCCCGCATTTCCCGGTGCCCGCGTACGTACACCGCTGGTCTTGCAGGCCCGTGTGGACCAGCCCGAGATCCAGCAAGAGTGGTTTGGCCCCATCGTGTTTGTGGTGCAAACCGATTCGACCGAGCAAAGCATTGAAGTGGCCGGTCGCAACGTGATTGAGCACGGTGCTCTGACCTTGTCGGCTTACAGCACCGATGATGCGGTGACCGCCAAGATCCAGCGCATGGCCGAGCGTTCCGGCGTGTCTCTGTCCCTGAACCTGACCGGCGCTGTGTTCATCAACCAGACCGCCGCTTACAGCGACTTCCACGGCACGGGCGCCAACCCGGCCGCTAACGCATCCCTGTCGGATTCGGCCTATGTTGCTAATCGTTTCCGTGTCGTTCAGACTCGCTGGCATTTCTAAAGGAGGGTGGCCAGGTGACTGACCAAAGTATTCAATTTAAGCTGGAAAATGGCGTAGCACGCATTACCTTGAATCGTCCCGACAAGCTCAACAGCTTTACGGCCGATATGCACGGTGAGCTGGCTCAGGCCCTGGATAAAGTCGAACAGTGCACCGATTTGCGTGTACTGATTCTGACGGGTAATGGCCGTGGCTTTTGCGCGGGTCAGGATTTGTCCGAGCGTCAGATGAGCGCCGGTGATGCTCCCGTGGATTTGGGTGCCACCATTGAAAAATTCTATGCACCGCTGGTGCGTCGTCTGCGCGCGCTGGCGGCCCCTGTGGTGGTCGGCGTCAATGGTGTGGCAGCCGGTGCCGGAGCCAACCTGGCCTTGGCCGGTGACATCGTGATCGCCACCCGCTCGGCGAGCTTCATCCAGCCTTTCTGCCGTCTGGGCCTCTTGCCCGATACCGGCGGTACCTTCTTCTTGCCGCGTCTGGTGGGTACAGCGCGTGCCATGGGTCTGTCTTTGCTGGGCGATAAGCTCTCGGCCGAGCAGGCAGCTCAGTGGGGCTTGATCTGGGAATGTGTGGATGACGACGCGTTTCAGGCTCGCCTGAATGAGCTGGCAGCTCATTTTGCGCAGGCGCCGACCAAAGGTCTGGCCTATGCCAAGAAAGCAATTTATGCCAGTGATGCCCATTCGCTTGATCAACAGCTGGATCTGGAGCGCGACTTGATGCGTGAACTGGGTGCATCCGAGGATTATCGCGAGGGTGTTAATGCATTCCTGGGCAAACGTGCCCCCCAATTCAAAGGAAAGTAATGCAAAGCAACGCACTTGCTGTTGAAGACCCACAAACGCTGGCCCAACAGGTCAGCGAGCATATGTATGGCAATGACCAGGCCTCTCAGGGCCTGGGCCTGAGCCTGGACAGCGTGGCACCGGGTGCAGCCAATATGAGCATGACGGTGCGCGCCGACATGCTCAACGGCCACAAGACCTGTCACGGTGGTTTCATCTTTGCCTTGGCTGACAGCACCTTTGCGTTTGCCTGCAATTCTCGCAATGCACCGACGGTTGCGTCCGGTTGCACTATCGATTACTTGGCACCTGCTTTTGAAGGGGATGTCCTGACGGCTCGCGCTGTCGAGGCGTCCCTGGCAGGCCGCACCGGTGTCTACGACATCGAGGTGGTCAACCAGAACGACAAGCGCATTGCCTTGTTCCGTGGGCGCTCGTACCGGCTAAATGGCACGGTATTGGGCGGGATTGAAAAAAAATAATTTTTGACGATACATACCCTGTGGACCCCGGGGGGGTCGGTAGTACCACACCAGCGGCAGGGCAGGAGTACACCATGACAGCAATTAAAGAACAGGTTGGCCGCGATGCCATCGAGCATGCCAGTGTTGACGAAATCCGTAACGTGCAACTGGAACGTCTGAAATGGACGCTAAAGCATGCTTACGACAATGTGCCGCATTACCGGCAGAAATTTGATGAAGCGGGCGTACACCCCGACGATTTGAAGCAGTTGTCGGATATTTCCAAGTTCCCCTTCACGACCAAGCAAGACTTGCGTGACAACTACCCCTTCAAGATGTTTGCGGTTCCCCGTGAGCAGGTAGCACGTGTTCACGCTTCCAGCGGCACCACGGGCAAGCCTACCGTGGTTGGCTATACCGCGAAGGACATTTCCACCTGGGCAGACTTGTTTGCCCGTTCCATGTGGGCGGCCGGTGCCCGTCCCGGTGACATTGCTCACGTGGCTTACGGCTACGGCCTGTTCACCGGCGGTCTGGGTGCGCATTACGGTGCCGAGCGTCTGGGGTGTACCGTGGTCCCCATGTCCGGTGGCCAGACTGAAAAACAAGTTCAGCTGATTCAGGATTTCCGTCCCGACGTGATTCTGGTGACCCCCTCGTACTTCTGCAATATCGTCGAAGAGATTGAGCGTCAGGGTATGGACCCACGCGATACCTCCCTGCGTATCGGTATTTTTGGTGCCGAGCCCTGGACAGGCCAGATGCGCCTGGACATTGAGCAGCGTGCCGGTATTGATGCCGTGGACATCTACGGTCTGTCCGAAGTGATGGGCCCAGGCGTGGCCATGGAGTGTGTGGAAAGCAAGGACGGCCCAGTGGTGTGGGAAGACCATTTCTACCCGGAAATCATCAACCCTGAAACCGGCGAACCGGTGGCCGAGGGCGAAAGCGGTGAGTTGGTCTTTACCTCCTTGAGCAAGGAAGCCATGCCTGTCATTCGCTACCGCACTCGCGATTTGACACAGTTGTTGCCTCCTACTTCGCGTAGCATGCGCCGCATCGGCAAGATCACGGGCCGCAGCGACGATATGTTGATTGTGCGTGGCGTGAACCTGTTCCCGACCCAGGTCGAAGAACTGGTTCTGAAAATGCCTGAGCTGGCTGCCCAATATCAACTGGTTCTGAGCCGTAATGGCAATATGGACGAGCTGGAAATTCTGGTGGAAGTGCGTGCCGAGTTCAATCATTTGAATGAAGCCCAGCGCGAGCAACTGGCCCGTCGTTTGACTCACTCTATCAAGACCTTTATCGGTGTCAGCGCACGTATCCGGGTGCAGTCCTCCGGCATGGTCGAGCGTACCGTAACCGGTAAAGCCAAACGCGTGATCGACAAGCGCGCGTTCTGAACGTGCCTGGCCTGAAGTAAAAAAACGGCTCTGCCCAGGCAGGGCCGTTTTTGTATTCGGCGCTCTCACGGTATCATTGCAAGCTGGTAGGCGGCGCAGGCCGTTTTTGCGTTTTTTTTCCGATGACATCATGCCCCCAATACAGCCCGGTTTGATTGCCGGCATCGGCACCGACCTGATCCGTATTGACCGGATCGAGCGCGCCTTGGCTCGTCATGGTGATCGCTTTGTAAAGCGCATCCTGGGCGAGCAAGAGCGCGAAGTCTACGCCCGCCGTCAGGCACGTGATCCGGTGCGTGGCCTGCGCTATCTGGCCACCCGTTTCGCGGCCAAGGAAGCCTTTTCCAAAGCGGTGGGGCTGGGCATGCGCATGCCGATGGCCTGGTCGCGCATGCAAACCCTGAATGCACCCGGAGGCCGTCCTGCGGTGCACCTGTCCGCAGATCTGCGCCGCTGGTTTGATGCCCGGTTCGGGGCCGTCCATATTTCCCTGACGGATGAATCCGATATGGCCATGGCCTTTGTGGTGCTGGAAGCCAAAGCGCCGGAAGTATCCCCTTTACCCTTAGCTGAGTCTGACACTAAATGAGTTTTTCCTCGCAAGCAGTATTGCCTCCGGGCCCGGTCATGGTGGACGTACAAGACATGGTTCTGACGGATCAGGAGCGCGAGCGCCTGCGTCATCCATTGGTCGGCGGCGTGATCCTGTTCAGTCGCAACTTTGAAAGCCGTGCCCAACTGACCGCTCTGTGCCAGTCCATTCACGAAGTACGCAATGAGCCTTTGTTGATTGCCGTGGACCACGAAGGTGGCCGCGTCCAGCGCTTCCGCGAAGACGGTTTTACGACTTTGCCCGCCATGAGCCAGCTTGGGCAACTCTGGACGCGTGATGCCGTCAAGGCGGCTGCCGTCGCTGCCGACACAGGCTATGTGCTGGCTGCCGAGCTGCGCGCCTGCGGTGTGGACATGAGCTTTACACCCGTGCTGGATCTGGACTGGGGGGTTAGCAAAGTGATTGGTGACCGTTCTTTCCACCGCAGCCCGCGCGCCGTGTCCATGTTGGCTGCCGGCTTGATTCGTGGCCTGAACAAAGCGGGCATGGCCGCTTGTGGCAAACATTTTCCAGGGCATGGCGGGGTAGAGGCGGATTCGCATCACGAGATCCCCGTCGATGACCGTAGCCTGGAAGAAATTCTGGATGAGGATGCGGCCCCTTACGGTTGGCTGGGCACTTTGCAATTACCCTCGGTGATGCCCGCTCATGTGATTTACTCCAAGGTTGACCCACTGCCAGCCGGTTTTTCACCCTATTGGATTCAACGCGTGCTGCGCAAAGCCCTTGCTTATGATGGTGTGATTTTCTCTGACGACCTAACCATGGAAGGCGCCACCGTAGTGGGAGATATCCTGGCACGTGCTCAGGCCGCTCTGGGGGCCGGTTGCGACATGGTGCTTGTATGCAATCGCCCTGATCTGGCCGACGACTTGCTCTCGCGCCTGGACTTCACGATGTCCGAGGAATCGCAAAACCGCATTCGTCGTCTGATGCCCACCACGCCAGCCTTGGATTGGGACGCTTTGCAAGCGGATGAACACTATCAATATGCCCGCGGACTTCAATCTAAAATCCTATCTGTCTGATTTGCCGAATCTGCCGGGCGTGTACCGGCATATCGACGAACAGGGCGAGGTACTGTATGTGGGCAAGGCGCGTGATCTCAAGCGCCGTGTCAGCTCGTACTTCCAGAAAACGCTGAGCAGTCCCCGTATTGCCCATATGGTGGCGCGCGTCGCGCGCATCGAGGTCACCGTGACCCGCAGCGAGGCTGAAGCCTTGCTGCTGGAAAACAACCTTATCAAGCGTCTGCGGCCGCGCTACAACATTCTTTTCCGGGACGACAAGTCCTACCCCTACTTGATGATCAGCGCCCACCAGGCGCCGCGTATTGCTTATTACCGGGGCAGTACCAGCGGGAAGGGGCATTTCTTCGGCCCTTATCCCAACTCCTGGGCGGTGCGTGAAACCATTCAGATCCTGCAACGGGTATTTCGTTTGCGTACCTGTGAGGACAGCGTCTACGCCAACCGTAGTCGCCCCTGTTTGCTGCACCAGATCGGGCGCTGTTCGGCACCCTGTGTCAACCTGATCTCGCCCGAGCAGTATCAGCTTGATGTACAGCGCGCCATCAGTTTTCTGGATGGTAATACGGCGGAAATTCTGGGCGAGCTGCAAGAGCGCATGATGCAGGCCTCAGATTCGCTGGATTTCGAACAGGCAGCGATGTTGCGCGACCAGATGAAAGCCTTGTCTGCTGTCTTGCAGCAGCAAAGCATGGAGCAGGTGGGCAAGGAAGACGTCGACATTATCGTGGTGCTGAACGCCGGTGGTAAGTTCTGTGTGAACCTGGCCATGGTGCGTGGTGGCCGTCACCTGGGCGACCGCGCTTTCTTTCCCACACAAATCAACGATGACACTCCCAGTGATGTGCTGGCGGCATTTATCGCCCAGCACTATCTGGAGCGTCGCATGCCGCCGGTTCTGGTGTGCTCACACGCCTTACCCGATGCAGACCTGATGCCTTTGCTGGCCGAGCAGACGGGGGTGAAGGCGCGTGTCGTGGTGCGCCCCCAAGGTGTGCGCAAGATCTGGCTGGAGCAGGCTACCAAGAACGCTGGCCTGGCATTGGCCCGGGTCTTAAGTGAATCGACCGCCCGTGCCGATCGCACCCGGGCACTGGCCGAAGCCTTGCAACTGGATCTGGATGAGGCACAGCTCGATGCCTTGCACATCGAGTGCTTTGACATCAGTCACACAGCAGGGGAGGCCACACAGGCCTCGTGTGTGGTTTATAAACACCATGAAATGCAGAATTCGCTTTATCGCCGCTACAACATTGCAGGCATCACGTCCGGTGACGATTACGCGGCCATGCGCCAGGTGCTGAACCGACGGTTCTCGCGGGTTGCAGAGGGTTTGGCGCCCTTGCCCGACATTGTTTTGATTGATGGAGGCAAGGGTCAGATCGAGATCGCCCGTCAGGTTTTTGTGGAACTGGGCCTGGATATTCATGTTCTGGTCGGTGTTGCCAAGGGTGAAAAGCGTAAAGTAGGTCTGGAAACCCTGGTATTTGCCGATGATCGCCCGCCTGTGGCTTTGGGGGTGGAGTCTGCGGCACTGATGCTGGTTGCTCAGGTACGTGACGAAGCGCACCGTTTTGCCATTACGGGCATGCGCGCTCAACGTGCCAAAACGCGTAATGTGTCACGCCTGGAAGATATTGACGGGATTGGCGCCAAACGGCGTCAGCGTCTGTTAGCCCGCTTTGGTGGTTTTAGCGGGGTTGCCGATGCCAGTATTGATGAGCTCAGTGCGGTTGATGGAATATCCGTTGAACTGGCCGAACGCATTTATCATGCTTTACGATAGGCGAGAGCCTTTGTTTTAAATTAGGTTGGTATCCAAGCTATGCCTTTTAATCTGCCCATAGCCCTGACGTGGCTTCGCATCGTCCTGATTCCGCTGATCGTTGCCTTGTTTTATCTGCCAGCCAGTTGGCTGAGCATGGAGACACGCGATCTGTGGGCCGCCTCCGTATTTATCGTGGCCGCCGCGACGGATTGGTTTGATGGTTGGCTGGCTCGTCGCTGGAACCAGACCTCCTCGTTCGGGGCCTTCCTGGATCCGGTTGCGGACAAACTCATGGTCAGCGCCGCGTTATTGGTTTTGCTCGATCTTGGCCGTGTGGATGCGTTTATCGCCCTGATCATCATTGGGCGTGAAATTACCATTTCGGCACTGAGGGAATGGATGGCCAAGATTGGCGCCAGTGGTAGTGTGGCTGTTCATCGCTTGGGTAAATTCAAAACCGCCGCGCAAATGGTTGCCATCCCTTGTCTGCTGTACTGGTCGCCCGTCATGGGCTTGCCGACACGGATCATTGGGCAAGCCCTGATTATTGTTGCTGCGGTCCTGACGGTCTGGTCCATGTGCTATTACTTGCAGAAGGCCTGGCCGGAGATCAAGAAAAAGCAACGTTAAGACCAATGGCTAATTCATCAACAAGAACGCTGGACGGGGCGGGGCCTGACGGTTCACAGGACTGGCAGGTGATCGGTGTTATCGGTATTGCGCACGCCAGTTCGCATTTTTTCCAACTGATTTTGCCTACGCTTTACATCGCTTTGGGGCAGGAGTTCGGGTACGACTTCCTGAAGCTGGGTGGGCTGGTCACCACCTTTTATCTGGTCTCCTGCTTTGGGCAGGCATCCTCGGGCTTTCTGGTTGATCGTATCGGCGCTTTGCCGGTTCTGAAAGTGGGCTTGTCCTGCTTTGTAGTCGCTGCTTTGCTGATTGGCATGACCAATGGCTACGGCATGTTGCTGGCGGCTGCATTGATTGGTGGGGTAGGTAATGCGGTGTTTCATCCCGTGGACTACTCCATTCTTAACCATCGTGTCAGCTCGGCTCGTCTGGGGCACGCGTTTAGCGCCCATGGCTTGACAGGAAATCTGGGCTGGGCTTTGACGCCTGTCTTTATTACGACGCTGACCATTTATTTCAACTGGCGTGTTGCCGTATTGTCGGCGGCGGCCTTGATTGCGGCTGTGTTGGTGTTGGTACTGATAAATCGGGATGCCTTGGCGGGGCGTACAGCCTCGGGTGCGGCGCCGGCTCGTCCACAAAGCAAGGAATCGGTCTGGACGACACTGTCTACCTTGCTGTCGCGTCCCTCCTTATGGGGCGCCTTCCTTTTCTTTGCCTTTGCCACAGCGGCGATGGCGGTCGTGCAAAACTACACTATTCCCATGCTGCATAACACGTACGGCATTGATAAGGTGGTGGCAGGCACGGCCTTGTCCGGTTTTATGCTGGCCTCGGCGGCGGGCATGTTTGTCGGTGGCTTCATTGCTTCCACCACACCGCGCTCTGAAGTGATTGTGTTTGTGTCTCTATGCGTATCCGGGGCTTTGCTGTTGGTGCTGGGCGCAGGTTGGATCATGCCTTCCCTGGCATTGTTCGTGGTGGGGGCGGCTGGTTTCTGCTCGGGCATCGCTTCACCATCGCGCGACATGCTGATACGTCGTGTCACCCCCAAAGGTTCTACTGGCGCTGTCTATGGCCTGGTGTACTCCGGCATGGACGTCGGTTCTTCTCTGGCGCCCGTGGGATTTGGCTTGCTCTTGGATGTGGGTTTGACTCAGGCTCCCTGGTACGGGGCGGCCATCGGGTATTGGACGGCGGCTGGCTTGGCTATGTATGTGGCCTCGACAGTAAGTCGCGCGACTAAATCCTGATGCACTTTGCAATGATGACCGTCTGATGCGGTCATAAAAGAAAGCCCCAAAAACTTGATCGGTTTTTGGGGCTTTTTCTTGCCTTGCTTGGCCTTGTCGTGTCTTAGTGTGGAGCTTGGCACTGTGAAACCAGAAAAGCACATTGGCCTTTCTGGTTTGAGCGCATCGTTATAGTGATCACTGGCGCGCCAGTCGTGGCTCTTGCACGCTATCCGCATGGCTGCTGCGCCAGGGGTTGATATCCAGGCCTCCACGGCGGGTATAACGCGCATACACCAGCAAACGCTCGGGCTGGCAGCTTTGCTGAATATCGCTATACAGGCGCTCTACGCAATGTTCATGGAACTCGGTGTGACGGCGCAGCGAAACGATATAGCGCAATAAGGAAGCAGGATCAATCTGCGGGCCTGTGTAACGCACTTGCACGCTGCCCCAGTCGGGCTGGCCGGTGACAGGGCAATTGGACTTGAGCAAATCAGAGACCAGAGACTCGGTCACGATGGGGGCGTCTGGTAGGCATTGAAGCAAGCCACTTTGTGGCGTGTAGTCCTGAATACTGATATCCAGCTCATCAATACAGTGGCCTTCCAACTGGGCAATAGGCTGACCATTCAAGGCGCTGAGCGGAATCAGCGTCACGTTGACGGCGGCACCGGCAACCGTGCTTAAGTCTTGCTCCATGCGCTGCAAAAGACTGGCTATGTCTTCCACAACCTCATCATTAAACGAGTTCAGGTAAAGCTTGAACGACTTGGACTCGATGATGCGTGGGCTGTTCCAGGGAATGACAAACCGCGCCAGAGCGACGACGGGCTTGCCTTTTGGGTTGAGCCAGGAAATTTCGTAACCATTCCAGATATCGGCACCATGCCATTGTTCCGGAACGCGAAGTGTCTGCCGGTTCAGGGAGCGCTCAATGCCAAACAGGACGCTGGGATCGTACCGTGTGGGATAAACCACATCGTGTCCAAGAGGCGAGTCTTTAAGTGGGGAGGTGTTGCTCATTGGCGGGTATTGCAGAAATAGATAAGAAAACCGGTGCAGCGAACAGGCGCCCGCCGGGTGGTATAAGGGCGATTATCCCACATTGTGAAATCCTTGTCTCAGTATGCAAAAACCGGCTGTCGCGCCGCACCGTTTTTCATTTCATAAACAGATAAGTCATTTCATATCTCGAAATAAATTATCTATGTATTTGATATAAAAGGAAAAAATATTTACTCTTATATAAGATAGAAAACATGGTTGCGATGCAGCATTTGGGTAGACTGTAGTCATCTTGTTCACTGTTAAATCCATCTTAGGAGTCCATCATGAATGCTCGAGAAACTGAGATCCGCAACTTGCAAAAACGCTGGGCAGAAGATCCACGCTGGCAAGGTATCAAGCGTGGTTACACCGCTGAGGAAGTCATTCGTTTGCGTGGTTCTCTGGTCGAGGAGCACACTCTGGCTCGCCGTGGCGCAGAACGTCTGTGGCAGTCCATCAATCAGGAACCCTTTGTCAATGCGCTGGGCGCCCTGACGGGTAACCAGGCCATGCAACAGGTCAAGGCCGGTTTGAAAGCGATTTACTTGTCGGGCTGGCAAGTGGCTGGCGATGCCAACAGTGCCGGCGAAATGTACCCTGACCAATCGCTGTACCCCGTTAACTCGGTGCCCTCCGTGGTGCGCCGCATCAACAACTCGCTGGCCCGCTGTGATCAGATCCAGTGGATGGAAGGGGTGAACCCAGGCGATGAAGGCTACGTGGATTACTTTGCTCCTATCGTGGCTGATGCGGAAGCCGGTTTCGGTGGCGTGCTGAACGCATTTGAACTGATGAAAGCCATGATTGTGGCTGGCGCTGCTGGCGTTCACTTCGAGGACCAGCTGGCTTCGGCCAAGAAGTGTGGTCACTTGGGTGGCAAGGTGCTGGTGCCAACTCGTGAGGCCATCTCCAAGCTGGTGGCTGCTCGTCTGGCCGCTGACGTTCTGGACGTTCCCACGATTCTGGTTGCCCGTACCGATGCAGACGCAGCCGACCTGATCACCAGCGATGTGGACGAGTACGATCGCCCCTTCATTCTGGATGAGCGTACGGTTGAAGGTTTCTACCGCACCCGTGCAGGTCTGGACCAAGCCATTGCCCGTGGTCTGGCCTACGCTCCTTACGCCGACCTGGTCTGGTGCGAAACCTCCACGCCGGATCTGGAATACGCTCGCCGCTTTGCCGAAGCTATTCACCGTCAGTTCCCTGGCAAGCTGCTGTCCTACAACTGCTCGCCATCGTTCAACTGGAAGAAGAACCTGGATGACGCCACCATTGCCAAGTTCCAGCGCGAACTGGGTGCCATGGGCTACAAGTTCCAGTTCATCACTCTGGCTGGCTTCCACGCACTGAATTACGGCATGTTTGAACTGGCTCACGGCTACGCCCGCAACCAGATGAGCGCCTTCGTTCAATTGCAGGAAAAAGAGTTCGCCGCTGCACCGCTGGGCTTTACCGCTGTGAAACACCAGCGCGAAGTGGGTACAGGCTACTTTGACGCTGTCACTCAGACAGTTGAAGCCGGTAAGTCCTCGACGACCGCGCTGGCCGGCTCCACAGAAGCCGAGCAGTTCGCGCCCTCCGAGGCATAAGCAGGACAGGGAAGGGTAGATAGCCCCTTTTCTGGTTGCAGGCAGCCCACCGTACGCTCCAGTCGGTGGGCTGCTTTTTGTTTGGGTGCCACTTTTTTGCTTAAAAGCTACATATTTCAAATATCAAATTTGAAGGCTTGATATTTATTGGAAGGGGTTTTGAACAGACTTTGAAAGTATCGAAAAGGAAGCAGAAAACAGGCCTGAAAAGGCTTGCGATGTGGCTGGCTAAGCCTGCGTATTGTTAAATTCAGGATTCAAGCTTTCATGAATTGATTTGCATTCGCGCTGCAGCATCATTTCGTGATAAAAATCCTTGAAAATCAAGCCGTTTGCATAGAGAAAAGGCGTGCTAGACTTTGGCCGCGCAAGGCGTAATTAGCCAATGCAAAATCGTTGTTCCACCTTGCGCTTGGGAATAAAAAAAAGGCTGCTAATAAGCAGCCTTGAAAGCATTGAACAGTTAGCGCCGTGTTGGGGGGGGAACGGCCTGAACAAGATGCATATGGACAACGATATAGGATCCAAACAAAGTCGTATTGATTTAAATCAAGAATGAAGAAATATCAGTGGCTTATAGTCCTTTCATGCGCGCATATTCGATTTTTTCCCTCCCAAAGCCTCTCACTGATGAGCAACGGTCACGCCGGCGGCACACATTAGCCCGTTTGGGTCTGTCTTGGCTGGCCGCCATGCAGGTGATGATGTTTGCTTTTCCCGGCTATATGCGCTCCTTCAGCACTCGTGCTGAAGATATTGAATCTCTTTCGCAAGTCATTGTGCTCATGAACTGGGCCGGTCTGTGCTTGACCATGCCCGTTGTCCTGTACTGTGCCTGGCCCATCTTGAAGGGGGCTGTCAAAAGCTTGTCCGAAGGTCGCGTAGGCATGGATGTGCCCGTGGCCTTGGGTATTGTTGGCGCCTTCCTACCTAGCGTCTATAACACCTGGACGCAGCAGGGCGAGGTGTATTACGACTCGGTCACGATGTTCGTGGCCTTTTTGTTGACGGCCCGTTATCTGGAACTGTGCGCGCGCCAGTCGGTGACGCAGTCCGCCTCCCATGACCTGATTGAACGCTTTCGTCAGTCCGTCACAGGCCATGCCAATACCTTGGCTTTCTGGTTTGTCAGTATTCAGTTGGTGTTGGCCGCCGCCTTTGGCTTGGTTTGGTACTGGATGGACCCCTCGCATGTCGTCCCGGTGGTGGTCGCCATGCTGGTCATGAGCTGTCCCTGTGCTATGTCTATGTCGGTTCCTTCAGCCGTTGCCTCGGCGCATGCTGGATTGCTGGCTCGACCCGCCAAGAGCGAGTTTGAAGTTGTACAGCTGACCCAGCAAACGGGCCGCATCGCCCGTCAAAACCTGTACGGTTCTATAGTCTGGCATCTGCTGATGACACCCCTGGCGGCCTTGGGTATTGTGGCCCCTTGGTTGGCTGCCGTCTCTATGCTGGTGTCCTCTTTGGCTGTTGCGGCCAACTCTTGGCGTATCTATCGCAGCCGCAGCCGCGAGGTATCGGCCCAGTGGACCGCTCCAGCAGCAAGGCAGGGCTGAGATGTTTGGCTCGTTGCTGGTCCTGATCCCCATCTCCATTTTTCTAGTCATTGTTATCGGCGTGTCTTTCTGGTGGGCAATTTTTGCCGGCCAGTTTGAGGATACGGGCAACGCAGCTGATTCCATCTTGCTGGACGACGACTCCACTGCGGGTCTGTCGGGCGCAGAGCGTCCACCTGATACCTGATTCTTACTGTTTTGTTTTTTAGCCCTGCAAATGGTCGGCGACACACAGTCTGCAGGGCGGAAACACGCGTGAACGCGTGCTTTCCGATGTTTTTTGATAAGCATCAAGTAGCAGTTTATCGACTTGCGGGATGATGTAGCTTGTTGTCGCTTGTATTAACAATGTTTGTTTAGGGGAAGCAAATGGGCACTTCCGATGCAGTCGGAAATAACGCCGAAGTCTTCAATTACGGGATTGTGAGGCAGTTCACCATCATGACCGTATTTTGGGGCGTCATCGGCATGGCAATAGGCCTTTTTATTGCCTTGCAGTTGATTTGGCCAGAACTCAATTTCGACACACCGTGGCTTAGTTTTGGACGTTTACGTCCACTGCATACGAACGCTGTGATTTTTGCCTTTGGTGGAACTGGCTTGTTTGCCACTTCCTACTATGTGGTACAGCGTACCTGTCAGGCCCGTTTGTTCTGCGATAAGCTGGCTGCCTTTACCTTTTGGGGTTGGCAGGCCGTGCTGGTGGCAGCGGTCATTACCTTGCCTATGGGTTACACCAGCTCCAAAGAGTATGCTGAACTGGAATGGCCCATCGACATCCTGATTACGCTGGTCTGGGTGGCCTACGCTATTGTGTTCTTTGGCACGATCGTCAAGCGCCGCGTGCGTCATATTTATGTGGCCAACTGGTTTTTTGGCTCTTACATTGTCACGATCGCTGTCCTGCATATTTTCAATAACCTGGAATTGCCTGTCAGCTTCATGAAGTCCTACTCGGCTTACGCCGGTGTGCAGGACGCCATGGTTCAGTGGTGGTATGGTCATAACGCCGTGGGCTTTTTCCTGACCACGTCTTTCCTGGGCATGATGTACTACTTCATCCCCAAACAGGCCAACCGTCCTATCTATTCCTACCGCTTGTCCATTGTCCACTTCTGGGCCCTGGGCTTTACATACATGTGGGCCGGTCCTCACCACCTGCTGTACACCTCCTTGCCAGACTGGACGCAATCGCTGGGCATGGCGTTTTCCTTGATTCTGCTGGCTCCTTCTTGGGGCGGTATGATCAACGGCATCATGACCTTGTCGGGTGCTTGGCATAAGCTGCGTACTGATGCGATTCTGAAGTTCATGGTTGTGGCCCTGTCCTTCTACGGCATGTCCACCTTTGAAGGTTCCATGATGGCTATCCGTACGGTCAACGCGCTGTCGCACTACACCGACTGGACGGTGGGCCACGTACACTCTGGTGCGCTGGGCTGGGTTGCCATGATTACCTTCGGTTCCTTGTATTACCTGATCCCACGTTTGTACGGCCGCACGGAAATGGCTCGTCCTCGTCTGATCGACCTGCACTTCTGGCTGGCGACTCTGGGCGTCGTGCTGTATATCGCCGCGATGTGGATTGCCGGTGTCATGCAAGGTTTGATGTGGCGTGCAACCGGTGTGGATGGCACCTTGACGTACAGCTTTGTGGAAGTCGTGAAGGCTACTTACCCCTTCTACGCAATCCGTGCTTTGGGCGGCGCCTTCTTTGTGGCCGGTATCTTGCTCATGTCCTGGAACGTGTTCCTGACCATTCGTGCAGGTCAAAAAGATATCAACCCCGTTGTGCCTCTGAAAAACCCGGATGCCCGCGACCCAGCGCTGGTGGGCCAAACCACCTTGCTGGCCTAAGGAGTAAATCATGGCTAATGACACTAATAAGCGCTTTTCTCACGCCACGATCGAGAGAAATACCGGGCTGCTGATCATTCTGAGTATCTTGGTGATTTCCTTCGCGGGCCTGGTGCAAATCGTTCCTTTGTTTTTCCAACACTCGACCACCCAGCCCACTGAAGGGGTCGAGCCCTACGAACCCTTGCGTCTGATGGGGCGTGACATCTACATCCGTGAAGGTTGTGTTGGCTGTCACTCCCAGCAGATCCGTATGTTGCAGTCCGAAGTGCAACGCTATGGTCCTTACTCGCTGGCCGGTGAGTCTGTGTACGACTACCCCTTCCTGTGGGGTTCCAAGCGTACCGGTCCGGATCTGGCCCGTGTGGGTCAGCGTTACAGCGATGAGTGGCACCGCATCCACCTGCGCAATCCACGTAATGTGGTCAAAGAGTCCAATATGCCTGCCTATCCATGGCTGCAGAAGAACTCGGTGGAAGGTGCAAACATTCAGGACCGCATGAATGTGCTGCGTACATTGGGTGTGCCTTACACGCAGGAACAAATTGATGCCGCGCCCGAGCAATTGGTAGGCAAGACCGAGGAAGATGCGGTCGTCGCTTATCTGCAGGGTTTGGGTGTGGCCAGTCGCGACGCAGCTGCCAAAGCTGTGGAGCAGGGGAGCTTCTAAATGGTAGCCATCATCAACGGTGTTATGACTGCTTTGGCGATGGCGACCTTCCTTGGCATTTGCTGGTGGGCGTTCTCTCGGGGACGCCGCCAGGCCAACGAAGAAGCAGCGCTTCTGCCTTTCGCCTTGCCCGACGAGGGAAGCAACGATAAAAACCCTGGGGGTTCCGAATGAGTGACTTTTTTAATAATGGCTGGAGCCTTTGGATCTCCGGCATCGCCTTGCTTGGCATCATATTTTGTTTGTGGCTGCTCTTTACCCAGCGCGCATTTCTGGGCAAAACAGTGGACGTGGAAGATACTGGCCACGTCTGGGACGGTGACCTGACCGAACTGAATACACCTGTGCCTCGCTGGTGGACGGTGATGTACATCGGCCTGTGTGTGTTTGCATTGGGTTATTTGGTGTTGTATCCCGGTTTGGGTAGCTTCAAGGGGACTTTGGGCTTTACCGCTGGTCAGCAGGTCAAGCAGCAACAGGCCGAAATTAATGAGCGTCTGGAGCCTGTGTACGCTCGTTACCGCGAAATGCCCATTGAAGAGATTGCTCATGATCCGCAAGCGCGTGAAATTGGCCAGCGTTTGTTCCTGAACAATTGCGCCCAGTGTCACGGTTCGGATGCCCAAGGCTCCCCAAGCTTCCCTAACCTGGCCAACAAAGCCTGGTTGTGGGGTGGCGAGCCCGATGCGATTCTGTACACCATTACCGAAGGCCGTACCGGCATTATGCCGCCACAGTCCCAGTTCAGCCCGGCTGAAGCATCGGACGTCGCTCAGTATGTGCGTTCTTTGTCTGGTCTGGCGGCAGATCCTTTGCGTCTGGTTGCGGGCAAACGTGTGTACGACAGCGCATGTTTTGCCTGCCACGGCGCGGATGCCAAAGGTAATACGCTGATGGGAGCGCCTGACCTGACGGACGATTACTGGTTGTATGGCAGTTCCGAGGCCACTATTGTTCAGACGGTGCTGCAGGGCCGCACGAACCAGATGCCGGCACAAAAAGGAGCATTGACGCCAGAGCAGATCCGGTTGCTGGCGGGCTGGGTTTGGGGCTTGTCCAATCCCGCGCCGACTCAGGCTAACTAATGTCTTTTAAATTGATCTGACGCCTTCAGGACATGCAATGAGTAGTGATTCTTCCCAACCCAGCGCTGATAATGCGCAGGGAACTGTGCCCAAGTGGCAACCTCCACGTAACACCAAGGGAGCGGGTGGAACCTCTCCGCAAGTCGAGAAGGCGCTGGTCGATGTTCGTAGCAAAATCTATCCACGATCCGTCAAGGGCGTGTTCGCCCGTTGGCGGATCTGGATGGTGTATTTCACGCAGATCATTTTCTATGGTCTGCCCTGGTTGGAATGGCATGGCCGTCAGGCCGTGCTGTTTGACCTGCTGGAACGCAAGTTCTATATCTTTGGCATGATTCTGTGGCCCCAGGACGTTATTTACCTGACGGTGCTGCTTCTGATATCTGCTTTCTCTTTATTCCTTTTCACCGCTATGGCGGGCCGCTTGTTTTGTGGCTACGCCTGTCCGCAGACGGTCTACACAGAGATTTTCATGTGGGTCGAGCGCAAGGTGGAAGGGGATCGTCTGGCGCGTATCCGTCTGGATGAGCAGGCCTGGAATGCCCGCAAATTACGTCTCAAAGCCACCAAGCACTTTTTGTGGGTCGTGATCGCTTTGTGGACCGGCTTTACCTTTATTGGCTACTTCGCTCCTATCCGCGAACTGGGCGGCGAGCTGATCGCTCTGTCCCTGGGCCCTTGGCAGTGGTTCTGGCTCTTGTTCTACGCCTTTGCCACCTGGGGTAATGCCGGTTTCATGCGCGAGGCCGTCTGTAAGTACATGTGCCCCTACGCACGTTTCCAAAGTGCCATGGTGGACAGCGATACCTTTGTGGTGACCTACGACTTCGTGCGGGGTGAAACCCGTGGTGGCCGATCTCGCAAGATTGACCACAAAGAAGCCGGCATGGGCGACTGTGTGGACTGCAGCCTCTGCGTTCAGGTCTGTCCGACCGGTATCGATATTCGTGATGGCTTGCAGTACATGTGTATCGGCTGTGGTGCCTGTGTGGACGTCTGTGACCAGGTCATGGATAAGATGGGCTACGAAAAAGGCCTGATCCGCTACACCTCAGAGCGTGCCATCAAGGAACGCATGACGCAGTCTCAGGTGCGACGTCGCATGCTGCGACCGCGCGTGTTGTCTTACATCCTGATCCTGGCCGTCATTTGTGGTGCTTTCGTCTACACCTTGGCGACCCGTACGCCCATGCGCGTGGACGTGATTCGTGATCGTGGCGCGCTGGGGCGCGAAGTGCCCGGCGGCATGATTGAAAACGTGTTCCGTCTACAAGTGATCAATACCTCGGAAGAGGCTATGGAGCTGCAGTTGTCCGTCACAGGTCTGGAAGGCGCGCGCATTCATTTGACCGAGAACGGCCAGGATCACATTCATGTGGCGCCTGCAGGCAATAGACTGTTGCCGGTCGTGGTGCAAGTCCCAATTAGTAGTGCCAAGCCGGGCCTGTATGATATTTCTATTCAGGCGGTAGGCGAGCACGACGGGGGCCGCAAGACCTACGTGAACGAACGCAGTAGTTTTTACATTCCTCAGTAATTTTATAAAGAGCAAAACATGGACGAATCAAAGGACAGTGGACCCTGGTGGCGCGAGCCGTGGCCATGGTTGTTGATGGCAGGGCCAGCTCTGGCTATTGTGGGCTGCGTCATTACGATTGTCTTGGCCTTTCAGAATTTCAGTAATCAAGGGATTACGGACGGGGGGGTCAAGCAGGGTCTGGTTGTCAGCAAGGTAGAGCCTGCCCCTGAGCAGCGCTAAACGTAATCGATTCACCGTTACGCTAGGGTTGAGAGAAGTATGTTTCCGTTCAAGAAGGGGGTACGAATGACCATCCGATCGTTGATGTGGATACTGTGGCCTTCATTCCTGGTCGCCGGGGTGCTCAGTGCAATTGTGTTTGCTTTGGTAGACCCGTTGGACATCGTTGTGCTTGGACATATGCAAGTAGATCGACTGACCTTTTATACGGTGGCGTTTTTTCTGTTTTGGTTGGCCGTTGCAGTAGCGTGCGCGCTTAGCTTGTATATGTCGGCCGGTTCGCCAGCGGTATTGGCTGAACCGGCAGATAGTCTGGACTGATTCGGACAAGCACCAAACGATAAAAAAGCACATGCAAATTGCATGTGCTTTTTTTGTGTGGGCTTGGGTGCTGGGGAGCGGTATAGTGGGCTGTAAAGACGTTCAGCAGCCTGTTTGAGGCCTAGGCAGCAGCCATGAGGCTCAATCGCACTCCGTGCCTGCCAGAGAGCGCAGGGCGGCCAGATCCAGCAAGTGGACTTCGCGCTGAGAGATTTTCAGCAGACCTTCGCGTGCAAAGCGTGAGAACAGGCGGCTGACGGTTTCCAGCGTCAGGCCCAGGAAGTTGCCGATTTCTTCGCGGCTCATACGCAGAATGAACTCGTAAGGGGAGTAGCCCAGTAGTGATAGACGCTGGGACAGGTTCAGCAAGAAGGCAGCCAGGCGCTGTTCGGAGCGCAGTCCAGCCAAGGTCATCATCAACTGATGGGCGCGGTTGATTTCCTTGCTCATCAGGCGACGGAACTGTTGTTGCAATATAGGCAACTGGGCCGACAGGCGGTCCAGATCATCAAGGCGAATCACACAGACTTCGCTGTCTTCCAAGGCGATGGCATGGGAAACATGGCGATTTTCAACCAGGCTGTCCATGCCCAGGATTTCTCCTGGTAATAAAAAACCCGTAATCTGAATGTGGCCAGTGGAATCTTCCAGCTGCATCTTGATCGAACCAGAGCGCAGACCATAGATTCCTTCGACTGAGTCGGCCAGTCGAAACAGCACGCCGCCCTTAGGGATGCGGATGCGCTCCTTGACTAATTCGTCCAACCGCTCCATTTCGTGCTTAGGCATCCCAAGAGGTAGACACACCTCATTGAGCATACAGCTGGAGCAGCGTATGGAGTCAGCGGTAACCGAGATACGTTTTTGCATAAGGAATAATGTCAGATGGCGAAACGCTAAATCTTTGAGTCAAATCAAGTGTAATTGTAGCTTTTTATTGGTTGGTATTCCCGCTAATCCTTAATATGTTTAGTTCTTAAGGCTCTTGTCACACGTGAAACGGCTGTCCATGCCGGGTACAGCGCGGTAATACTGCTCTTGGCATGCTGTTGTTTAAAAGCGATCTAAACACTTGAATACTTGGTTTTTGTCCTCATCTTCAATTCATCCTGTTATTTGTTGCGAAATCTGGGCAAGCAGTATTTAGTAACTGTTTGCTTTAGCTTCTCGCATATTTTCTCAAGTGAAAATTCTATGCGAATCGATAAATTGACAACGAAGTTTCAACAGGCTCTAGCCGATGCGCAGAGCCTGGCTGTTCGCGAAGACAATCCCTATTTGGAACCCGCCCACGTACTGGTCGCCTTGCTGGCTGATGCCGATTCAGGCACAGGCAGTTTGCTGGCTCGTGCGGGCGTTGCCATTCCCCGCCTGGAAAACGAGCTTAACCGCCTGATCTCCAATCTGCCCAAGGTGCAAGGGGCGGAAGGTCAGCAGCAGCTCAGTTCGGCCTTGCAAGCCGCTTTGGCTAAAACCGACAAGGAAGCCGCTCAACGCGGTGATACTTATATTGCCAGTGAATTGTTCTTGCTGGCCCTGGCCGATGATAAAGGCGAAACCGGTCGTGCTTTGCGCGATGCGGGTTTGCAGCGCCGTGCGCTGGAGGCGGCCATTGAAGCCGTACGCGGTGGTGCCAATGTGAGTGACGCTGAAGGTGACAGCAATCGTGAGGCCTTGGACAAATACACCACTGACTTGACCGAGCGTGCTCGTCTGGGCAAGTTGGACCCGGTTATTGGCCGTGATGACGAAATTCGCCGCACGATCCAGATTCTGCAGCGCCGTACCAAGAACAACCCTGTTCTCATTGGTGAGCCTGGGGTGGGTAAGACCGCCATCGTGGAAGGTTTGGCGCAGCGTATCGTGAACAACGAAGTGCCTGAAACCCTGAAGGGCAAGCGCGTTCTGGTGTTGGACCTGGCTGCTTTGCTGGCCGGTGCCAAGTACCGTGGCGAATTTGAAGAGCGTCTGAAAGCCGTCTTGAAAGAGCTGTCCAAGGACGATGGCAAAACCATTGTCTTTATTGACGAGCTGCATACCATGGTGGGCGCCGGCAAGGCCGAAGGTGCAATGGATGCCGGCAACATGCTCAAACCGGCCTTGTCGCGCGGTGAACTGCATTGTATTGGTGCCACCACGCTGAACGAGTACCGCCAGTACATCGAGAAGGATGCCGCTTTGGAGCGTCGTTTCCAGAAGGTGCTGGTTAACGAGCCGGACATGGAGTCCACTATTGCGATCCTGCGTGGTTTGCAGGAGCGCTACGAGCTGCATCATGGTGTGGCGATTACCGACCCGGCTATTGTGGCTGCGGCCGAGCTGTCGCAGCGTTACATTACGGACCGCTTCCTGCCCGATAAGGCCATTGACCTGATCGATGAGGCCGCTGCCCGTATCCGTATGGAGATTGACTCCAAGCCCGAGGTCATGGATAAGCTGGATCGCCGCATCATTCAGTTGAAGATCGAGCGTGAAGCCGTCATCAAGGACACGGATGAAGCCTCTCAGCGTCGTTTGCAGGCCATCAATGACGAGATGGAAAAGCTGCAGCGCGAGTACAACGACTATGAAGAGATCTGGAAAGCCGAAAAAGCGGCGGTTCAGGGCTCGCAAGTCGTTAAAGAGGAAATCGAGAAAGTTCGTGCCGAAATGGCTGAGCTGCAACGCAAGGGCCAGTTCGATAAATTGGCTGAGCTGCAGTACGGTAAGCTGCCCGAGCTGGAAGAGCGCCTGAAAGCGGCCGAAGCCAATATGGACAAGGCCGATCAGGACAAACCTCGCTTGCTGCGCACGCAGGTCGGTGCCGAGGAGATCGCGGAAGTGGTCTCGCGTGCAACCGGTATTCCTGTGTCCAAGATGATGCAGGGCGAGCGTGAAAAGCTCTTGCAAATGGAAGACTACCTGCACAAGCGTGTGGTCGGCCAAGGCGAAGCGGTACGTTTGGTGTCGGATGCTATCCGTCGCTCGCGTGCGGGTCTGTCTGACCCTTCCCGCCCGTATGGTTCCTTCTTGTTCCTGGGGCCAACCGGTGTGGGTAAGACCGAGCTGACCAAAGCATTGGCCAACTTCCTCTTTGACTCCGAGGATCACATGATTCGCATCGACATGAGCGAATTCATGGAGAAACACTCGGTGGCTCGTTTGATCGGGGCGCCTCCCGGCTACGTGGGCTACGAAGAGGGCGGTTACCTGACTGAAGCCGTGCGTCGCAAACCGTATTCGGTGATTCTGCTGGATGAGGTGGAGAAAGCTCACCCGGATGTCTTTAACGTGCTCTTGCAGGTGTTGGACGATGGTCGTTTGACGGATGGCCAGGGCCGTACGGTGGACTTTCGCAACACGGTGATCATCATGACTTCCAACCTGGGTTCGCAGCATATCCAGCGTTTGTCGGGCGAGCCTTACGATGTGATCAAGGAAGTGGTGTGGGAAGAAGTGAAACAGCATTTCCGCCCCGAGTTCCTGAACCGTATCGACGAGGTGGTGGTGTTCCACAGTCTGGAAGCAGAACACATCGAGTCCATTGCTCGTATCCAGCTTGAACGTCTGGATCAGCGCCTGGCTCAGCGTGACATGCATCTGGAAGTGAGCGACGCTGCTTTGGCGCAGTTGGCCAAGGCCGGGTTCGATCCTGTGTTCGGTGCCCGTCCTTTGAAACGTGCTATTCAGCAGTATATTGAGAACCCGGTGGCACGCCTGATCCTGGAAGGCCGCTTTGGTCCTAAAGACGTGGTGCCTGTGGACTGGAAGGACGGCGAGTTTACGTTCACCCGCAGTATCCAGTAATCAGCAGGGCTTTGATGGCGACGGTGCTACCGGATTGCTTAATGCGTCACTCAAGTTGAGGTTTTAAAGTAGGCTGCCGTGTTGCACCTCGTCATCGACGTTGTAAAGAAAAACCGCCTTGGAAATCCAAGGCGGTTTTTTTGTGCTCATTGCTATTTGGAATACGTGACTTTGAGACTAGGCGATGGTGTTTTGGATTGAAGTGGTTTGATCGCTTGGCCGTCAGCATCTAGATGAATGCTGATATTCCGTGTCGTAGGCGGAGGTTAATCGGCTAAGTGCCTATCGGCTGGCCTCTAAATCATTCCTGCCTAGGGTCTCAAGAGGAATGGGCCCCAGTGAGATGATCAATCCAGCCACCAGCCTATTCCCATTTTTAAGCGTTCTCTTGAACCGGAGCTGGAGGCGGTGTCAGGTCCAGTTCGTCCTTGCCGTAGAACTTCACACCGATCTCGACACGAGGGCGGCCTTGCGAGCGGCGGTGGCGGTTGGTGTCCCGCAGCGAGTACACGCAACCGCAGTACTCCTGCTGATAGAAGTTCTCGCGTTTGCTGATTTCCAGCATGCGTTGCGAGCCGCCCCCTTTGCGCCAGTTGTAGGTCCAGTACTTCATCTCCGGATAACGGGCTGCGGCGCGTTCGCCGCAGTCGTTGATCTGGTTCATGTCTTTCCAGCGCGAGATACCCAGCACGCTGGAGATGATGTCGTAGCCATTTTCATGGGCGTAGAGGGCCGTGCGCTCAAAGCGCATGTCAAAGCAGACCGTGCAGCGCTCGCCACGCTCGGGAGCGTGCTCCAGGCCGCGTACACGTTCAAACCAGTTATCTACGTCGTAGTCGGCGTCAATGAACTCGATGCCGTGCTGTTCGGCAAAACGGATGTTTTCCTGCTTGCGCAGTTCGTACTCGCGTACAGGATGGATATTGGGGTTGTAGAAAAAAACGGTGTATTCAATCCCCGAGGCGTGCAAGGCCTCCATCACCTCGCCCGAACAGGGGGCGCAGCAGGAGTGCAGCAGCAATTTCTCGCGCTTCTCCGGCATGGTTAAAACTGGACGATTGAGCTGAGTGGACATGAATCTGAATCCGAGTAAAAAGGCGTCCCGAGTCGGTCGCACAATAAATCAATGCGACTATTGTAGATTCTTGGCAAAGTTTAGTGAAATCAATCTGTTGCCTTAGTACCCCAGGACCTCGTCCCAAAGGCGTGTCACGGCCTGCCGTTCCTGGGTCAGCTCAGATTGCGGCACACGGGCTTTTTCTGCTCCTTCCAGACGCAAAGCGTGCTGACGGCGGCGCAGGGCGCGGTAGGCATCGGCCACTTCCTGAGCATGGTCGACCGCGATCAGGCCCGCCTGCGCGGCAATACCCAGCAAGGCGATATTGCCCAGGTTTTCCAGCAGTTTGGGATGCTCGCGGCTATGGCACAGCACCAGATACTGGGTGATGAACTCCACATCCACCATGCCGCCCCGGTCGTGCTTCAAGTCAAAAAGTTCGCTGCGGTTGGGGTGTCCGGCACTGATTTTGTCACGCATGTCCAGAATATCTGCACGTAATTTGCGTTGGTCCCGTTCCATCAATAAGATGGATCGGCGGATGTCATCGAAGCGGTTTTTGATCTGGGCATCCCCGGTCACGAAACGGGCACGGGTAATGGCTTGATGCTCCCAGGACCAGGCACTCCGCGTCTGATACTGCTCGAAGGCATCCACGCTGACAGCCAGCAAACCGGCATCGCCATCGGGGCGTAAACGCAGGTCAATATCGTAGAGACGTCCCGAGGAGGTCATGGCCGACAACCAACTGGTCATGCGGCGCGCCAGCTTGATGTAGCGCTCTACATTGTCTTGGCTGGGATCGTCGTACAGAAATACCAGATCCAGGTCGGACGCATAGCCAATTTCCTTGCCCCCCAGTTTGCCGTAGGCAATGACGGCAAAGTGCGGTGAGGAGTCGTGTTCTGGGCCCAGGCTGCGGGGGCGTGTCAGAGGCCAGGTGCGCTCCAGTGTCTCGGCCAGCATCATATCGGCCAGAGCCGAGAGTTGGTCGGCCAGAGCCTCGACGGTCAGTACACCTTCCAGGTCCTGGGCCAGCAATTGGAACGTGATCTGGTGCTGCCAGTCGCGCATCATGTTCATCTGCTGTTCGACATCGGCTTGGCCATCGGGCAAGCGGCAGGCATCAAGATCGCGGCGCATTTGCTCGGACAGGGCGGCAAAGTCCGGAATCTCCATCAGCGAATGCCATTCGATCAGGCTGTCCAGTAAGAGCGGGTATTGAGCCAGATACTGTGCGGCCCACGGACTGGCCGAGACAATTCGGGCAACGCGGGCCAGCGTATCTGGGTACTCGGCCAGCAAAGCCAGATACGCACTACGCTGGGCGATCAGCTCGATCAGGTTGAACAGGCGGGTTGCGGTGACTTCCGGGTTCTCGGAGCGGCAGGCGTAGTCCTCGGCCAAGGGGATCAGGCGCTGTACGCGATCCAGGCTGGCATTGGGCAGGCTGCGCAGACGATGGCTATTTAGCAGAGCCTGACGCAATTGTTCGATGCGTTCCTGCAAAGCCTGATCGTGCTCTGCCTTGCTTTCTTCGGGGGCGGGTGCAGCCGCCGCAGGAGGTTCGGTACTGGCTTCTTCGCCCATGCCTGCCAGACGGAAGGCATTGCGGAAGGTGTGCGAGACAAATTTTCTGTGCTGGCCTAACTGTTCGTCGAAATCAGCCAGGCTCAGGCCCAAGGTGGCCGCCAGCTCGGTGCGTAGCTCCTCGTCCTGGGGCAGCAAATGGGTTTGTTCGTCCTCGCGATACTGCAGGCGGTGTTCGACACGTCGCAAGAAGGTATAAGCGGCCAGCAGCTTGTCGCAGACCTCCTGGTCCAGCAGACCGGCCGCACATTGACCTTGCAGTGCTTTGTGCAGGCTGGGTGTTTGCAGGGAAGGCTGTCGTCCCCCGCGAATCAGCTGATTGAGCTGGACGACGAACTCAATTTCCCGGATCCCACCGTCTCCCAGCTTGATGTTGTGCCAGGTTTCCACGCCATTGCGGTTCAGGGCGCGGCGCGTCCAGTCCTGGCGAATGCGCTCGCGCAGGCCGCGCAAGGCAGACAGGGCATCAAAGTCAAAATATTTGCGGTACACAAAAGGGGTACGCAGTGCCTCGAAGTGATGCACATCACCGGCGCTGCGGCTGCCCTCAAAAGCCTGGGCCTTGATAGGGCGGGCCTTGATCCACGCATAGCGTTCCCATTCCCGGCCTTGGTTGACCAGATAGTTTTCCAGCGCCTGCATGCTCCAGGCCAGCGGCCCGGAATCCCCGTCCGGACGCAGGCGCAGGTCCGTGCGAAATACCTGCCCGAAGGCGTCGGTATCGGACAGCACGGGCATCATGCGCTGGGTTACTTTGCCGTAAAACTCGTGATAGCTCAGGGGGCGGCGGCCATCGGTCTCACCGTCCTCGTCATAGAGCATGATCAGATCAATGTCTGAGGAAACGTTTAATTCCCCTCCACCCAGCTTACCCATACCTAAAATAATCATCTCCTGGGGTAAGCCAGTTTCCGAGTTTTTAGGAATACCGTGTACTTCAGCCAGTTGTCGGGCGACGGTTTCATACGCTTGTGCCACGGCCAGATCAGCCAGGCTACTCATGGCCAGCATCACCTCTTCAAGAGGGGCCAGACCATTGATATCACGGATCATCAGTATCAGAAAGACCCGTTCACGCAGTTGGCGCAAGGCCTGACGCACTTGTGCCAAGCGATCATTATCGGGTTCGGGCAGTAAAGTCCTATACCATTGCGTAATCAGTGTGGCGGTGACAGGGTGCTGGGCTTGCTCTTGCAACCACGCCCCAAATTGTGGCTGAGCGTTTACTTTTCGACGCAAGGGGCCGGACCATTGCATCACGGGCTTCAATATAATGGACTGGCTCATACGATAAGAGGCTTTTCGGATAAGGGGGGACGACAAGTGAGATGACTTGTCTGACAAGGCCGGAAATGACCGTATCTAACTATACTCGGGAATTGATTGCATGGTAGTTCGAGGACTTGTGCGACTGGCGCTAGTGCTCTATTTTGCGCTGATGCTAAGCCTTGTCGGGCTACGTTATCTGCTCGTGCCCCAACTGGATAATCTGCGCCCCTATCTGGTGGAGAAAATCAGTGAGCAAACCGGCCTGCAAGTTCAGATTCAAGAATTAAAAGGCGACTGGCAGGGCTGGAATCCCCATCTTTCTGTGACGAACCTGTCGCTGTCAGAGCCAGGGCAAGAGCCCATGTTGCAGTTGCCCAAGCTGCAAGCCGATATCAGCTGGAAGTCCTTGTTCAGCGGTTCGCTGCAATTGCGCCAGCTGGATGTACAAGGTTTGACGATCCCGGTGCGGCGCGATCCTGAGGGCCAGATTCTGGTGATGGGCCAGGTACTGGATCTCAACAATGACCGTGCCCCAGCAGAACCCGAAGTCTGGCAAGGGCCGGTTCGTTGGTTGCTGGAGCAGCGTGGCATTCATATTCAGGGTACGTCCTTGCAATGGCAGGATGATCTGCGTGGCGCGCCTGCCTTGACTCTGCCATCGATTGAATTGCAGATTGGCTACAGGCAGGGTTGGCACGAGGTCAATCTGGCTACGGCCTTGCCCGCCGATCTGGGCGAATCCCTGGCTTTGGCCTTGCGCGTGCAGGGCAAGCGTCGTCTGCCCGAAAACGTGGATGTGATGGACTTGCCCTGGGAGATGACGGTGCAGGCCAATGGGGTCGATACTCCCGCGCTGCGCCCTTGGCTGGACGTACCTGTGATTCTGGATAGAGGCTGGATCGATGTGCGTGCCCAGGCCCGCCAGCCTCAAGCCGCCCAGGCCGTACAGATGCAACTGGCAGCCCAATTGCAGGATGTGGCCGTGCTGACGGATAGCGAAGATCGCCTGCAGTTGGAGCAAGCCCATCTGGAGCTCAATGGCAGTTTACGTGATGTGCAGGCATTGGCCCAAGGCAAGCAAAGTGGCGACGTGCAGTGGACGTTGTCGATGAATGGCTTTGGTCTGCGTGTGCCCGATTTGTTTGCCCACTATTTGGCATTGGATCAGCTCAATGCTCAAGGCATGGTTTATCGCGATGAGCAGGCCAGACTGAGCCTTGGCAACATGAATCTGGCTCTGCGTAATCCTGATTTAGATGCGCAATTAACAGGTGGCTGGCGTGAGGATGCCAAGTTTGAGGCGGGTGTGGCTGACTGGCAGGGGCAATTCACGCACCTGAATCTGGCGGCTTTGGTGAATTACCTGCCTTTGACGGTCAACCCTTTGGCGCGTGAATGGATGCAGGCTGGACTGGTACAGGGGGCGGTACGAGACGGGACAATCCGCTTGCAAGGTGGCCTGGACACCTTCCCGTATGGCCTGAGCCCGGCGGATGGCAGCTTTGAAGTGGTCGGGATTTTGGGTGAAGGGATTGTGGATTATCAGCCTGCCCAGCCCCAACGTTTGGCCTGGCCACGTCTGGAAGGCATACAAGGCAGCATACGCATGCATAACGATAATCTGGATATTGTGGCTCAGCAGGCGCGCATGCCTATCGCCAAGCAGCCGGATATTGTGCTGCGCGATATTCAGACCCACATCACGTCCTTGGAGCAAAACAGCTTTCTGAAGCTGGAGGGCGTGTCTCAGGCTCCAGCGACCAGCTATCTGGCCCTGGTGCACCAGTCCCCCCTGAACGCCTTGCTGGATGGCTTGCTGACCGACAGTCGCGTTAAAGGGGATTGGACTGTACCCATCAAATTGCAGGTTCCTTTGGATAATGCGGATGACACCCAGGTACAGGGGCAAATCCAGATGAACAATAGCGAGTTTCAGTACATGCCTGAAGCTCCGTCATTGACGGCGTTAAAGGGCGAGCTCGCCTTCAGTGAAAAGGGCGTCAGTGCCCAAACCTTGACGGGCAAGGTGCTGGGGGGCGACACCCAAATCAGTGGTGTGCTCGAGCCCGGCAAGCCCGGTTTGCGCATAAATGGTGTGATCACTGCGCAAGGTCTGGAGCAATACCTGGAATTGAAGGGCGTGCAGCGTCTGCAAGGGCAGACTCTCTATCAGGTATTAATGAAGCTCGATGCCAAGGGTTCTTTTTCCTTTGGCGCGGAGTCCGATCTGACGGGGCTGGCGCTGAACTTGCCCGAGCCTTTCTACAAACCTGCTGAGCGTGCAGCCAAATTGAAGGCAGATTGGAGCAGCGACTCTGCCGCCAAGATAGACCGCTTGCAGATCAGCCTGCAAGACAGACAGACCTTTTTGTTGAACCTGTTGCATGCTCAAGGTTCCCGTCAAGGCAGCTATTTTCAAAGTGGCAGCATGGGAACGCCGGGGCTGGTGAGTTGGCCCAAACGTGGCCTGGAATTGCATAGCCGCTATGACCGTATGGATCTGGATGCCTGGGAGAGAGTTGTCGAGGAGTTCGGTCAGAATCTGGACGGCAGTCCTTTGATTCCGTCGGGCCGTCCCCTGTTGCCTTTGCTGGAGCGGGTGCGCCTGAAAGCGGATCAGGCATTTTTTAGAGGGCAAGTGCTGGATCAGTTGGAGATGGAAAGCACGGAAGATGCCGCTGGCAGCTTGTTTCTGAGCCTGAAGGCCAAGCAAGCTGAAGGGCGTTTGCAGGCGCAGCATCAAGGTGGCCGCTATACCGGCATGTTCAACGCCAATTTTTCCCATTTGTACCTGAATGGTGGCAGGCCGGATTGGGCTTGGCCCGACGCCGACCTGCCCATGAGCGATGATCTGGTTTTGCCTGCGATCTCGTTCAAGGTGGATGATTTGCAGATACAGGGCGTGCGCTTTGGTGCTTTGGAAGCCAAAGGCAAGCCCGCAGGAAAGGGCCACAAATGGACCCTTGAAAACGTTTCCTTGAACGCACAGGGCATGCAACTGCACGGTTACGGTTCTTTGGCATTGAGTGGGCCACAGCGAGGGCTGGAATTGCTCGCCAATAGCCAGGTAAGCAATTTGGGGCAGTTTGTGGATGTCAGCGGCTTGTTGACAGAGTCCATTAAAGATGGCGAGGGAACGGTTCAGGCCGCCTTGTTCTGGAGTAATTTCCCCTGGTCTTTTGATAAGCGCAACATTCGTGGCCAGTTCAATGTGGATCTACGTAAAGGACGCTTTATCAGCCTGAAATCACGCTCGGCCAAATTGCTGGAGTTGCTCAGCCTGCAGTCCATTTCACGCTTGAGCAGACTGGATATGGACTTGTTCGGCGCCGTGAAGCAAGGCTTTGCATTCGATAGCCTGACCGGGCGCATGAACCTGTCGCAGGGCAAGCTGGAGCTGGATAATTATCAGATCAAGGGCCCGGCGGGAGCGGTCAACCTGGAAGGCTGGATTGATATCAAGGATGAGACGTTGGATTTGATTGCGGTGGTCAATCCGAATCTGGATATGAGCGGCGCGGCGATTGCGGCCTATTTCACGGTTAACCCGATGGTAGGGGTAGGGGCTTTGTTGACGCAGTGGTTGATGCAGATCCCAATGAGCAGTCACCTGTCTGTCTCTTATGCAGTGACAGGCAAGATTGATGATCCACAGCTCAAAGAGCTGGAGGTGCCGGCGGCCAGCACTGCGAAAAAAGAGAAGCAGCCGCGGATTGAGCCTTGAGACCAGGCGCTTTACCCAAAACGCTTTTGCGTAGGTCTTCGTCAGGGTAGCAGCAAGGTTTTTTCGTGATTTAACCCTTATGCCAAGGATGGGCCGATGAGCGCACATAGACTGAAACGACTGGCAGCGATATTGGTTGTGGCGGGCCTGTCTTTCCATGCTGTTGGGGCGCAAACCCATCCGGTGGTTCGGGCCGTACAAGAGGTCGAACAGTCCTTGCAGGCCCGTGTTGGTCTGGCCGTACTGGACACGGCAGACGGGCAGTGGTGGCAATACCGTGCCGATGAGCGCTTTCCTATGGCCAGTACCAGCAAGGCCTTGATTTGTGCGGCTTTGTTGGCCCGAGGGCCAGGTGCGATGAAAACTGCCTGGCTGATCAAGGAGGAGGCCATTCAGTCTTACGCACCCACCACAAAGGAGCTGATCGGCCAGCAGGTATCAGCAGCTCAATTGTGTGCGATCACGATGCGCAACAGCGACAATAGTGCCGCTAATGGGGTCTTGGAGGTTCTGGGCGGGCCTGAGGCTATCACGTCCTTTCTTCGTGGCGTGGGCGACACGGTGACGCGCCTGGATCGCAACGAGCCCAGCTTGAATGAAGCCACGCCCGGCGACCTGCGCGACACAACGACCCCGCAAGCCATGGTACAAACTTTGCGGAATCTGGTTTTGGGCGACGCGCTTAAAGCCTCAGACCGTGATCGGCTGATTGACTGGTTGCGCCATAACGAAGTGGGCGGGCCCTTGTTGCGAGCTGGCGTTCCTGAAAGCTGGACCGTAGCAGACCGAACCGGGGCAGCCGCTTACGGCACACGCGGTGTCGTGGCGGTGATGTGGCCCCCTGCGCGTGGGCCGCTGGTGGCGGCTGTCTACATCACGGAAACCAAGGCCTCGATGGAAGCGCGCAATGCGGCCATAGCCACGATTGGCAAGGCCATGGCAGCGGCGGTGGATCAAAAAGCTCGGTTTTGATTTTTTGTGGAGCGCTGACGAGCTTTTTTCAGGGAGCTTATCTGGCTGCCGTTATATGAATGTCGGATTCTGTGGACAAAAAAAAACCGCCTTGTGGGCGGTTTTTTGACTACTGAGCAAGGCGCAAAACTTAATAAACACCTTGATGACGCATGGCATTGGCGACTTTGACAAAGCCGGCAATATTGGCGCCGTTAACGTAGTGGATGAAGTCGCTTTCTTGACCATAGTTCACACAATTTTCGTGGATGTCACGCATGATGGAGTGCAGCTTTGCGTCAACTTGTTCACGTGTCCAGTTCAAACGCTGGGCGTTTTGGCTCATTTCCAGACCAGAGACGGCGACACCACCAGCATTGCTGGCTTTACCTGGGGCATACAGAATCTTGGCGTGGATAAAGGCATCGACTGCGTCCAGCGTGCTGGGCATATTGGCACCTTCGGCGACGCAACGCACACCATTCTTGATCAGAATTTCGGCGTCTTTGCCATCGAGCTCGTTCTGGGTTGCGCAAGGCAGGGCGACATCAACGGGGATGTGCCAAGGACGTTTTCCGTGCTCGTACAGCAGGCGGTGTTGTTGGGCATAATCGACCAAGCTGCCGCGCTGTACATTTTTAATGTGCATCAGAGCCGCCAGTTTTTCACGCGTAAAGCCATCCATATCCACCACGCAACCTTGCGAGTCGGAAACGGTCACCACTTTGGCACCCAGGTCCAGGCATTTTTCAATGGCGTACTGAGCGACATTGCCCGAGCCAGAAACGGACACTGTCATGCCGTCTAAAGACAGCCCTTTACGTGCCAACATTTCCTGTACGAAATATACGGTGCCATAACCCGTGGCCTCAGGACGAATCAAACTGCCGCCAAAGCACAAATCCTTGCCGGTAAAGACACTGGCCGCGCTGTTGGAGAGTTTTTTCATCATGCCGGCCATAAAGCCCACTTCACGCGCGCCTACGCCGATATCACCTGCAGGAACGTCGGTGTCTGGACCCAGATGGCGGTAAAGCTCAACAATCAGGGCCTGGCAAAAGCGCATGACTTCGCCATCTGATTTGCCTTTGGGATCAAAATCCGCGCCGCCTTTGCCGCCGCCCATGGGCAGGGTGGTCAAGGCATTTTTGAAGGTCTGCTCAAAAGCCAGGAACTTCAGGATAGACAGATTGACCGAGGGGTGAAAGCGCATGCCGCCCTTGAAAGGACCAATGGCATTATTGTGCTGAATACGGAAACCGCGATTGACCTGAACCTGACCACGATCATCTACCCAGGAAATACGAAACTGGATAACACGTTCGGGTTCAACCAGACGCTCGAGCAGACCGTGGTCGGCGTACTGGGGGTTTTTCTCGATGAAGGGCCACAAGCTGGTCATCACTTCCCGTACGGCCTGCATAAATTCAGGCTGACTTGGGTCGCGGGACTGCACTCTGGCTAGGAACTGTTCTAGAGAGATAGATTTCATTGCAAGCGAACTCTGTTTGCAATACTGAGATTTCGAGTAGAACTCAGCAGATTGAAAGAATGGATGCATGGGATTGCACCCGATCAATACGCCCATCGCAAGCAAGCCTCTCGTATAGAGAGGCTTGCGCAGGATGTTCGATTTACTTCTTCATCATGTCGAAGAATTCGGAGTTGGTCTTTGTTGCCCGGATTTTGTCCAGGATAAACTCCATGGCTTCAATTTCATCCATTCCGTGGATGAATTTGCGCAAAACCCAGACCTTTTGTAGAAGGTCGGGTTTGATCAGTAATTCTTCGCGACGTGTACCTGACTTGTTCAGGTTGATGGCAGGGTAAATGCGTTTTTCGGCCAGGCGGCGCTCCAGATGGATCTCGCAGTTGCCGGTACCTTTAAATTCTTCATAGATGACTTCGTCCATGCGGCTGCCGGTCTCGATCAGGGCAGTACCGATGATGGTCAAGGAGCCACCTTCTTCCAGATTACGGGCAGCACCAAAAAAGCGTTTGGGGCGCTGCAGGGCGTTGGCGTCTACACCACCGGTCAATACCTTGCCCGAAGCAGGGACCACGGTGTTGTAGGCGCGAGCCAGACGGGTAATGGAGTCCAGCAGGATCACCACGTCTTTTTTCAATTCAACCAGGCGTTTGGCCTTTTCGATCACCATTTCGGCCACTTGTACGTGACGCGTTGCGGGTTCATCAAAGGTGGAGGCCACCACTTCGCCGCGTACGGTACGCTGCATTTCGGTCACTTCCTCGGGGCGTTCGTCCACTAGCAGGACGATCATGACGGCCTCGGGGTAATTGGTCGTGATGGCGTGAGCCATGTGCTGCATCATCACGGTTTTACCGGATTTGGGGCTGGCTACGATCAGGGCGCGCTGGCCCTTGCCGATAGGCGAGAAGATATCCAGGATACGGCCTGTGATGTTCTCTTCGCTTTTGATGTCACGCTCCAGGCGCATGGGCTGATCAGGATGCAGCGGGGTCAAGTTCTCAAACATGATGCGATGTTTGATGGCCTCGGGCTGCATGCCGTTGACCTTGTCGACCTTGACCAGGGCAAAGTAGCGTTCACCGTCTTTAGGGGTGCGCACTTCGCCTTCAATGGAGTCGCCTGTGTGCAGATTGAAACGGCGTATCTGCGAGGGAGAGATATAAATATCGTCTGTGCTGGCCAGGTAGGAGGTTTCTGGCGAACGCAGGAAGCCAAAACCATCCGGCAGGACTTCAAGCACCCCGTCACCGAAAATCTGCTCGCCTTTTTTGGCGTGCTTTTTCATGATCGCGAACATCAGCTCTTGCTTGCGCAAGCGGTTCGCGTTGTCGATTTCCAAAGTGGCAGCCATTTCTAGCAGCTGCGAGACGTGCAGAGCTTTTAATTCGTTCAGGTGCATGAGTGTGGGGAAGGGCTTTCAGCAGCAGACCGCAGGCCAGCGATGGGCCTGCGTGCGGTTAATCAGAGATTACAGGGAGCTGTCGAGAAACGCGCTAAGTTGAGACTTGGAAAGTGCACCGACTTTAGTCTGGGCGACTTTACCGTCTTTAAACAGCATGAGCGTTGGAATACCGCGAACACCGAATTGAGCAGGAGTGTCGGGATTTTCATCGACATTGAGCTTAGCGATGATAACACGACCTTGATACAGTTCGGCCGCCTCATCAAGTAAAGGTGCAATCATTTTACAGGGGCCGCACCAGGCAGCCCAATAATCGACCAAAACAGGAAGGTCGGCTTTGAGGACGTCGCTCTCGAAGGAGGCGTCTGTAACGTGAATGATGGAGTCGCTCATGGCAAAATGCAAAAAAATAAAAGATAACGAAAAACTATACGTGTGGCGTGACCTGAGCACAATGTATTCTACGGCCAATTGCGACGGTCTTGTTGCCAATTTTTGACAGGATACCATTGCGTCTGGTTGATAATGTGCATTCACTGCGCAACGCGCGCCAATAAAGCGTTTCCCCACTGGCGCCTAACCACTCGTAAAATAGCGTTTTTCTGTACGATCTACCGGGAATCAAGTTGTCTACTACACGTTACGACGAATCTTCTATACGAGTGCTTAAAGGGCTGGAACCGGTCCGGCAGCGCCCGGCCATGTATACCCGCACGGATAATCCCCTGCATATTGTGCAGGAGGTCATCGATAACGCCGCCGACGAAGCCCTGGCTGGTTTTGCCCGCACCCTGACCGTTACCTTGCTGGAGGACGGCGGTATCCAGGTCGAAGACGACGGGCGGGGTATTCCCGTTGGCTTGCATCCTGAAGAGAATGCGCCCGTGGTTGAGCTGGTGTTCACTCGACTGCATGCCGGGGGCAAGTTCGACAAGCTCAATGGCGGAGCCTATGCCTTTTCCGGCGGTTTGCATGGGGTGGGTGTGTCGGTGACCAACGCCTTGTCGCGTCGCCTGGAAGTGCTGGTCTGGCGCGACGGGCAAGCCAATGAAATTGTGTTTGCCGACGGCGAGCTGGAGCAGCCCCTGACCCAGACGGGCACCGTGGGCAAGCGCAAGACCGGGACCCGTGTGCGGGTCTGGCCTGACCCCAAATACTTTGACTCCGCCCAGATTCCCCTGGCTCAACTGACGCACATCCTGCATAGCAAAGCGGTCTTGCTGGAAGGGGTGACCGTGGAGCTGGTGCAGCAGAAAACCGGCCAGCGCCAGCAATGGTGCTATGAGGACGGTTTGCGCGGTTATTTGCAAGAAGAGATGGACGGCGTGGAGTTGTTGGTGCCTCTATTCGAGGGCCGCCAGTACGCCCCGAAAGATGACGATAATTTCTCCCCTGGTGAAGGGGCTCATTGGGTCGTGGCCTGGACCCTGGACTCTCAGATTGTGCGCGAGTCTTATGTCAATCTGATTCCGACCAGTGCCGGGGGGACGCACGAATCGGGCTTGCGTGATGGTCTGTATCAGGCCGTGCGCAGCTTTGCCGAGCTGCACAGTTTGATTCCCAAGGGCGTCAAGCTGCAGGCTGAGGACGTCTTTGCCCGTGCCAGTTTTGTGCTGTCGGCCAAAGTGCTGGATCCGCAATTCCAGGGGCAAATCAAGGAAAAACTCAATAGCCGCGATGCCGTGCGTCTGGTCAGTGGCTATGTACGCAACGCACTGGAACTGCATCTGCATGCGAATGTGGATCAGGGTCGAAAATTGGCTGAAGTGGCGGTGCGTCAGGCTCAGGCCCGTACCCGTTCGGCCCAGAAAGTGGAAAAACGTAAAAGCTCGGGGGTAGCCGTGTTGCCCGGCAAGCTCACGGACTGCGAATCGCACGATCTGGAGAGCTCCGAACTGTTTCTGGTCGAGGGCGACTCGGCCGGTGGCTCTGCAAAAATGGGCCGCGACAAGGAATTTCAGGCCATCTTGCCCCTGCGCGGCAAGGTGCTGAACGCCTGGGAAGTGGACCGGGATCGCCTGTTCGCCAACCAGGAAATTCATGATATTTCCGTAGCCATTGGCGTGGACCCGCATGATGCCCAGTCCGAGCCGGATTTGTCCGGTTTGCGCTATGGCCGCATTTGTATCCTGTCCGATGCGGACGTGGACGGCTCGCACATTCAGGTGCTCTTGCTGACTTTGTTTTTCCGCCATTTCCCCAAGCTGATCGAAGCCGGGCACGTGTATGTGGCGCGCCCACCCTTGTTCCGCGTCGATGTGCCTGCCGCTGGCAAACGCCCGGCTCGCAAGATCTATTGTCTGGATCAGGGCGAGCTGGATGCCACTTTGGAGAAGTTGCGCAATGAAGGCATACGCAACGAGTCCTGGAGCATCAGCCGTTTTAAAGGTTTGGGTGAAATGAGTGCGGAGCAGTTGTGGGATACCACCATGAATCCGGATACCCGTCGTTTATTGCCGGTGCATTGGGGCGAAGATGGCTTAAGCGGCACGCAGGCCATGTTCACCATGCTGATGGGCAAGGGCGAGGCCTCTGCCCGCCGTGCCTGGTTGGAAGAAAAAGGCAATTTGGCCGATCTGGACGTCTAAGCCCGATTTAAGAGTTATTTATGGACAGCAATCAATTGGATTTTGAGCCGGCGGGATCGGACGATAGCATCACGCTGGGGACTTACGCGGAACAGGCTTATCTGGATTACGCCGTCTCGGTCGTACGCGGACGGGCTTTGCCCGACCTGACCGATGGTCAGAAGCCGGTACAGCGCCGCATTCTGTATGCGATGGATGCCATGGGCCTGGGCCCAACGGCCAAGCCTGTGAAATCGGCGCGCGTGGTGGGGGATGTGCTGGGTAAATATCACCCCCACAGTGACCAGGCCGCCTATGACGCCATGGTGCGTATGGCGCAGGATTTTGTGCTGCGCTATCCGCTGGTGGACGGGCAGGGCAATTTTGGCTCGCGCGACGGCGACAATGCCGCCGCTATGCGTTATACGGAAGCGCGCCTGACTCCGTTCTCGCGGTTGCTGCTGGACGAGCTGGACGAAGGCACGGTGGACTTTATCCCCAACTACGATGGCAGCCAGAAAGAGCCGGTGACCTTGCCAGCCCGCTTGCCCATCATGTTGCTTAACGGCGCATCGGGGATTGCTGTCGGGATGGCCACCGAGATTCCGTCGCACAACCTGCGTGAGGTAGCCCAAGCCTGTGTCAGCCTGCTGCGCAACCCGAATTTAAGCGACCAGGACATCCACGAGATCATTCCTGGCCCGGATTTTGCAGGGGGTGGCCAGATCATTTCCGCTGCCGATGATATTGCGGCGGTGTACGCTCAGGGCCGGGGCTCCATCAAGGCACGTGCCCGTTGGGTATTTGAGGAAATGGCACGTGGTCAATGGCAATTGGTGGTCACTGAATTGCCGCCCGGCAGCTCCTCTCAGCAGATTCTGGAAGAGATTGAAGAACGCACCAATCCCAAGGTCAAGGCGGGCAAGAAATCCCTGAGCACCGAGCAACAGCAAACCAAAGCCTTGATGCTGAACATGCTCGACGCCGTGCGCGATGAGTCCGGCAAGCAGGCTGCGGTGCGATTGGTGTTTGAACCCAAATCCCGCGCCATTGATCGGGACGAGTTCGTGACCACCTTGCTGGCACAGACCAGCCTGGAGCGCAACGTCTCCATCAACCTGGTATGTATCGATACGGACGGTCGTCCTGGCCAGCGCTCCCTGCGTCAGGTCTTGCTGAGCTGGCTGGAATTTCGTCGTCACACGATGGAGCGTCGTACTCGTTACCGTCTGGACAAGGTCACCGATCGTATTCATGTGCTGCAAGGGCGCATGGTGGTGTACCTGAATGTGGACGAGGTCATTCAAACCATTCGTGAGTCCGACGAGCCGCGTGCTGCCTTGATGGAGCGCTTTGATTTAAGCGAGCGCCAGGCTGACGATATTCTGGAAATGCGCTTGCGTCAGTTGGCCCGTCTGGAAGGTTTCAAGATCGAGAAAGAGCTGAAAGAGCGCCTGGAGGAACAGGAGTCTTTGCAAAAGCTGTTGGACGATCCCAAATCCTTGAAACGCTTGATGATTCGAGAAATCGAAGCAGACGTTAAAACCTATGGCGATGAGCGTCGCACCTTGATTGAAGCGGCCGAGCGTGCTGTGCTGGAAACCAAGGTGGTGGATGAGCCGGTCACCGTGATTGTGTCGCGCAAAGGCTGGCTGCGTTCGCGCCAGGGCCACGGTCATGACGCTTCACAGTTCAGTTTCAAGACCGGCGATGGCTTGCGCGATGCGCTGGAGTGCCGTAGTACCACAGACCTGGTCGCCATCGGCACCGATGGCCGGGTCTATACTGTTCCGGTCTCCAGCTTGCCTTCGGCGCGTGGAGACGGTCAGCCCATTACCTCCATGATTGAAGTCAGCCCCAGTGCGCCTATCGAGCACATCCTGGGCGCTCCTTTGGATCAGAACTATTTGCTGGCGGCCTGCGACGGCTACGGTTTTGTGGCCTCTCAAGGCGATATGAATACACGCCAGAAAGCGGGCAAGCAGTTTGTCACTATTGAGGACGGCAAAAAGCTGCTCAAACCTTTGGCCTTGCGTCCGGATGACCAGTACGTAGGCCTGCTCAGCGAACAGGGGCGTTTCCTGGTGGTGGATATCAAGGAACTGAAGGTGCTGTCCAAAGGCGGCCGTGGCACGGTGCTGATCAAGCTGAACGATGGCGATACGCTCAGTCAATGGGTGGCCTTTGGGGAGGCGGGGCTGGCCGTTAGCGGGGTGAATCGCAAACGTCCGTCTACCATCGTGATGGATCTGGATATGCTGGCCAATTATCTGGGCAAGCGCGCAGGCAAGGGCAAGACCCTGTCGCTCAAGTTGAACGACCCTGTGTTGCATCGACCTGAACAGGCCTGAATTTGTATAGCCGCCGGAGGCTGGCCCTCCGCCTGATAGATTTCTTTTTTGAGTGTTGGATATGAGTTTCAAAGTCACGGTTCAGCCCAGCGGGCACAGTTTTGACGTTCAGCCCGGACAGTCTGTGCTGGATGGCGCACTGAATGCCGGTATCGTCTTGCCCTATAGCTGCCGCAACGGCACCTGTTCGTCTTGCCGTGGCAAGGTCATTGAAGGTGAGTACGAGGCAGGCCGTGCGCCCGAGCAATTGTTGAGCGAAGAGGATCGCGCTGCAGGCTACACCCTGTTTTGTCAGGCCAAGCCCAGCAGCGACATGTTGATCGAGTCCCACGAAATTCGTATGGCGACCGATATCCAGATTCGCAAAATGCCCTCGCGCGTGGTGGGCCTGGAAAAAGTACGTGATGATGTGATGGTGGTGCGTCTGCAAATGCCGTCGTCCGAGCCATTTCGTTACTACCCGGGTCAGTATCTGGAGTTCATCCTGAAGGACGGCAGCCGTCGCAGCTACTCCATGGCCACACCGCCACGGGAAGACAATCAGGTGGAATTGCATATTCGTCACATGCCCGGCGGCGTATTTACCGATCACGTGTTCGGTGCCGGTGCCACCGCCATGAAAGAGCGCGAAATTCTGCGTGTGGAAGCGCCTTTGGGTTCTTTCTTCCTGCGTGAAGACAGCGCGGCTCCTATGGTGTTCCTGGCCAGCGGTACGGGCTTTGCTCCGATCAAGGCCTTGATCGAACGCCTGATTCAAACCGGCAGCCAGCGCGAAGTGGCGCTGTACTGGGGCGGGCGTCGACCCAAGGATTTGTACCAGCGCGAACTGGCCGAGAAATGGGCCAGCGAATTGCCTAATTTGCGTTTCATTCCGGTGGTCTCCGACGCTCAGCCTGAAGATGGCTGGACAGGCCGCACCGGTTTTGTACATCAAGCTGTGCTGGCTGATTTGCCGGACCTGTCAGCCTGGCAGGTATACGCCTGTGGCGCGCCGGGCATGGTTGAAGCGGCGCGCAAGGATTTTGTGGAGCAAGCCCAACTGAATCCGGACAATTATTTTGCAGATGCCTTTACGTCCCTGGCAGATGTAAAGTAAGCGTCTTGGTCAATAGCTCAACAAGCGGACAGTACACATGAAAGTAGCAGTTCTGGGCAGCGGCATTATTGGGGTATCAACTGCCTGGTGGCTTAGCCAGCAAGGTTGTGAGGTGGTGGTCGTGGAGCGGGGAACCGGCCCTGCGCAGGAAACCTCGCGTGCCAATGGCGGCCAGATTTCGGTGTCGTATGCCGAGCCCTGGGCCAACCCGAAAATGCCGTTCAAACTGCTGAAGTGGTTGTTGCAGGACGATGCTCCCTTGTTATTCCGTCCGCGTCTGGATCTGCGCCAGTGGCGTTGGTGCCTGTCGTTCTTGCGTGAATGCCTGCCTGGACGGGTTACGCCCAATGTGCGCGCCCTGGTGGCCATGGCGGAATACAGCCGCAGCACACTCAAGCAATTGCGTCCTAGCCTGGATTTTGATTATCGCCATCAGGAAAAAGGCATCATCACTTTTTACCGTGATGCTCAAAGCCTGGATGATTCTCAGCAGATGGCCGATATCATGCGCGATATGGGGGTGGATCGCCGCATCATGAGCGTGGACGAGCTGGTGCAGTTAGAGCCTGCTCTGGCGTCGGCCCGTGGCCAGATTGTGGGTGGCGACTATACCAAGGATGATGAATCCGGTGATGCCAACCAATTTACCTGCGGTTTGGCGGCCATGGCCAAGCGAGCCGGGGTGGAGTTTCGCTTTTCTACACAAATCACCCGTTTGCTGACGGCCAAGGGGCGTGTGGTAGGTGTTGAGGTCATTGGCCCGGACGGTACGTACGAGTCCATACAGGCAGACGCCTTTGTGGTGGCCATGGGTAGCTTCAGTCCCACCGTCTTACAGCCGCTGGGGATTTCCTGCCCCGTTTACCCGGCTAAAGGCTATTCGGCTACTTTTCCGGTACTGGTTCCCGAGGGGGCGCCCACGGTCAGCCTGACCGATAAAGATCACAAACTTGTTTTTTCCCGCTTAGGCGATAGCCTGCGGGTCGCTGGAACTGCAGAATTGTCGGGCTATTCGCGCAATTTGAACCCCGCCCGCTGTCAGGCTTTGTTAACGCATGTAGCGGATCTGTTCCCAAGCGCATTGGATTTTGATAATGTTCATTTCTGGTCAGGACTGCGTCCTGCCACAGCATCAAATATCCCACTGATAGGCCGCTCTTCCATACCTAACCTGTACCTGAATACAGGGCATGGCACCCTGGGGTGGACGATGGGTGTAGGCTCTGGCCGAGCCCTGGCAGACCTGCTCATGGGACACAAACCCGAACCTGAATTTCCTTTTTTATCATGAAGGATGTATGAAAAATCTACGCGGATTACTGTTGAAACGGGGTGTTATGGCTTTGGCGATGGCAGCGGGTGGCTCAGCCGCTTTGCTGTTCGGGTCGACTGCCCTGGCAGCCGTTGATATTCAGGTCTGGACCGCTTTGAACTCGCACAATCAGGACGAGTTTGAACGCTTGGTTCGGGATTTCAATCGTAGCCAGAGCGATGTCAAGGTGTCGGTCAAGGCTCATGATACGGAAGCTTCTTTAGAACAGGTTTTGCAAGCGGGCAAGGATTTGCCCAATCTGGTGCAATTAGGCGAGATGTCCGGTCTGGACGAGGTCGCTGATCGCCCCTACATCATGCCTATGCACACCTTGCTGGCTCGGGAAAAAATGGATAATGTGTCCTGGTTCCTGGCCTCGAACTCCTTTGTGCGCAATGGCCGCGGTCAATTGCAAGGCTTCCCTTATATGGCCGAAATTCCGGTCATGTACTACAACCTGGACGCGTTTGATAAAGCCAAGATCGAGCCTGCGGTGCCCAGCCGTGTCTGGCTGGATTTGCAGGCCCAGCTCGTCGATCTGGCCAATAAAGGCTCGCGCCGTTGTCCCTTGACTTCGGATCAGTCTGTCTCCATCAACCTGGAGAACCTGGCAGCGGTGAATAACCAGATTTACGGTCTGGCACCGGGTCCCAAGGTGAAAGGCAAAGTGGGCTTTGACTTTGATGTGATGTACATCCGTCACCTGTCCATGATGATCAGTTGGGTGAAATCCGAGCTGATGGTCAAGCCCGGCACATTGCCAGAATCGCCCCAGCGCTTTGCCAAGGGCGAATGTGCCGTCATGTTCTCGAACTCCGGCCATATTGGTGAATACAGCGACACGCGTGGCTTGAAGTACGCAGTGACTGGTCTGCCTTACTATCCTGAAGTGACCCAAACTCCTGGTAAACCGTTTGTGACCGGATCGGCGCTGTGGGCGGTAAAAGGCCATAATGCCGAACAGAATCAGGCTTCGGCCCGTTTCATCAGTTGGTTGGCTCAGCCTGAGAACGCCGCACGTTGGTACCAGAAGACAGGTTTTTTACCGGTGAGCCGCGAAGCCTTTAATGCCACAGGCAACGACTACTACAAGGACAAGGGCGACTGGATGCACCTGGTGGGAGCCTACAGCAGCGGTACGTCGGGCACAGCCAAGGGCAATTTCCGTAACTACCGTCAGATTCGTGCCGTGTTCAATCAGAGCCTGGAAAGTGCGCTGGATGGGCAGCAACCTGCCATGACGGCATTGCGTACTGCCGCCACGCAAGCTAATCGTTTGGTGGCACAGAGAGGACGCTGATTTATCTGTGCGTACAAGCCGATCTAGCGGCTTGAGCAAGCATCCTTGAAGATAGACCCCATGCCCTTGACGGGACATGGGGTTTTTTCTTTGGGTGTTTGTAATGCGTTTTCTTGTCCGTTTCTGCATCGTGCTGATCTGTGCGCTTGGGCTGTCTGCCTGTCAGTCCAGTCAGGGGCCGGATGGTCTGTTGGCCGATCCGGGTGCGCGCGTCTTCAATTTTGATTGGCGCTTATCCGGCGACCCCAAAGTGGGGCCTATGCAGGTCTTTGATAACGGGACGCGCATTTGGCTGCATTTTGCACCAGATCAGATTTTGCCAGCGGTGTTTGGCCGCAGGGACGGACAGGAAGTGCTGCTGTCGCTACGACCTTCGGGGCAGTTTCAGTTAGTCGATGGCTTGTGGGCGGAGCTGGTGTTTCGTGCAGGCAGGGCGCAGGCACAGGCCAGTCTGCGGCGCAAGAGTAGCCAGAGTGAAGGCTCTGCCTTGTCAGGGGCAGAGGAATCGGATGTTTTAGCCCAGCCTTTGCTTGTAGGAGATCCCTTGAAACCGAGCTCTGTGGGGGCGGTACAAGTGCTGGAGCTGGAACCAGAGCCCGCGCCCGCACAGTTGGTGCAACGGGTTGCCTTTCAAGCCAGCTCGGATATGTGGGCGGTCAATCTCCCGAACCCTGACTCCACTGTTTTTGAACTGCGTTTGAAAGATCGGACGCTAAGGCAGGCGCTAATGCGTTGGGCCAAACAAGCGAAATGGGTTTTTGCGCCGGAACATTGGACTTTGGAGGTGGATTTTCCTGTCAAGGCTGCCGCCAGCTTTAAGGGGAACTTTGAGTCTGCGGTGGTCCAATTGCTGACGGCGGCACAACTGAACGCCCATTCTTTGCAGGCCTGTTTTTATTCCAATCAGGTGCTGCGTGTTCTGGCCAGTCCGCAACCCTGCGACCCGAGTGTGCAGCAGCAGGAGCGGTCATGAATCACCTCTTTTTGCTGCTTTTGGTTTTGTTGTCGGGCTGTGCTTTGCAAACAGCGGGGCATCACCTTGACCCGCCGTGGCTGGACGATGCTGTTTTTTTAGGCACGTTAGACCTGCCTACAGATGCACCGGCCCAGTCTGTTGATAGACCTTGGCTGTTGGGCGCTGCTGTGCCCATCCAGCAAGCCGCTGACTCACCAGACCTGATGAGTTCCAGACAGACATTCAGCTTTTCCTTGGAAACGCCTTTACCCGGTCTGGATGAACTGGCGCGCCGCCTGTCTTTTTTGTCGGATCTGACGGTATCCATCAGCCCGGAGGCGCGACTGCCTTTGGCGCTTTTCTTGCCGCGACTCAGTGTGGGGGATCAGTTGGACGTGCCGCCCCAATATGGCAGCCTGGTTTTTGAGCAATTACGCTTGCCGGAGTTGCTCAATCAAGTCAGCGCGGTATACAGCATTCGGTGGCGCTATCGGGCAGGACGTATCGAGTTATATCGCACGGAAACGCGTCACTTTGCTTTACCGCCGATCAAAGCCGTGAATGCTGCTTATTTGGATAAACCTGCAGCTAATGCCTTCGAGTCCGCTGTGACGTCTGTGCAGACTGAAACGCCAAGTCTGGAAAACGCCGCCCATGTTTATCTGCAAGACACGGCACAAGCTTTTCTATCTCGCGCTGGAAGGGTCCAGGTGCTTGGGGTGCCGCCCCATGCTTTGTTGGTGACTGATACACCGGAACGCTTGGAGGCATTGGGTTCAGCGTTGAAGCACCAGCCTGAATTGTGGTACTTCGATAGTGCGCGAGCTAGCCGCTCTGTGGGTAGCGGCGGGAGAGAGAAATGAATGCTTCCACAGCCAAGCGTGAGTATTGGTTTGGTTTGCAATGGGCACGTCACGGACAGGACACGCGCTGGACTCACACTCGGAATTCGACACAATCGCATTGGGCTTGTTTCTTGGAAGGGCAGGCAGCAGGACAAGCAATAGGCTGGGTACAAAACCGGTGGCTCTATTCCAAACGGACACACTCGATATTGCGATTGGTTCAAGAGGGGCCAACACGGGTAAAACGCAGGCATATGCGGGCTTATTCGGCGGCTGCGTGTCTGGCTGTGCATCACCCTGATGAAGCGGTTTTTCTTTTATGGGCCGTGGCTCCCGGCCTGCTGTGGTTCCTGGCATTGGAGCAGGGTTTGGTTGTGGAAGGCAGTGATTGTGTGCTGACACAGGTCGGGCAGGTGCAGGCCTTGCGACAGGCAATGCAGGAACGCTATCCCGCCATACGTGAACTGCGGCAACCCGATGATGTATGGGTGTGCCTGGAGCAGGGTAGACGAGCGCAGGCTTGTATGCAGCGTCAAGGCGGCAGAGAGCTTTGGCGTCCCAGTAAGGTCCCTCTTCGCTTGCTTGTTGCGCCGTTGCTGATGGTGCTGGCTCTGGCAGGCGTTTTGTCTGCCGACTCTCGTGGGGTGGGGGCTGAACGACAGCCTGCTGGCAAAGGGGTTCTTGAGCAGGGTAATACATTGCCGCTATCTAGCGCGCAGACTGTTCTGGATCTGATTGAGGAGCTGCCGGCACAAGGAGTGGGCTGGCGCTTGCAGGAGGTGGACTGCCGTCGTCGCGTGGCTTCTTGGGACTGTCATGCACGCTATGGGTTTGAAGATGTACAAAGCTTTAGTTTGGCCATGCAGCGTCAAACTCGCGCTCCGAACATGCTGGCGCTGACAGGGGCAGGGCAGGCTGAATTGTATGTGCAACGCACTTATCGGCCTAAGGAGCAACAGCGCCCATCGCCACAAGGTCAGGGAACGCTGCCTGTTGAGTCATCAGCCAACCTGATTGCCGAATTGAAGGCTTTGCAGCCCGCATTTATGCGTTTTTCGCTTGCCCGGGCACAGGCGCACCACCAATCTCAGTATTCAGGGCAAGTTCAAACCGGGAATCAGGCGGACACACAGCTGCAAGCAAAGGCTGGGGAGCAGACACAGGCTCTGATCCAAGCCAAGGAGTCTCGGCGCACCAGAGATCAATCAGAACCAGATGCCTGGCGTCGTACTTGGAGCAGTCAGTCTCCTTTGCGTTCAGCCTACCTGCTCGCCGCACACTTGCCTCAGTTGCAGTGGGACAGGTTGAGCTTGTCAGTGAGTCCGCAGTCTTATCCCTCGCTGCTGGGCAGCGTTTTTATCGTGGAGCTGGAAGGCTATGTTGATGAGTGGGCAGGTTCGGGCAAGGAGGAACGCGCGCAGGTATTTGAGCATTCTGTTTGGCGGAGCGCTGATACTTAGCTTGCCAGCTCAAGCAACTGAAGCCATGGTTTCAGTCGTGCGCGATATGTTGCTGCTGGAGGCCGAGCAGGCGCGACAGAACATGGCCTCATGCTCCAGGCCATTAGAGGGGCAGGAGGGGGCGGGTTTGGCTCAACCGGACGTGGACAAGAGCAGATCGAGCAAAGCTATTCCTGGATTGAAACTGAAAGCTGTCTATGGGCGGGATACGCGCTTGCTGGCTGAGGTGCAGCATGGGCAGCGCCTGCTCCTGTTTCAGCAAGGACAGTTATGGCCGATAGGGCGCGAGCGAGATAGGCAAATGCGCCTCTTGTCTTTAGATAGTCGCTGTATTGAGCTTGAAATAGGGCTGCCCCGGGAACATGCTGAAAGCCAAAGCCAAAGCCAAAGCCAAAGCCAAAGCCAAAGCCAAAGCCAAAGCCAAAGCCAAAGCCAAAGCCAAAGCCAAAGCCAAAGCCAAAGCCAAAGCCAAAGCCAAAGCCAAAGCCAAAGCCACAGTCGGGGACAGGCTCAGGTTTTGAATATGTCAACCGCCTCGGATCAGGCTCAGCAGTCGCAGCCGGAAGTTCAATCCATAAAACTCTGTTTGCCTTCCTGAGGCCGGGGGGATGCGTCTAGCCAAACTCGAGCTTTCAAAGTCACCATGATTCAGTTTTCCAGCCCGTATATCCTTGAGCCTGTATGTCATTGACTCCCCAAGGCCAGGAGCCCGTCAAGTCGCAAATCTGGCGCGTCTCCCCACAGTCCTTGAGAAAGAAAAAACCCCGACGTGATTTTCATCAGATCGGGGTTGAAAGTGACCACGGAGCTTGTCGCTCGGTCAGGCTTGAGCCTTGTTCTGCTTTAGTCGCGGGTACCGCTCCAAGCGGCAATGGCAGCACGCTCTTCGTCGGTCATTTGCGTCATGTTGCCCAGGGGCATGTACTTGGAGTGCACCACGGTTTTCACCTGTTCGGCGTGCAGCACCGTGTTGTCGATGGTATCGAGCAACATGCCGGCAGGGGCAGCCGTAAAGCCGAAGTCGGCATTGGGTTTGGCCGCGTGGCACTGAACACATCGGGCATCCATGATTTCCTGGATGCGTGCAACGTTGACGGTTTCTGCGCCGTTAGCGGCTGCGGGAGCACTGGCAACGTCACCTTTCAGGCTGGCAGGTGCAGCCAGGTAGCCAACGATCAGCAGCAGCACAACACCGGCAGCCGGGTAGGCAGGCTTTTTGATGCCAGCGTGCATCAGCACGAAGTATTGACGGATCAGGGCGCCGGCAAAGATGAACAGCACCATGATGATCCACGCATTAGGGTTGTTATACGTGAACGAGTAGTGGTTGCTCAGCATCAGCAGCAGAACGGGCAGCGTGAAGTAGGTATTGTGTACCGAACGCTGTTTGCCGCGCTTGCCATCCAGAGGGTTGGGGGCTTCACCGGCTTTCAGTGCCTTGACCATGCGGCGTTGGCCGGGAATGATCCAGAAGAACACGTTGGCCGACATGCTGGTGGCCATGACAGCGCCAGTCAGCAAGAAAGCAGCACGACCCGAGAAGATGTGCGCGCTCAGGTAAGCCACGACCACCATCATGATGGCCACCGCCACGCTCAGCAGGCCGTCGCGGTTCATGTTGGGGCTGATCAAGCGGCACAGGCCGTTATAGACCACCCAGCCCAGTACCAGGAAGGCAATAGCCATGACGTTGGCTTGCGTGCCGGTCATTTGAGCCGCCCACTCCCAGGGACTGTTGGGGTTGACCAGATAGAACTCGGGCTTGGTCAGGTAGAGCAGGGCGAACAGGAAGAAACCGGACAACCAGGTGGTGTAGGACTTCCAGAAAGACCAGTGCAGGTCATCGGGCAGCTCAGCCGGGTTGGTCAGGTATTTCTGGTTGTGATAGAAGCCGCCGCCGTGGACAGCCCACATCTCGCCAAACACGCCGCGTTTCTTGCTTTCTTCGCCTTTAGGCGGTTTCAGGCCGTTGTCCAGCATCACAAAGTAGATGGACTCGCCGATCCAGGCGACGGCCGCAATTACGTGCAACCAGCGCAGCAGCAGGTTGCCGTACTCAAGTAGGTAAGCGTACATAAAGATCTCGTATCAGAGTGGTTTCGTATAGAAGCGAAAAGTCGACTTGAATACGCGATCAACTGCCGCGATAGGTAGACCAGGACCAGGGGGTGACAACCAGGGGGACGTGGTAATTGGCATTGGCATCAGCGATACCAAAGCGAATGCCGACCTGATCAACAAAGCGTGGCTCGGGCAGAGTCACACCGCTGGCGGCAAAGTAGTCACCTGCATGAAACACCAGTTCAAAAACGCCCGTGTGCATGGCCTCGCCTTGCAGCAGGGGCTCATCACAGCGACCGTCGCTATTGGTGTGAGTGGTTTTGATCAGAGTACGTTGATTGTTTTCGATGGAATAAAGATCGACGCGCACGCCGCTGGCTGGGCGTCCTTGAGTCGTGTCAAGGACATGGGTTGATAGCTTTCCCATAAATGTCTCCGGTTTATGGTGATCAAAAAAGGTCCAGCGAGCCCAGTTTTGAGAACCGGCCGGGGGCCAACGGTGCAAGGATCAGTGCGCTGGGTTGAGGCCCCGAAACTGTCGCTCTGTTTGAGGAGTCAGATTGTCGACAATTTATGTTGACGATTTTGTCGGGGTACCGAATAATTGTCAATAGTCAATAACGAGAAATTCTATGCTTCAGATACGGCGGCAAGAGGGGATGACCAGTGAATCCCAAGCGCCCAGCGCCTCCTCGCTGTTAGAGGGAGGCATGGCAGATACGGAGGTCGGGCGTGTTTATAGTCAGATCTTTGATGCGGTCGTTGACCGCCGTCTTTTGCCTGGAACCAAACTGACGGAAGCCACGCTATGCACGATTTTCGAGTGCTCGCGGGCGACCGTTCGTGCGGCGCTGGCAGCCCTCGAACACGACAAGATTGTGGTCATTGAACCCAATCGGGGTGCTTTTGTCTGGAAGCCGACGGCCAAGCAAACACGGGACGTGTTTGAACTGCGGCGTGATCTGGAAGCCTTGATTCTGCAAAAACTGATCAGCTACCCGGATCTGCCGGAGCGTTTGGCTGGCCTGTATGAAATGGTGGAACGTGAACAGCACGCTTTTGAAAATGGCGACCGCATCAGCTGGTTGCGCCTGTCCAATGCGTTTCATGTGATGCTGGCGCGCTGCGCTGGCAATGATGAACTGACCGAGTTGATGCACACCTTGTGCGCCCGCACCACGCTCATCATTGCGTATCACGATACACCGGGCGAACAGGCGTGTTCGTTTTACGAGCACAAAGAGATTTTGGACAAGCTTAGTCAGGGCGATGCCGAAGGCGCGCATCTGGCTATGCATCATCACTTAAGTGATTGTGAACATCGCATGAGCGAAGCGGGTGATGGCAATGCTGCCGATCCTTGGCTGGCCCTCAGCGTAAAACGCTAAACGGAGACGGTATGTCCTTGAGCAAGTACCCTCGTGACCTGGTCGGTTACGGTAAAAACGTGCCCCATGCACAATGGCCTGATCGGGCGCGCATTGCGGTGCAGTTTGTCTTGAACTATGAAGAAGGCGGCGAGAATTGCGTCCTGCACGGTGACCCGGGCTCTGAGCAGTTTTTGTCTGAAATTATTGGTGCAGCCGCTTACCCGGACCGTCACTTATCCATGGAGTCCATTTACGAATACGGCTCGCGTGCTGGTGTCTGGCGGATTCTGAACGAGTTTGAAAAGCGTGGCCTGCCCATGACCGTGTTTGGGGTGGGCATGGCGCTGGAGCGTCATCCCGAGCTGGCTCAGGAATTCGTGCGCCTGGGTCATGAGATCGCTTGCCATGGCTACCGCTGGATTCACTACCAGAACGTGTCCGAAGAAGTCGAGCGCGAGCATATGCGCCAGTGCGTGAACGTGCTGACGGACTTGCTGGGCCACCATCCCGAAGGCTGGTACACCGGCCGCGATAGCCCAAATACCTTGCGTCTGGTGGCTGAAGAGGGCCAGTTCCTGTATAGCTCCGACTACTACGGTGACGATTTGCCTTTCTGGACCGAGGTTCAGCTCAGCGACAATACTGTCAAGCCTCAGTTGATCGTGCCTTACACCCTGGACAGCAATGATATGCGCTTTGCGGCTCCTCAGGGTTTCAACACCGGCGATCATTTCTTCTCCTACCTGAAAGACGCGTTTGATGTGCTTTACGAGGAAGGCGAAGAGGCTCCCAAGATGCTGTCCATCGGTTTGCATTGCCGTCTGATCGGCCGTCCTGGCCGTTTCCGCGCCTTGCAGCGTTTCCTGGATTACGTGCAATCGCATGAGCGTGTCTGGGTGTGCCGTCGTGTGGATATTGCTCGCCACTGGGCCGAGCATCATCCCTATCAGCCCAAGGCCTGATCGGGGCAGGGCCAGGGTTCATGCCTCCTGGTCCATCAAGACAACATCCTGAATCTGAGCAGGGTGCATTCACATTCCGACTCGCCAGGGTCGGAATTGTTGTTTCTGCCCGCTGAAAACAGTACTATCTGACGCTTACGCAGCCGCTCGTAAAGGGAGTGTGGCGTCCGGGCTTCTCACTGCTATGCCGGGGCGGCAGGTGTTGTGCCAGCGCAGCGCGCGCATGGGCTGCAAGGCTGATCGTCTTATAATAGGCAGTTAAATTTTCCATCGCGTTGCATGTAATGAAAACCTCAGAAATTCGTCAGAAGTTTCTTTCTTTTTTTGAATCCAAGGGACACCACATCGTTTCCTCGGCTTCCTTGGTTCCAGGGAATGACCCTACCTTGCTGTTCACGAACGCAGGGATGGTGCAGTTCAAAGACGTGTTCACGGGTAAAGAGACCCGCCCCTACAAGCGTGCGACCAGTTCTCAGCGCTGTGTTCGTGCCGGTGGTAAACACAATGATCTGGAAAACGTGGGCTACACCGCCCGCCACCACACCTTTTTTGAAATGCTGGGCAACTTCAGCTTTGGCGATTACTTCAAGCAAGACGCTATTCGCTATGCCTGGGAACTGCTGACGACGGTTTACCAACTGCCTGCAGAAAAACTCTGGGTCACCGTCTACCAGGAAGACGATGAGGCCTACGATATCTGGGCCTCGGAAATTGGTGTGCCCAAAGAGCGCATCATCCGCATCGGCGACAAGGGCGGCGTGCGTTACAACTCGGACAACTTCTGGCAGATGGCCGATACCGGCCCCTGTGGACCTTGTTCGGAAATTTTCTACGACCACGGCGCCGACGTCTGGGGTGGTCCTCCCGGATCGCCTGAAGAGGACGGCGATCGTTACATTGAAGTATGGAATCTGGTGTTCATGCAGTTCGAGCGATCTGCCGACGGCACCATGACACCGCTGCCCAAGCCTTGTGTGGATACAGGGATGGGTCTGGAGCGTATTTCGGCTGTGCTGCAGCACGTGCACTCCAACTACGAAATTGATCTGTTCCAATCCTTGATTCAAGCCGCCGCGCGTGAAACCAAGACCAGTGACCTGAGCAATAACTCGCTCAAGGTAATTGCGGACCACATCCGTGCTTGTAGCTTCTTGATCATTGATGGGGTCATCCCCAGCAATGAAGGCCGTGGCTATGTGCTGCGCCGTATTATTCGCCGTGCCCTGCGTCACGGCCACAAGCTGGGTCAGAAGGGCTTGTTCTTCTACCGTTTGGTGCAGGACTTGGGCCAGACCATGGGCGAAGCCTACCCCGAGCTGATTAGCCAGCGCGAGCGTATCGAACAAGTGCTGCGCCAGGAAGAAGAGCGTTTCAGCGAGACGCTGGAAAACGGCATGCGTATTCTGGAAGGCGCTTTGGCCAACCTGCCAGAGAATGCCAAGCTGGACGGCCAGACGCTGTTCACCTTGTACGACACCTACGGTTTCCCCGTGGACCTGACCGCCGACATCTGCCGCGAGCGTGGCATCGAGGTCGATCTGGACGGTTTTGAAGTCGCCATGGAAAACCAGCGTCAGATGGCACGCGCTTCGGGCAAGTTCAAAACCGCCGAAGGCCTGAGCTATTCCGGTGTGCAAACCCGCTTTGATGGTTACACCACTCTGGAAGGTAGCGGCACGGTTACCGCCTTGTATGTGGATGGCACCTCTGTGCAATCCGTGACCCAAGGTCAGCAAGCGGTAGTGGTTCTGGATGCCACACCTTTCTACGCCGAGTCCGGTGGTCAGGTAGGGGATGCCGGTATCTTGAGCGACGCCAAAGGGCTGTCCTTTGACGTTCAAGATACACAAAAGATCTCCAATCAGGTTTTCGGACACCAGGGTGTGCTGAACGCTGGCACGCTGACTGTGGGCCAGACTGTTCAAGCCCAGGTGGATACCGAGCGTCGTGAGCGTGTGATCCGTAACCACTCGGCCACGCACTTGATGCACAAGGCCTTGCGTCAGGTGCTGGGCGGTCACGTTCAACAACGTGGCTCCCTGGTGGACGCTGACAAGACCCGTTTTGACTTTGCTCACGATGCCGCCATGACGGCCGAGCAAATCGCTCAGGTTGAAGCCGTTGTGAACGATCAGGTTCTGGCTAACCAGGCCGTGCAAGCCCAGCTGATGTCGTTTGACGACGCCGTCAGCGGCGGTGCCATGGCTTTGTTTGGTGAAAAGTACGGCGACGAAGTGCGTGTACTGGATATTGGTTTCTCTCGCGAGCTGTGCGGTGGTACGCACGTTCAGCGTACGGGCGATATCGGCTTGTTCAAGATTGTCTCGGAAGGTGGCGTAGCCGCTGGTGTGCGCCGTGTTGAGGCCATCACCGGCACCAACAGCCTGCACTGGGTGCAAGCCCAGGAACGTCTGCTGAACGATGCCTCTGCCAGCCTGCGTACCCAACCAGAAGGTTTGGTTGCCCGTATCAGTGCCTTGCAAGCTCAGATCAAGGATCTGGAGCGCGAGCGCGAACAAATGCAATCCAAGCTGGCGGCTTCGGCCGGCCAGGACTTGTTGGCCCAAGCCGTACCCTTGAATGACAGCAGCCGTCTGCTGGTGGCCACGCTGCAAGGCGTGGAAGCCAAAGCCCTGCGCGAAATGGCCGATCAGTTGAAGAACAAGCTGCAGTCTGCCGTGATTTTGCTGTCCATCGTGGCCGACGGCAAGGTCAGTCTGGTGGCGGGCGTGACACCTGACCTGACCGCCAAGGTCAAGGCCGGTGATCTGGTGGGTTTTGTGGCCTCGCAAATGGGCGGCAAGGGTGGTGGTCGTCCTGATATGGCCATGGGCGGCGGTACCGATGCCAGCGTCCTGCCTCAGGCCAATGCCTCGGTGCAGGCCTGGGTACAAAGCAAGTTAGGTGCGTAATGACGATGTCCGAGACCGGCGCTTTGCCCAATAGCGATCTGCAGGTGGATGCAAGCGGGCTGAAATGCCCCTTGCCTATCTTGCGTGCCAAGAAAGCCTTGGCGCAGTTGGAGTCCGGGCAAGTGTTGCAGGTCATTACAACCGATCAGCACGCTATTCAAGATTTTCAGGCTTTTTGTCGCCAAACTGGCAATGAACTGTTGGCTCAAGACCAGCAAGCTGAAAAAACTCTGCATTTTTTACGCCGTCGGTAAGCTGACGGCGGTAGAATACTGTTTTGTCTGTTGCGTATCTAGCACTGAATCTGCTATCTTAGCGTGTTACTTTTGGCATACGTGCCAGAATAGTGCTAGAATTTTTTGTTTACCTTACACAATAAAGGGATTATCAATGGTGGTAATTCGCTTGGCCCGTGGTGGCTCCAAAAAGCGTCCTTTTTACAACGTAGTAGCCGCCGAGGCGAGCCAACGCCGTGATGGTCGCTTCATCGAACGTCTGGGTTTTTACAACCCCGTTGCTGGCGAAGGTCATGAAAACCTGCGTCTGCAAATGGACCGCGTTAAGCACTTCACCGACAACGGTGCTCAGGTTTCGCCTGCTGTGGCTCGCCTGTTGAAAGAATACTCGGCTAAGGTTGCTTCGGCTGCCTAAGTTGATTCACCTGTTTTTTTAGTGGTGTTAGTGTGAAGCAACCAGCGATTCCTGCTGACCTTGTTGAGCTTGGACGCATTGTTTCCGCTTATGGCGTACGTGGTTGGGTCAAAATCCAGCCGCACTCCATGCAAACCAAAGCGCTGCTGAATGTAAAAACGTGGTGGTTAAAAACGCCCCGGCCTGAATCTCAGGCGGGCGTTTTTGCGTCTGCGTCACCCAGACAAGTGCAAACCGCAAAGCAGCATGGGGCAACCATCGTGGCGCAGTTTGAAGGTCTGGATAATCGAGAGCTGGCTCAAGCTCTTAAGGGGCATACCGTTTGGGTATCCCGTGCCGCTTTTCCCAAAGCGGACGAAGACGAATTTTATTGGGTCGATCTGATCGGCTGCCGCTTTTTTGGCGAGCAGGACGGCCAAGCTGAAAGCTTAGGCGAAGTGGTAGAGGTGCTGGATAACGGCGCGCATTCTATTTTGGTCGTGCATCGTGGCTCCTGGGATGCCGAGGGTGTCTTTACACCTGAAAAGGACGAACAGGGTAGGCCACAAGAAGAGCTGGTTCCCTTTGTGCAAGCCATTGTGCATACGGTGGATATGTCCGCCCGCGAGTTGCACAGCCACTGGGCGATCTGATCGTTTCAATCCTGTGCGCGTGTGGTGCTTTGGCTTGACTGGCCGGGTTTATAACGCGTATCTGCTTTTTCTCTTGCCGAGTCCTCATGCGATTTGATGCCCTGACCCTGTTCCCGGACATGTTTGATGTGGTCAGCCAGGCTGGTGTCACTGGCCGTGCGCACAAGCAGGGCATCTGGCAGATGCGGACCTGGAATCCGCGCGACTACACTACCGATGTGCACCGCACAGTGGATGACCGCCCTTACGGAGGTGGTCCTGGTATGGTCATGCTGGCTGATCCCTTGAACGACGCTTTGGATCAGGCTCTGGCTGACCGTGGCGATAAGCCGGAAGTGATTTTACTTAGCCCTACAGGGCGACGCTTTAATCAGGCTGTGGCTCAGGAGCTGGCTCAAGGCCCCGGCGCGGTTCTGGTTTGTGGTCGCTACGAAGGGATAGATCAACGCTTTATTGATGCACGCGTCACCCAGGAGCTTTCTTTGGGTGATTTTGTGCTGTCTGGCGGTGAAATCGCGTCGCTGGCGATTATCGACAGCGTGGTCCGCCTCTTGCCCGGCGTGTTAAATGATGCCGATTCGGCTCGTCAGGATTCTTTCCATGCCGACAATAGTGGCTTGTTGGACAGCCCTCATTACACGCGTCCCGAGGTTTATCGCGATCAGGCTGTGCCTGAGGTCTTGATGTCCGGTCATCATGGTCGCATCCAGGCATGGAGGCGTGAGCAGTCTTTGCGTTTGACCGCCTTGCGGCGCCCGGAGTTGATCGAACAGGCCCGTCAGCGTGGTGAGCTTAACAAGGCAGATGAGCGTTTCCTGGCCTCGCTTGATGACGGGGGAGTGTCATAAGCGGCTTGGGGTGGGTATGACATTGGGCAAGTAATCTGATGGTGTGCTGCCTAGGGTGGCCCATGAGGGGGTTATGAGTAAAGTTGAGCAACAAAATCGCCAGTCCTGGAATGCGGCAACACTTGCCCATAATAGTCATAAAGGGGATCAGGCTCAGTTCTTTCGCCGTGGTGGTTCTACTTTGTTTCCAGAGGAGCTGGAGCTGCTAGGTGAACTCAAGGGGCGCTCACTGCTGCATTTGCAATGCAATTGCGGGCAGGATAGTTTGAGTTTGGCCACGCTTGGGGCACTAGTGACTGGGGTTGATATCGCCGATGAAGCGATTTCCTTTGCGACGGCCCTGTCTCGAGATACGGGTATTCCGGCTGCGTTTCATCGCGAAGACGTGGTGCAGTGGTTAAGGCAGGCTGCCAGTCAGGGGCTGCAATACGATATTGTATTCAGTAGCTATGGTGTCTTGTGTTGGTTGCCGGATTTAAGGGCGTGGGCGCAGGGCGTCGCTTCTGTTTTGAAGCCTGGAGGGCGTTTGGTGCTGGTGGAGTTCCACCCCTTTGCGCTTTGCTTTGATGAGCACTGGGCGCTGAAATACGATTATTTCAATACCCAGCCCATGGTGTTCCCGGAAGGGGTGGGTGATTACGTAGCGGAATCAGGCGAAGGGTTGCTGCTTTCAGGCAAAACTGAAGGTATGCAGGAGTTTGAGAACCCGCATCCCAGTGTGGAGTTTAGTTGGGGCTTGGCTAAACTGGTTGGTGTCTTGCTGGAGGCCGGTTTGCGTTTGCGAAAATTGGAAGAGTATCCGTATTCAAATGGCTGGAAGGGTTTTAAGCAGATGCATGAGGGCCCGGGGCGGCGAATGTATGCACCCGTAGGCCAGGCTGGCGTCCCTTTGATGTATGGTCTTGAGGCAAGTCGGGACTGAGCACGCCATTGTTGGGCACGGTTGTGCCATGATGCAGCCAATCTGGGCTATCTATCCTGCTTCGTCATAAAAGCACCCCAAAGGTTGGATAGGCATCCAATCTTTGGGGTGTCGTTTATTGCAGTCAGTTTTTTGTGCTGGGAGGCCGTTAGTTCAGGCGAGCAAATTGCTGCTGGACTTTAGCCAGGGTTTCGCCAAACTGAATGACGCGCTGTCGTTCCTGTTCCACTACGGCTGCTGGGGCACGCTCCACAAAACTGGCGTTGCCCAGTTTGGCTTCGGCCTTGCTGATTTCGCCTTGCAGGCGTTCAATTTCCTTGGACAGGCGGATACGCTCCGCTTCCACGTCAATCTCTACGTGCAGCATCAGTTGCGTGGTGCCGATCACTTGTACCGGTGCGCCTGCATCGGTAGGCAGTTGATCGACAATTTCCACGCTTTCCAGCTTGCCCAGCGCAGCCAGATACGGGCTGTTGGCTTTTAGGGTTTCGGCATTGCCTTGGGCAATCAGCGGTACGCGCTGAGCGGGCGAAATGTTCATTTCGCCACGCAGGGCACGGATGGCGTCCACTTGGGCTTTCAGTTCGGCAACCTGGGCCACTGCCTGCTCATCAACCGCGGCGGGGTTGGCAATTGGGTAGGGCTGGACCGAAATGCTGGTGGTTTCGTCAGCGGCACGTTTACCAGCCACCACCGAGACCTTCTGCCACAGTTCTTCCGTGATGAAGGGGATGATAGGGTGCGCTACGCGCAGCACCACTTCCAGTACGCGGATCAGGGTGCGGCGGGTGCCCAGTTGCTGCTCGGGCGTGCCGTTCTGGATCTGGGTCTTGGCCAGCTCCAGGTACCAGTCGCAGTACTCGTCCCATACAAAGTGGTAGATGGCATTGGCGACGTTGTCGAAACGGTAGTCGGCAAAACCGCGCTCGGCGTCCTGTTCCAGGCCTTGCAACAGGCTGATGATCCAGCGATCAGCAAAGCTCAGTTCGGCGGGTGCGTCGGCGTGCAGCTCATGACCTTCGGTGTTCATCAACACAAAGCGGGTGGCATTCCACAGCTTGTTGCAGAAGTTGCGGTAGCCTTCGCAACGCTTCATGTCGAAGTTGATATTGCGGCCCAGAGTGGCGTAGGCGGCCATGGTAAAGCGCAGTGCGTCCGTGCCGAAGGCGGGGATGCCGTCGGGGTAGTCTTTCTTGGTGCGTTTGGTAATGCTTTGTGCCTGCTTGGGGTTCATCAGGCCAAACGTGCGTTTGTGGATCAGGCTTTCCAGATCGATGCCGTCGATCAAATCCACAGGGTCAATGGTATTGCCCTTGGATTTGCTCATCTTCTTGCCTTCCATATCGCACACCAGTCCGTGAACGTAGACGGTGTTGAATGGAACGCGGCCGGTCAGGTGCATGCTCATCATGACCATGCGGGCAACCCAGAAGAAAATAATGTCGAAACCAGTGACCAGCACGCTGGAGGGCAGGTAACGGGCCAGATCTGGAGTTTCTTCAGGCCAGCCCAGATCGGTAAAGGGCACCAGGGCGGAGGAGAACCAGGTATCCAGCACGTCTTCGTCGCGGCGCAGTGGGCCGGTCACGCCAGCGGCGCGGGCTTGTTCCAGAGCTTCTTCTTCGGAACGGGCGACAAACAGGCTACCGTCTTCGGCGTACCAGGCGGGAATTTGGTGACCCCACCACAACTGACGGGAAATGCACCAATCCTGAATATTGTTCAGCCACTGGTTATAGGTGTTGGACCAGTTGTCGGGGTAGAAGCGCACACGGCCATCGGCCACCACATCCAGGGCAACCTTGGTGATGCTCTTGCCGGGGTGCAGTGAATCTTCCGGAGCGGGCTTGCTCATGGCTACAAACCACTGGTCAGTCAGCATGGGTTCAATGACTGTATTGGTGCGGTCGCCACGTGGCACCATCAGCTTGTGTGGCTTGACGGCCTGTAGCAGGCCCTGGGCTTCTAGGTCGGCCACGATTTGCTTGCGCGCGGCAAAGCGCTCCAGGCCTTGATAGGCTTCGGGGGCGGTGTCGGCAATGTGGGCATCCAGTGTCAGGATGCTGATCATTTCCAGGCCGTGGCGTTGGCCAACAGCATAGTCATTGAAGTCGTGAGCAGGGGTCACCTTCACGACACCGGTGCCGAAGGCTGGGTCTACATAATCGTCCGCAATGATCGGGATGGAGCGGCCGACCAGGGGCAGGGTAACGGTCTGGCCGATCAGGCCGATATAGCGCTCGTCTTCAGGGTGCACCATCAGGGCAACGTCGCCCAGCATGGTTTCCGGACGGGTGGTGGCCACCGTCAGGTGGGTCAGATCACCCTGGGGTGTGGTCAGCGGGTAGCGGATTTCCCACAGATGACCGTCTTCTTCCTCGCTGACTACTTCCAGGTCGGACACGGCGGTGCCCAGTACAGGGTCCCAGTTCACCAGGCGCTTGCCACGGTAAATCAGACCTTGTTCGTACAGGCGGACAAAGGTTTCCAGCACGCCACGGGACAGGTTGTCGTCCATGGTGAAGTATTCGCGGCTCCAGTCACAGGACGCGCCCAGACGGCGAAACTGGCTGGTAATGGTGTTGCCGGATTTCTCTTTCCACTCCCAGACTTTTTCCAGGAATTTTTCGCGACCCAGGTCGTGGCGGCTGATGTTCTGGGCATCGAGCTGGCGCTCCACAATGATCTGGGTGGCAATCCCGGCGTGGTCGGTGCCAGGAATGTAGACCGTATCGTCGCCTTTCATGCGGTGGTAGCGCGTCAGGCCATCCATGATGGTCTGGTTAAAGGCGTGGCCCATATGCAAAGTCCCGGTGACGTTCGGTGGTGGGGACTGAATGACAAAGGGTTCGGACTGATGATCACCCAAGGGCTGGACGTGCTGGCCTCCCTTGAAAAGGTCGGCTTGCTCCCAGCGCGCGTACCAGCGCGTTTCGATTTCCTGGGGTTCAAAGCTCTTGGATAATTGCTCGTCGGAGGTCGTTGCGGATGAGTTGGTCATGGTGATGCGGTCTGCCTGCCCCTTTTGGCACGTTCGGTGCCAGATAGGGCGGGACTAATCCTGGGTAAAAAACGAATGTAAGATGCACTATTTTAAGATGTGGCCGTGCGTCTTTGGCGTGGTAAAATGCCGGGTTGCCGTAAATCTGATGAAAGTGCTTGTTTTCATTAAAAAATTTAGCGCGAACCGTCGGATCTGCATTTTGCTTTACGCAGCAAAGACTACACTATATTGTTCTTATTTGGATTTTCACATGGCTATTGAACGCACTCTGTCCATTATCAAGCCCGACGCTGTTGCTAAAAACGTGATCGGTCAGATTATTTCCCGCTTTGAAGGCGCTGGCCTGAAAGTGATCGCTGGTCGCCTGGTTCACCTGTCCCGTGGCGAAGCCGAGCGCTTCTACGGCGTGCACGCCGAGCGTCCTTTCTTCAAGGATCTGGTCGACTTCATGGTTTCCGGTCCTGTATTCGTACAAGTTCTGGAAGGTGAAGGCGCCATTGCCAAGAACCGCGAATTGATGGGCGCTACCGACCCCAAGAAAGCTGACGCTGGCACCATCCGCGCTGACTTCGCTGAGAGCATCGACGCCAACGCTGTTCACGGTTCCGACGCTCCTGAAACTGCTGCTGTCGAAATCGCTTTCTTCTTCCCAGAGTGCAACGTTTACAGCCGTTAATTGGCTAAACCGCGCAGTACCGGCGGCACTCTGATCAAGACTTGCCCGGCCCACTGGAACTCTGGTGTGCCGGGTAAGTCCTACAAGAAGAGGCTTTTTTGCATTTCTGCAAAAAATGAGTCGCCAGACCGCGTGAAGGTATTATTTTTATGTCATCGCTCGAACCTACCAATATTCTGGGCCTGGGCCCGGAGCAACTTGTTGAACTGGTTGCCCAATGGGGCGGCAAGCCTTTCCGTGCGCGCCAATTGCAGCGCTGGATACACCAGCGTCAACAGGACGATTTTGGGCAGATGACAGATCTGGCGCGCGAGTTCCGCGAGCAGTTGAGCGCCAATTGCGTTGTCACTGCGCCCAGCATGTCGCACGAACACATTTCTACCGACGGCACTCGTAAATGGCTGTTTGATGTAGGCAGCAATAACGCCGTCGAAGCGGTTTTCATTCCCGAGGATGATCGGGGCACCCTGTGCATTTCCAGTCAGGCTGGTTGTACCGTGGCCTGTCCATTCTGTTCCACGGGTTACCAGGGTTTCAACCGCAACCTGACAAGCTCTGAAATCATTGGTCAGCTTTGGTTTGCCCGCCGTGCTTTGCTGGGTGCGCCTGAAACGGCCCGTATCGGGGAAGCTGAACAAACCAGTACGCGCGTCATCAGCAATGTGGTCATGATGGGCATGGGCGAGCCCTTGCTTAATTATGATCAGGTGCTCGGTGCCTTGCGCCTGATGCTGGACGATAATGCCTACGGTCTGTCGCGCCGTCGCGTGACGGTATCCACCTCCGGTGTGGTACCCATGATGGATCGTTTGGCCAAAGATTGCCCGGTGGCTCTGGCTGTGTCGCTGCATGCGCCCAATGATGCGTTGCGCGACCGTCTGGTGCCGCTGAACAAGAAGTATCCGCTGGCCGAGCTTCTGGATGCCTGTAATCGCTATCTGGAGCATGCCCCGCGTGACTTCATTACCTTTGAATACATCATGTTGGACGGCATCAACGATACCGACCAACATGCGCAGGAATTGCTGGATATCGCGCGCATTGTGCGCTGCAAATTTAATCTGATCCCTTTTAATCCTTTTCCGCAGTCCGGTCTGAAGCGCTCCTCTGCCGCACGGGTCAAACAGTTTGCCCAAAGGCTGATGGATGGCGGAGTGGTCACTACCGTACGAAAGACGCGTGGCGACGATATTGCGGCTGCTTGCGGGCAGTTGGCGGGTGATATTCGTGATCGCACCCGTATCGAGCAGCGTTTGCCTGATCGGGCCGTCATTCAAATCAAACAGGAACGTGCATGAGCGAGACTCTGGATCCTACCAAGCAATCGGCGCCGGAAGCGGGCTCAGGTGTGGGTCCCACACTCCGTGAGTTGCGTCTGGCGCAATCGTGTACGCTGAACGAAGCCTCCACCCGCCTGAAGTTTTCGGTTCGGCAACTGGAGGCTCTGGAGGCTCAGGAGTGGAGTCAGTTGCCCGGGGGGCAGCCCTTGCGTGGCATGGTGCGCAATTATGCGCGCTTTCTCGAGACCGATGTCTCGGCAGTGCTGGTCATGCTGGAATCTCAGGTCAGTGATACTGCAGCCCCCAAGCCCGTACCGCGTGATCATTCCGGTTCGGGGCTGGCCAGTACGGATTTGGGCCTATATGCCGAATCACGCGGTGGTTCAGGCTGGATCTGGATTCTAATTATTATTGTTTTGTTGTTGGTAGCCGGTTTTTACGCCATTGATCGGGGCTGGGTTCCTGATCAATGGTTGGTGTTTGATTGGCTTAAGGATTTGAAGAAATGACGCAGGGTCCCGGAACTCCCTCTGCTTGCCAGCCCTTGCCGGTTGGTGCTCAACCCAAACGGGTGACGCGCACGGTGGATGTGCGCTGGGGCGATCATGTCGTGAAACTGGGGGGCTCGGCTCCTGTCGTGGTGCAGTCCATGACCAATACGGATACGGTCGATGCCATTGCAACGGCCATCCAGGTCAAGGAGTTGGCGCGTGCGGGTTCCGAGCTGGTGCGTATTACCGTCAATACCCCGGAAGCCGCGCGAGAAGTGCCGGCGATCCGTGAGCAATTGGACCGCATGGGTGTCAATGTTCCCTTGGTGGGGGACTTTCATTACAACGGGCACAAGCTGCTGGCCGACTTTCCGGAATGCGCACAAGCCTTGTCCAAGTACCGGATCAATCCGGGCAATATGGGCGGAGGCAAGCGTCGGGACGATAACTTTGCCAAGATGATTGAAATCGCCTGCCGTTACGACAAGGCCGTGCGTATCGGTGTGAACTGGGGCAGCCTGGATCACGAGCTGATGGCCCGCATGATGGACGAGAACAATCAACGCGCACACCCTTGGACGGCGCAAGCTGTCATGCGTGATGCCCTGGTGTTTTCGGCCATCAGCAATGCCCAGCGTGCCGAAGAGCTGGGTCTGGACGGCAAGCGTATCGTGCTGTCTTGCAAGGTCAGCCATGTGCAGGATTTGATTACGGTTTATCAGGATTTGTCCGCGCGTTGCGATTACGCCCTGCATCTGGGTTTGACCGAAGCGGGGATGGGCAGCAAGGGTATTGTGGCTTCCACCGCCGCCTTGGCCGTCTTGTTGCAGCAAGGCATTGGTGACACCATTCGTATTTCCCTGACGCCCGAACCCGGTGGCGATCGTGCCCGTGAAGTGGTGGTGGCTCAGGAAATTTTGCAGACCATGGGTTTGCGTGCCTTCACCCCTATGGTGGTGGCGTGTCCGGGTTGTGGTCGCACCAGCAGTACGGTGTTCCAGGAGCTGGCCAACGATATTCAAGGCTATTTGCGTGACCAGATGCCCGTCTGGAAAGATCTGTATCCCGGCGTGGAAACCATGAACGTCGCGGTGATGGGCTGTGTGGTCAATGGTCCAGGGGAAAGCCGCCACGCCGATATCGGCATCAGCTTGCCGGGAACCGGGGAAGTGCCCTCGGCACCCGTCTATGTGGATGGCGAGCGGGTGGTGACCCTGAAGGGTGATACTATCGCTCAAGAATTTCAGACCATTGTCCAGAATTACGTTGAGCGCCGCTATGGCAAGGCTCCAACGGTTTGATCAACACGCTTGTCAGTCTATGGCGAGCAAACCATTAGAATTATGACGCAGCAGTTTCAAAAGCTCCGCGCCCTGACGGGCATGAAAGACACCTTACCGGGTGAAAGCGCACAGTGGGAAGCCCTGGAGGCTCTGGTGCGGGACTGGTTGGCCAGCTATGGCTATCGCAATATGCGTACCCCCGTGCTGGAACATACCCAGTTGTTTGCCCGTGGTATTGGCGAGGTCACCGACATTGTCGAGAAGGAAATGTATTCCTTTACCGACTCGCTCAACGGCGACAAGCTCACCATGCGCCCCGAATTTACGGCGGGCATGGTACGCGCCACTATCGAACATAATCTCTTGTACGATCGCCCTCATCGTGTTTATGCAATGGGGCCGGTGTTCCGTCATGAGCGCCCGCAGCGTGGCCGCTACCGTCAGTTCCATCAGATCGACGTGGAGGCCTTGGGTCTGCCCGGGCCGGATGTGGATGCCGAGCTGATCGTCATGCTGGCCCGTTTGTGGAAGAAGCTGGGTTTGACGGACATTCGTCTGGAGCTGAACTCCCTGGGGCAGGCGCAAGAGCGTGCCGCCCACCGTGCGGCCTTGATCGAACATCTGGAAACCCACAAGGATGTGCTGGACGAAGAGGCCCAGCGCCGCATGTATACCAATCCCTTGCGTGTGCTGGATACCAAAAATCCGGCCATGCAGGAAATGGCCAATGCAGCTCCACGCCTGTTCGACTTCCTGGGTGAAGAGTCCCGTGCGCATTTTCAGGGCGTGTGCGAGCGTCTGGACGATGCCGGCATTGCCTACACACTGAACCCGCGCCTGGTGCGTGGTCTGGACTACTACAACTTGACTGTGTTCGAGTGGGTAACGGATCGCCTGGGTGCACAAGGTACGGTGTGCGGTGGTGGCCGTTATGATGGCCTGATCGAATTGATGGGTGGCAAACCTTCGCCTGCCGTGGGTTTCGCCATTGGCATGGAGCGTTTGCTGGATCTGTGCTCGCAAGATGGCGAGCAGCCAGCCATTCCCGAATGTCAGGTTTATATGGTTCACCAAGGCGAGGCTGCCCAGCGCAAGGCCTCACTGTTGGCCGAGCAATTGCGTGATGCCGGTTTGCAGGTGATCGTCCATGCAGGCTCCAGTGGCTTCAAGTCCCAGTTCAAACGGGCTGATGCCAGTGGCGCGCAGGCCGCCGTTATTTTGGGTGACGATGAACTCCAAAAAGAACAGGCCAGTGTGAAATGGTTGCGTGCTGCGGATGGCGCCGAGCAGCAACAGTCTGTTGATTTTTCTGAACTCGCCAGTGTTTTGTCAGCAAGGATTTGAGCATGGCCTACGATCTTGAAGAACAGGAAAAACTAGATGCCATGCGAGCATGGTGGGACCGCTGGGGCACCTTGTGCATTGTGCTGGCGTTTGCCGCGTTGGCTGCGGTAGCGGGCTGGCGCGGTTGGCAGTGGTACCAGGGCCATCAGGCAGGTCAGGCCATGGGTTACTTTGAGGCGCTGGAAAGTGCTGCTGCCCAGACCGGCGAAGAGGCTGATGCCCGCGTGCTGGCTGCCAGCACGACCTTGCGTAACGATTTTCCCAAGTCTGGCTACACCTCTCGCGGTGTTCTGCTGGCTGCCCAGGCCTTGCAGCAACGCGGCAATCTGACGCCTGCTCGAGAGCAACTGGAGTGGATGGTCACAACCAACCACGACCCCGCGCTGACCCCGCTGGCACGTCTGCGTCTGGCCGGTATCTTGCTGGAACAAAAGAATTATGACGAAGCGCTGGCTCAACTGGCAAATCCTCCTGCCAGCTTTGCCGGTCTGTTTGCGGATCGCAAAGGCGATATTCTGGCCGCTCAAGGACAGAACGATGCAGCGCGCGACGCCTGGAAACAGGCCGTGGAGTTGCTCAAGCAAGACCCTATTTCGCAGTTGGTCCAGATCAAACTTGATGCCCTGGCAGGAGCTTAACGCATGTCTCTTTCTACTATTCGCCCATCCTCATCCTCTGCCATGCGTGTCTTGCGTCTGAGTGCTCTGGCTTTGAGTCTGACCGCTTTGGCTGGTTGCTCCATGTTCTCCAGCAAGGACCCACGTTTCGAGCCCACTCCCTTGACGGAATACACTCCCGGTGTGGCCGCCAAAATTAGCTGGAGCACCTCTATTGGCAGCGGGGCAGATTCGGGCTTTGCACCGCAAGTGACTGGCTCTTCGGTCTACGCTGCATCGGTCTCGGGTCAGGTCAGCAAGGTGGATCTGGATACGGGTCGTGTGCAGTGGTCAACCAATGCCGGCAAGAAGTTGACGGCTGGTGCAGGTTCGGATGGCGTAGTGACGGCCGTGGCTTCAGTGGATGGCAACGTGATTGCGTTTGACGACTCGGGCAAGGAATTGTGGCGCAGCCGTAGCAGCAGTGCCGTGAATGTGCCTCCTGCCGTTGGTGCTGGTGTGGTTGTCGTGCGCACTAGCGACTACCGCCTGCAAGCCTTTGATGCCAGTACGGGTGATTTGCGTTGGAGCTTACAGCGTCCTGGTCCGGCCTTGTCCTTGAAAACCAGCATGCAGATGCGCATTATCGACGGTTTGTTGCTGGCAGGTATGCCCAATGGTCGCCTGATGGCGATTGACGCCGCTCAGGGAAATCTGGTGTGGGAAGGTAGTATCTCTGTTTCTCGCGGTGCAACCGACCTGGAGCGCATTAATGACGTTGTGGGTGCTCCCCAGGTCGTCGATCCTTTGTTGTGCGGCGCCACCTATCAGGGGCGCGTAGCCTGCTTTGACGTTTCCCAAGGTGGGCGCTTGGTGTGGGATAGGGAATTTTCGGCCGGTACCGGTATCGCAGCGGACAACCATATGTTGTATGCCGCCAATAGCCGCAGCCAGATTGAAGCGTTTGCCATGACTGACGGGCAAACGATCTGGACGCAGAATGCGTTGCGTAACCGTAGTCTGGCTCCTTTGGCCGTCATGCCCCAGGCGCTTGCCGCCGGTGACATGGAAGGCTATGTTCACTTTCTATCGCGACTGGACGGCACCTTGTTGGGCCGGGTCAGTGTCGGCGGTGGTGCCATTGTGTCGCCTTTGGTCGGAACCCCACGCGGGGTTCTGGTCCAGACCGGCAATGGTAATTTGGTCTTGGTTGGAATCAATTGAAAAGCGTTTCTTTTAAGCCCGTAGTGGCTTTGGTCGGTCGGGCCAACGTTGGCAAGTCCACTTTGTTCAACCGCTTGACGCGCTCGCGCGCGGCTCTGGTGGCGAACTTCCCGGGCCTGACCCGCGACCGTCATTACGGCGAAGGCCGGGTGGGTGAACGTCCCTACATTGTGGTCGATACGGGCGGTTTTGAACCTGTCGCTAAAACCGGTATGTTGCTGGAGATGGCTCGCCAGACTCAGCAAGCAATTGCCGAGGCCGATGTCGTTGTCTTTTTGGTCGATGCCCGTGAAGGTGTCAATGCCCTGGATCTGGAAATTGCGCAGTTGCTGCGCAAGCTGGGTCAAAAAGTGCTGTTGGCCGTGAATAAAGCCGAAGGCATGCGTTATGAGGCCGGTGGGGCAGAGTTTCACGAACTGGGTCTGGGCCAGCCTTACCTGATTTCCGCTTCGCACGGCGATGGCGTGGAAGAGCTGATCAATCTGGCTCTGGAGCAGGTGCCCAGCCCCGATTCTGATAGCGAGGGCCAGGACGATGAGGAGTTTCAGCATCGTATCAAGTTGGCGATTGTGGGCCGCCCCAATGTGGGCAAGTCCACCCTGATCAACACCTTGGTAGGTGAGGATCGCGTGATTGCGTTCGACCAGCCTGGTACCACGCGTGATGCCATTGAAATCGAGTTCGAGCGCAACGGGGTGGAATACACCCTGATCGACACGGCCGGTTTGCGCAAACGCGGCAAGGTATTCGAGGCGGTGGAAAAGTTCTCTGTTATCAAGACCTTGCAGGCGATTGAAGCATGTAATGTGGTCTTGCTGATGATTGATGCCCACACGGAAATTTCCGACCAGGACGCCAGCATTGCCGGCTTCGTGGTAGAGACCGGCCGTGCGCTGGTTGTCGGCATCAATAAGTGGGATGGGCTGGACGAGTACCAGCGCGAGTGGATCAAGCGTGAGTTCGATCGCAAACTGCGTTTTTTGAGCTTTGCCAAGATGCATACTTTGTCGGCTCTGAAAGGGCAGGGCATCAATCCCTTGCTCAAGTCGGTCAATGCCGCACACGCCGCCGCGTTCGCCAAGCTGTCGACTCCCAAACTTACGCGTGTCATGCAAGAAGCGGTGGAACAGCAACAGCCGCCACGCAAAGGTATTTTCCGTCCCAAGTTGCGGTATGCTCACCAAGGTGGCATGAACCCGCCGATTGTGGTGATTCACGGCAACGCCCTGGATGCCATTTCGGACAGTTATCGCCGTTATCTGGAGACGCGTTTTCGCGAGGCCTTCAAGTTGGAAGGCACGCCTTTGCGCATCGAGTTCAAATCGTCTAAAAACCCTTATCTGAAGGACGCGTAATGAGCCGTTTGTGGAGTGATCATGTAGCAGGGCTTTCTCCCTATGTACCAGGTGAGCAGGTCAAGCTGGATAACCTCTTGAAGCTGAACACAAACGAGCATCCTTTCGGTCCGTCGCCTAAGGCATTGGAAGCGATCCGCCAGGCGGCGACCGACGATTTACGTCTTTACCCGTCTTACAGCGCGCAGGAGCTGCGTGACGCCGTGGCGCACAACCATGGCGTCAAAGCCAATAATGTCTTTTTGGGCAATGGCTCGGACGAAGTGCTGGCCCATGTGTTCAGCGCCCTGTTCCTGCGTGGTGTGCGTCCGGTCCTGCTGCCCGATATCACGTACAGCTTCTACACCACTTACTGTTCGTACTTTGGTGTGCCCGCTGATATCGTGCCCCTGCGTGAGGACTTCACGCTGAATGTGCAGGACTATGTGCGCAAGCGCAGCCTGCCGCCCGCCGGCATTATCTTTGCCAACCCCAATGCACCTACCGGTATTCCGCTGTCTCTGGAAGATATCGAAACCATTCTGGCTGCCAACCCGGATACCACGGTTGTGGTGGACGAGGCTTACGTGGATTTCGGCGGTACCTCTTCGGTCAGCCTGCTGGAAAAGTATGACAATCTGGTTGTGATCCAGACTATGTCCAAGTCACGTGCCTTGGCAGGCCTGCGTGTTGGTTATGCCCTGGCCAGTGCCGACATCATCCAGGCTCTGGAGCGGGTGAAAGACAGTTTCAACTCCTACCCCATGGACACCATCGCCCAGGTGGGCGCCGTGGCTTCCTTGAAGGATACGGAGTATTTTGACCGTCAATGCCAGGCGGTGATTGATGCTCGCGAACAGTTGCGTGCCGATCTGGAGCAGTTGGGTTTTGAGGTTTTACCCTCGAAAGCGAACTTTTTGTTGGCAACGCACCCTAAGCATTCGGCAGCGGGTATTCAGCAAGCCCTGCGCGAGCAGGGGATTTTGGTTCGTCACTTCCGTCAGCCACGCATTGAGCAATATTTACGTATTACGGTAGGATCGCCCGAGCAGTGTGCCCGACTGTGTAACAGTTTGCGGCAGATTTTAGGGCAAGGCGCCTGATATACACTTATTAGATAAAAATCTCCAGTTTGGAACGTGCGAATTCAGGGAAAACCCGGTAAAGTAGTGGGATTCGCTTCCATTTCTGGAAAAACAACATAACCGGAGCATCACCAATGAGCAATAAAGGGCAAATTCTACAAGACCCGTTTTTGAACGCGCTGCGCAAGGAGCATATCCCTGTGTCGATCTACCTGGTCAACGGCATCAAGCTGCAAGGTCAGATCGAGTCCTTCGATCAGTATGTCGTACTGCTGCGCAATACCGTCACTCAAATGGTGTATAAGCACGCGATCTCTACCGTCGTTCCTGCACGCCCTGTTACTTTGGCTGCGGATGAGCAGGCTGAATAAATCCTCACCCAGTTCTTTGTACTCTGAAAGACCCGTCTCGCGGAGCCCGCGGGCGGGTCTTTATTTCTGGAGCAAGCGTTGAAGGCACTGGTCATTAGTGTGGATATGGGCGAGCTGGACTATAAAGCCCATGCGGAAGAATTCGTCATGCTGGCCGAAGGTGCTGGCGCCCAGATTGTGGAACAGTTGGTCGTGCGTCGTTCCCGCCCAGATTCTGCTTACTACATTGGTACAGGCAAGCTGGAAGAGGCCGTCGCGCTGGCCAAGGCGACAGAGGCCGAAGTGGTGCTGTTTGACCATGCCTTGAGCCCGGCACAGCAGCGTAACCTGGAGCGTAAGCTGGAATTGCGCGTTGTCGACCGGGTTGCTCTGATTCTGGATATTTTTGCCCTGCGGGCGCAAAGCCATGAAGGTAAGTTGCAGGTCGAACTGGCGCAGTTGCAGCACCTGACTTCCCGATTGACCCGGATGTGGACTCACCTGGAACGCCAAAAGGGCGGGATCGGGATGCGTGGTCCAGGTGAATCACAGTTGGAAATGGACCGCCGCATGATTGGCGACAAAGTCCGTACCTTGCGAGAACGTCTGGCCAAGGTGCAGCGTCAACGCAGTACCCAGCGCCGTGCCCGCACTCGCAGCGGGACGTTGTCGGTGTCACTGGTGGGCTATACCAACACGGGTAAATCCACCTTGTTCAATGCCTTGACTCGGGCGGATGCCTACGCGGCCGACCAGTTATTTGCTACCTTGGACACCACGACGCGCCGTATCTGGATTGAAGGGGCTGGGCAGGTCGTGATTTCGGATACGGTGGGCTTCATTCGAGAATTGCCGCCGACCTTGATCGCGGCTTTCCGGGCCACTTTGGAAGAGACCGTCCATGCGGATTTATTGCTGCATGTGGTCGATGCCGCCAACCCTCAACGCGATGAGCAAATCGCTGAAGTTCATAAGGTTCTGGAGGACATCGGGGCCCATGAGATACCTCGTATTCTGGTCTACAACAAAATTGACCAGGCTGGCTATGAGCCACGGGTAGAGCGGGACGAACATGGTACTATTGCCCGAGTCTTTGTTAGCGCTTTAGAGCGCATCGGATTGGACGGGTTGCGTGCAGCAATCGTCGAATCAGGTCATTTCGCGGAAAACAATGCGTCTGAACAATAAAATATTCAATCTCAATGATCCCGGTTGGGGACGAGACAGTGGCAAAAACGGTTCCGAGCCACCTCGCCGCCCCGAGAAACAAGATGGCCCGCCTGACCTCGACGAGGTGTGGCGTGACTTCAATAGTCGCTTGGGATCTCTATTTGGCAAAAAGGGACGTCGTTCCCCTCCGGGTGGCATGCCTCCGGGGAGTGGTAATGGCCCCTCCATGCCTAAAGGCTCCCCCAAGCTGCTGATTATCGGCGGCGTGGTGGCGGTAGGTCTTTGGATGGCCAGTGGCTTTACCATCGTGCAAGAAGGTCAGGTTGCCGTGGTGACTCGTTTTGGCGAGTACACCAAAACCTTGAATCCCGGTCTGCAATGGCGCTGGCCTGCTCCGATCGAAGATTACCAAACTGTCAATATTTCCCAGTTGCGTACCTTCGAGGTGGGTTACCGCGGAAGTGCGCGCAACAAAGTCCTGCCTGAGTCCCTGATGCTGACGACCGACGAGAATATCGTTGATATGCAGTACGTGGTTCAGTATCGCCTGTTGCCTACCGGTGCACCGGACTATTTGTTCAACACCAATAATCCGGACGAATCGGTACGTCAGGCGGCAGAAACCGCCATGCGTGAAGTCGTGGGCAAACAGCCTATGGATACCGTTCTGTATTCCGGCCGTACGCAGATTGCGTCGGACGTGCAGCAACTGGCTCAGTCCATTCTGGACCGTTACCGTACCGGTATTCAGATCAGTACCGTGGCTATCCAGAACGTGCAGCCGCCCGAGCAGGTTCAAGCGGCCTTTGATGATGCCGTCAAGGCCGGTCAGGACCGCGAGCGTCAGATCAATGAGGGTCAGGCATACGCCAACAAGGTATTGCCCGAAGCTGCTGGTCAAGTGGCTCGCATGATGCAGGAGTCCGAGGGTTACAAGGCTCGTGTGATTGGTGATGCCAAGGGTGACACCGCACGTTTTGGCAGCGTTGAGGCCGAGTACGTGAAGGCTCCGGGTGTAACGCGGGATCGTCTGTACCTGTCCACGATTCAGGAAATTCTGGAAAGCACCAGCAAGGTACTGGTTGATACCCGTAGCGATAACAACATGCTCTATTTGCCTTTGGACAAGATCGTGCGTCAGGTAGGTAGCCGTACCGATATGGAGCCGTCAGCCCCGGTCGTTTCTGCGTCGGTGCAAGGGCAGGTAAGCCGTTCGCCCGCACCAGCTTCGGTATCCAAAGCGCCGGCACCTGCTAACTCAGCCGGCCTGGATACTTCGCTGGGTTCGCTGGTCAGCCCTTATTCCCCATACGCACGCTAGGAGAGCTTGATGCAACGTTTATTTCCTGCTCTGGTGGCCCTGGCGGTAATTGTCGGTCTGCTGCTGTCTTCCGTATTTATCGTGCGTGAGCGCGATGCGGCGCTTGTTTTTGCCCTGGGTGAAGTGCGCGATACCATTACAACGCCCGGTTTGCACTTCAAGTTGCCGCCGCCATTTGAAAACGTGGTGTTCCTTGACAAGCGTCTGCAGACAATTGAAACCAAGGACCCCGAGCGTATTCAGACCGCTGAAAAGAAGAACCTGTTGATCGACTCTTACGTCAAATGGCGTATTTCCGATCCACGCCTGTTTTACGTGACTTTTGGCGCAACGGATCGTGGTGCGGTCGAGCGTTTGCAGGCTCAGATTCGTGACGCTTTGAACGCTTCGGTGAACGTCCGTACCGTGAAAGAAGTGGTGTCTACCGAACGTGATGCCATTATGCGCGAGGTGCTGACTGCCGTTGAAGCGCGTGCTCGTCCTTTGGGTGTGGAAGTGGTTGATGTGCGTTTGCGCCGCATTGACTTCGCTCCCGAGATTTCGGAATCGGTGTACCGCCGTATGGAAGCCGAGCGTACACAAGAAGCAAACCGCTTGCGTGCAACCGGTGCCGCTGAAAGCGAGCGTATCCGTGCCGAAGCCGAACGTCAGCGTGAAGAGTTGCTGGCTGATGCCTACGCACAAGCTCAGGCCATTCGTGGTCAGGGTGATGGTGAAGCCGCTGCTATTTACTCCGATAGTTATGGCAAGAACCCCGAGTTCTACCGTTTCTACCGCAGCCTGGAAGCCTATCGTAGTGCTTTCAGCAAACAGACCGATACGTTGGTCATCAGTCCTGACTCTGATTTCTTCAAGTATTGGGGCGAGCAAGGATCACCCGCAGCACCTGCGAACTGATCCCCGCTAGAGAACTTAGGGCCGTTGGGTGTTCCACCCGCGGCCCTGATCGTTTATACTAGCGTGTAAGTTACTAACACCACTTCGCATGCGACTTAGGCGGCTTACAAGCCCTAAGTCGCTTTTTGTTTGGCTGGAACTTTCGTTTATAAGTAGTCCGAGGCACGAGTATGTCCAATTGGTTGTTGCCAGAGAGCCTGGCTGATATCTTGCCTGCAGAGGCGCGTCGCATCGAAGAGCTGCGCCGCGATTTGCTAGACTTGTATCGTACTTACGGGTTCGAACTGGTCGCTCCGCCGCTGGTGGAGTATCTGGAATCCCTGCAGGCGGTTTCTGGCACAGATTTGAATCTGCGGACCAGCAAAGTCGTCGATCAAATCTCGGGTCGTACGATGGGCGTACGCGCCGACATGACCCCCCAGGTAGCTCGTATTGATGCTCACTTGCTTAACCGCGAAGGCGTGACTCGGCTTTGCTACTGTGGTTCGGTCTTGCATGCTCGTCCGGCTGGTTTGCTGTCGGACCGTGAGCTATTGCAGATCGGCGCGGAAATCTTCGGCCATGCCGGTATCGAATCCGATCTGGAAGTGGTGCAACTGGCGCTGGAAAGCGTGGGTCGGGCAGGGGTGCATCATCCTCGTCTGGACTTGAACTACCCCGATCTGGGGCGCTTCCTGATCGAGCGCGATCCTATTTTGAAAACCCGCGTGGCAGAAGTGTGTGAGCTTCTGAACGCCAAGGATGTGTCGGGCCTGCGTGCCCTTGGTCGTGAGTCGGGTTGTCTGCCCGAAACTACTCGCTATCTGTTGGCTCTGACTTCCTTGTATGGTGATGGCAGCGTGCTGGAGCGCGCTCGCAGCGTTTTGCCCGATGAGCCCGAGGTTCGTGAAGCCTTGGGTAGCCTGCGCAGCTTTATTGATGCCTTGCCTGGCCACGAAATTACAGTGGACCTGGCCGATATCGGCAGCGGTTATGCCTACCATTCTGGCCTGATCTTTTCGGTTTATGCGGAAGGCTGGCACGATGCCCTGGTCAAGGGCGGACGCTTTGACGGTATTGGCCGCATGTATGGCCGTGCTCGTCCTGCAACCGGCTTCAGCCTGGATTTGCGCAAGCTCTCGGCTGGCCTGGCGCCGGCTCAGGCGGCCCGCGCGGTACGTGCCCCCTGGGGCAATGATGCGGCCCTGAGTGCAGCGGTCAGGCAGTTGCGTCAAAACGGTGAAATTGTGATTCAGATGCTGCCCGGTCAGGAGCTGAATCTGGATGAATTCGTGATCGACCGCGAGCTGGTCTTGTCGGACGGTCAGTGGCAAGTTAGGGCGCTGTAAACCAGACGGTTTATGGCGTTGGTGATTGTTATCGGTCCGGCACCGCGCCGGCCTCCTTTATTCTGATACTAGACATGAGCAAAAACCTTGTGGTGATTGGCACCCAGTGGGGTGACGAAGGCAAAGGCAAGATCGTCGACTGGCTGGCCGAGTCCGCGCATGGCGTGGTTCGTTTCCAGGGTGGGCATAACGCTGGCCATACATTGTGGATTAATGGCAAGAAGACAATTCTGCGCCTGATTCCTTCGGGCATCATGCACGAGCACGTCACTTGCTACATTGGCAATGGCGTGGTGCTCTCGCCCGAAGCCCTGCTGACCGAAATTGCCGAGCTGGAAGCGGCCGGTCTGGACGTGCGTTCGCGCCTGCAGATCTCGCCCGCCTGCCCACTGATTCTGCCCTACCACATCGCTGTGGACCAGGCTCGTGAAAAGCGTAAAGGCGATGGCAAGATCGGTACTACTGGTCGCGGTATTGGCCCTGCCTACGAAGATAAGGTGGCACGCCGTGCCCTGCGTGTTCAGGACCTGTACGATCCCGAAATCTTCGACGAAAAACTCTCCGAAGCGCTGGATTACCACAACTTCGTGCTGACCCAGTACCTGGGCGCCGAAGCGGTCTCCGCCGAGCAGGTTCGTGATCTGGCCATGAAGCACGCTGAACAGCTGGCTCCTATGGTGGCTGACGTGTCCAACAACCTGTACCAAGCCAAAAAAGCAGGGCAAAAGCTTCTGTTTGAAGGTGCTCAAGGTGCGCTGTTGGATATTGACCACGGTACCTACCCCTTCGTTACCAGCAGCAACTGTCTGTCCGGTGCGGCTTCTGCGGGTTCGGGTGTCGGTCCTCAGGAACTGAGCTACGTGCTGGGCATTGCCAAGTCCTACACGACACGTGTGGGTTCGGGTCCATTCCCAACCGAATTGCTGGATGACACCGGCATGCGTCTGGCTACCGTGGGCAAGGAATTTGGTTCCGTAACCGGCCGTCCCCGTCGTTGTGGCTGGTTTGATGCGGCTGCCATGAAGCGCTCGGTCATGATCAACGGTATTTCCGGTCTGTGCATCACCAAGCTGGACGTGCTGGACGGCGTTGAGCAAATCAAGATTGGTGTGGGTTACCGCTACAAGGGCGAGTTCCTGGACGTTTTGCCTTACGGTGCACACGCGGTTGCTGAGGCCGAACCTGTTCTGGAAGAAATGCCCGGCTGGACCGAGTCCACAGTGGGCGTGACCGACTACGACAAGCTGCCTATCAACGCTCGTCGTTATCTGGAACGTATTGCTGAACTGTGCGATGTGCCTATCGACATGGTTTCCACAGGGCCAGATCGCAACGAAACTATTGTATTGCGCGATCCGTTTACCAAATAAGCGATTTATCGCGGTATAATGCCTTGCACCGTTGTACGGTGCGTACAGAGCGGCCTGAAGGGCCGCTTTGTCGTTCTGGACGCTGCGTTGGCCTACCAGACTCTTGTTTTGCAGGTACCAAAGCGCAGCTAGTGCATTTATATCTGGAATACATATGAGTCTGCCCCCAAATAGCGATACTGATGAATGGGTTTCCTGGGAACAATACAATCGCCTGATTGAGCAATTGGCCCTGAGCATTCACGAATCAGGCTGGAAATTCGACAAAATTGTTTGCCTGGCTCGAGGCGGCATGAGAGTGGGAGACGTTATTTCGCGCATCTATGATGTGCCCTTGGGTATTTTGGCCACCAGCAGTTATCGTGAGGCCGCCGGTACCGAACAGGGCGATCTGGATATTGCGCAATACATCACCATTACCCGTGGCACCTTGGATGGCAATGTGCTGCTGGTCGATGATATGGTCGATACCGGCAAGACTTTTATGCGTGTACGCGATCACTTGCGTGCACAGTTTCCTGCGATCACCGAGCTGAAAACCGCTGTTTTGTGGTGGAAAGGCCACGCACAAGTCGACCCAGACTACTACGTGTCCAAGTTGCCCACAAATCCCTGGATTCATCAGCCTTTTGAGGACTACGATAGCATTCGCCCTCATCAGCTGGACGCCTGGATCCGTAAGGGTACAGGTCAGGCTTGATCGTTGGTATTCAGATACTTGGTGGATAGCCTAATTGCGCCTTGCTTGGTGTATGCCTGCAATCGTGCTACCATATTGGGCTATCTGTTACGCTAACTCTTTTTACAAAGGTCAGGGATTACATGTCCATTGTTCGCCTGAAAGAAAACGAACCTTTTGAAGTTGCTTTGCGCCGCTTCAAACGCACTATTGAAAAAACCGGTCTGTTGACCGAGCTGCGCTCGCGCGAATTCTACGAAAAGCCAACGGCTGAGCGCAAGCGTAAACACGCAGCCGCCGTGAAGCGCCACTACAAACGCATCCGCAGCCAGCAACTGCCCCCACGCTTGTATTGATCCCTGAATCTTTTGTTCAGGAACTGCTCGCCCGTGTCGATGTCGTAGATGTCGTCGGGCGATATGTGCAGTTGCGTAAAGGCGGGGCCAACTTGCTTGGCCTGTGCCCTTTTCACAACGAAAAATCCCCTTCATTTACAGTCAGTCCGACCAAGCAGTTTTACCATTGCTTCGGTTGCGGCGCTCACGGATCGGCTATCTCGTTCCTGATGGAACACACCGGGGCTTCATTCCCCGAGGCGGTACGCAGCTTGGCTGGGTCCGTCGGAATGACTGTGCCCGAAGCAGATCGCACCCCACGCCAACGTGCTGCCGATGCGCGTCGTAAAGACGAGCTATCGCGCCAGCATCATATTCTTGAGACGGCACAGGGGCATTACCTGCGTCAGCTAAAACAATCTCCCATTGCGATCGATTATTTAAAACGTCGTGGCCTGGATGGGGAGACGGCTGCCCGTTTCGGCCTAGGCTGGACAGGTACCGAGCGACGCGGGCTATCGGCTGTTTTTCCGCAATACGAAGACAAGCAACTGGTTGAGTCCGGCTTGGTGATCGAGTCCGAGGATGGTCGTCGCTACGATCGTTTTCGTTCGCGTGTCATGTTTCCGATCCGCAGTACCAAAGGCCATATCATTGGCTTTGGTGGCCGTCTGATCGAAAAAGGCGAACCCAAGTACCTGAACTCACCAGAAACGACGCTGTTTTCCAAAGGGCATGAGCTTTACGGCTTGTGGGAAGGGCGTCAGGGCATACGCCAAGAAGGCTTTGTCCTGATTGTTGAAGGTTATATGGACGTGGTGGCGCTGTCGCAACATGGCTTGCATAACGCTGTGGCGACATTGGGCACCGCGACCACCGAACACCACATCACCAAATTAATGCGCGCCAGCGACAGGCTGGTGTTTTGCTTTGATGGTGACAGGGCTGGGCGCAAAGCTGCCTGGCGTGCCTTGAATACCTGCTTACCCTTGGTTCGTGATGATGTCTCCATCCGCTTCATGTTTTTGGCGGATAACCACGACCCGGATTCGTTTGTTCGTGAGTACGGCGCGCAAGCGTTTCGCGAGCAAGCCCAGCAAGCAGCGGCGTTATCACGCTTTTTCCTGGATGAACTGGCTGCCCATCATCGTATGGACGAGGCAGAAGGTCGCGCGGCCTGTGTACACGAAGCGTTGCCTTTGTTGCTGGAGCTGGCCGACAGCACTTTGAAGGTGCAGATTCAACATGAATTTGCCCGCATGGTGCTGCTCACCCCGGAAGAGCTGGCGCAGCGTTTGAGTACGGTAGAGCCGTTGCGTCGAGCTGTTGTCGATACGCCACCGGCACAGGACGGCCTGGTCGCCAGGCCTGCTGTACCGATACAAGCTGCGCCCGCAACGGATGAGATGGCCCCGTTTGAGGACGGCTTTGATGGTTCCTTTGCCGACAGTTTGCCGATGGATGGCTGGCAAGATGAGCCCGGTTGGCAGCCTCAGGAACAATACCAGGAGCGGCCGCTATCAGGGCGAGGCAAGGGGGGCAAGAATAATCGCCAACGGCAAGAGCGTGCTGTCCTCGGTGGCAGCCGTACCGTGACCCCGATGGCTAAGCGATTGCTGCGCTTGCTTATTGGGCATCCCACTTTGGTGGGAGGACTAGGCGATCAACAGCTTGAAATTTTGGCACAAAGCCCCCACTTACGGTTGGTGCAAGAGCTGATCGCCTTAAGTAATATCAGTTCGGCGCGTCACGCCGGCGCGTTGCTGGAGGCCGTGGACCCCGAGTCTGACTTGGCCCCAGTGCTTGAGGCGCTGGCCACGGAGCTTTTGGGCGAGGAAGAATTGCCCGATCCCCAAGGCGAATGGCGTGATGCGCTGCATCGCATCGAACTGGATGCGATCAAGGCAGAGCAGTCGGCATTGATCACTACGGGCTTGAAAGAGCCCGAGCAGCGTCAGCGTTATCAAGAATTGACACGCCGTATTGCTTTGTTGAATGCTGCTTATACTCGGCAAGTGAAGTAAAATAATGGGTTATGTGTGGTGTTTGTGGCCGGCCAGGGGGTTAAAACTGGTACGCAAGCAAATGCGGCGGGTTAGCGGATTGTGAACCACCTTATGCCTTGAGCCCATGAGCCAGGGATTAAATGACTTAGGGTTCGCTCGCGCAACACGCCCAGGCGCAAGCCGGTTGTGAACACGCTCATCATCAGGCTCTTTTGCCTGTACGACTCGGTGGCTACACATTTAGTGCCACAGGGGTAAATGGCGTCTATGGAAGAAAATATGACTCAAACGACTGGTAAAACCTCGACGACGGTCTCTCGGTCTGCTAAGAAAACCTTGGCCGCGACAGCAAAATCAGGGGCATCAAGCTCGGTAGAGCTCGATGAGCTTCACGAAAGTGGAGAGCCAGGCGCAGCGCCTGCCAAAAAGGCAGCTAAAAAGGCGGCTGCTAAAAAAACGGTAGCTAAAAAAGCGGCTGCCAAGAAAACAGCGGCTAAAGCCGCTACCGGCGGTCGCCGTGGACGTCCTGCAAAAAATGCCAATAACGACGGTATCGATTTTGTCGATGACGACGAAATGGGCGAAGAAGAGGTCATTCCTGATCTCAAGCCGGTGGCCAAGCGTGGTGCCAAGCGCGCCAAAGCCGAAAAAGACGTTTTTGGGGTACGTGGCCAACTGAGCCCTGAAGAACAGGAAGCCCGTCGCAACCGCCTCAAAGCCCTGATCAAGCTGGGTAAGGATCGCGGTTACCTGACCTACAGTGAAATCAATGACCACCTGCCCGATGATCTGGTGGATGTCGAAGCCATTGATGGCATTATCGGCACCTTCAGTGACATGGGTATTTCGGTTTACGACCAGGCTCCCGACGCTGATACCTTGCTCATGAGCGATAACGCGCCCATGGCATCCAGCGACGACGATGTTGAGGACGAAGCTGAGGCCGCTTTGACCACGGTTGATTCCGACTTCGGTCGCACGACTGACCCTGTGCGTATGTACATGCGCGAAATGGGCTCGGTGGAACTGCTGACTCGCGAAGGTGAAATTGAAATCGCCAAGCGTATCGAAGATGGTCTGAAGCACATGGTGATGGCGATTGCCGCCTGCCCAACCACGGTTAACGAAATTCTGGCCTATGTTCAGCGTGTGCGTGAAGGCGTCATGCAGATCGACGAAGTGGTTGACGGCCTGGTGGACGATGATGGCGAGGAATACGCCGGTTCCGGCGTGAGCGCTGACGATGAGGACGAAGGTCCAGCCGGCGGCATGAGCAGCAAGCAGATTGAATACCTGCGCAACAAGTCGCTCAAGAAATTCGACATCATTGGCGAATGGTTTGACAAGATGCGCGTGTCTTTCGAGACCGATGGCTACAAGAGCCCCGGTTACGTGCAGGCACAGGAAACCATCCTGAACGAATTCATGGGCATTCGCTTTACCGCCAAGATGGTGGAAAAGCTGGCCGACACCATGCGTGAGCAGGTTGCAATTGTGCGTCAGCACGAACGCGAAATCCTGAACATCTGTGTGGATCGTGCTGATATGCCACGTGCGCATTTCATCAAGGCTTTCCCAGGCAACGAAACCAATCTGGATTGGGTGGTGCAAGAGGTTGCTGGCAACCACGCTTACAGCGCCATTCTGGAACGCCACATCCCTGCCATTCAGGAAGTTCAGCAAAAGCTGATCGACCTGCAAACCAGCGTTGTTCTGCCTTTGAAGGATCTCAAAGAAGTCAACAAACGCATGACCACCGGTGAAGCCAAAGCTCGTAAAGCCAAGCGCGAAATGACCGAGGCCAACTTGCGTCTGGTGATCTCGATTGCCAAGAAGTACACCAACCGTGGTTTGCAGTTCCTGGATCTGATTCAGGAAGGCAATATCGGTTTGATGAAGGCGGTGGACAAGTTTGAATACCGTCGTGGCTACAAATTCTCCACCTATGCAACGTGGTGGATTCGTCAGGCCATTACGCGTTCGATTGCTGACCAGGCCCGCACGATTCGTATTCCGGTTCACATGATCGAAACGATCAACAAGATGAATCGTATCAATCGTCAGATCTTGCAGGAAACCGGCGTTGAACCCGATCCCGCAACCCTGGCCCAGAAGATGGACATGCCCGAGGACAAGGTTCGCAAGATCCTGAAAATCGCTAAAGAGCCTATCTCCATGGAAACGCCTATCGGTGACGATGACGATTCCCACTTGGGCGATTTTATCGAGGACAACAACACTGTTTCGCCATCGGATTCGGCTTTGCACGGTTCCATGCGCGACGTGGTGAAAGATGTCCTGGATTCCCTGACGCCACGCGAAGCTAAAGTGCTGCGCATGCGTTTCGGTATCGAGATGAGCACCGACCAGACCCTGGAAGAGGTGGGCAAGCAGTTTGATGTCACGCGTGAGCGTATTCGTCAAATAGAGGCCAAGGCTTTGCGCAAGTTGCGTCATCCTAGCCGTGCTGACAAGTTGAAGAGCTTCCTGGAAAGCCAGTAAGTCTTTAGCTTGTTTGCTTAGGCAAAATAAAAAACCCGGCCTTTTCAGGCCGGGTTTTTTTGTGCTCAGAGACCTGCCTTTTGAAATGTCTTTTCAAGGGTTGGGCCTTGCGCTCGATAAAAGCTTACTTGTTCTTTAGACTGGCCTGTCGCAATGAGTTTTATTGCTTTGGGCGACGCTGTTAGCACAGATGACCTTGCTGTTTCAGAAGATCATGACGGATCCAGATCCAGCTTGAATACACAGCCTTTGCCGTTCGGTCCACCTTGTACGCTCAAGCTCCAGCCTTGAGCCAGCGCCAGTTGGCGGGCCAGTGCCAGTCCGATGCCTCTGTGGCCCTCTGTACGCAGTCCTGTGGGCAGTTGCTTGCCTTGGCTGAAATGGCGCTCAAAAATCAGAATTTGATCTTGCGTGGCGATGCCGGGGCCGTCATCTTGCAAAGCCAGGACGGAGGGCGCAATCCAGCTCAGTTGTAGTTTGCAGGGTGCGGCATGGTCGATGGCGTTGCGCATCAGGATGCGCAGCAGCATGGACAGGGCATAGGGGTCCAGGGTGTAGAGCAAGGTGTCGGGCACTAAGTTGCTCCAGCGTACTTGGTGGCTATTCGCATCCAGCAGGGCGACGGCCTGCCAGGTTTGTTGAGCCAGTTCGTGAATGTCCACCTCGCGCATATGGCGCTCTGCGGTATAGGCCAGGCTTTCGGCGGCATCCAGACTGGCGGTGACCGCATCGGCTTGCGTCATCATGCGCTGTAGACGCTGTTGTTGCGGGCCTTCGGGCAGTTGCAGCAACAAAAGCTCGCAATCGCTGCGTATGGCGGTGAGCCCTGTACGGAGTTCATGGCCCAGATTAGCGGCGAACTCGCGTTCATGAGTCAGCAGTTCTTCAACCTGCTCCTGCATGCGATTAAAGGCCCGGATCAGACGTCCAGCCTCATCGTCCTGGTGCTCGGGCAGGCCGGAGCGCCCAGGTGCCCAGTTTTCCAGGTGACGGGACAGGGTCAGCATGGGAGCCACGGCGTGGCGAGCGACCCGGCGTCCGAGCAAAAAAACCAGCAAAATCGTGGCAGAACCGATCAGGAGCAGAATCAGACCAAACTCGCGCACCCGGTCTTCGTGAGGGGTAGCGCGATACACCAGATACAGTTGCCCTTGCTCTTTATCCTGGCGCAGTACGTGCCAGGTATCGCTGCCTATATGGAACTCGTAAATCCCCGGTCTGGGGACGCGGGCAAATTCAGGTAGGTTGTCCAGGGTTTGGCCTGGCAGGAACCAGTAGCTGTCCAGTTCTGCCCCCAAGGCTTCGCTACGGTTGTAGGCGCTATCGGGCAAGAGGCTAGGGTTGCGGGCGTAGGAGATCAGCATGGCATTGACCATCTCGTCTTCCATGCGTGCAAAGGCCACATAGGCCAGCCCACCCATGATGATGACCAACAAGGCGGCAATCAGGGTCAGGGCCCAGGACACGCGCTGGGTGAGGGTGCTCATGAAGCGGCTTCGGCGTGGCGCTTTGGCCATCTCTTAACTCTCCTGTTGCAAGCGCCAGCCCATACCAGGCAAGGTTTCGACGGTACCTGCACCTGCTTCGGAAAGAGCACGGCGCAAGAGATGGATTTGGCTGCGCAAGGCCTCGGGTGAAGGCGCACCCTGAGGCCACAGTGTTTTTTCCAGAGAGCGGCGAGTCAGAATGGCTTGCGGGTCGCGTAACAAGGCTTCCAGCAACTGGCGGGCTTTGAAGCTCAGGTGCAGCTCTTGTCCATCCACACTGACCAGCGCCGTATCCAGGTTGTATTCCAGACTGCCCCAATGTAGCGAACCGTGCTGTACTTGTGGTGGGCCACGACGCATCAGGGCGCGTAGCCGCGCCTCGACTTCGGCCAGAGCAAAGGGTTTGATCAGATAGTCGTCGGCTCCCAGGTCAAAGGCGGTGAGTTTGCTTTCGAGCTGGCTGCGAGCCGTCAGGACTAACGTGGGGATGGGCGTTTGTTTGGATTGGCGCAGGGCCTGGAGGACACCGAAGCCATCCAGACCGGGCAGGCCCAGATCCAGTACCAGCGCATCAAAATCCTGTTCTTGCAGCAGTGTCAGCGCACCATTGCCGTCGTAGGCGGCATCGACCGCAAAGCCTTTCAGCTCCAGATAGGTATAAAGGTTTTCGGCAATGGTTGTATCGTTTTCAACAATCAGGACACGCATGACAGCTTGTTCCACAGGGTTGGGACAGTTCTTGTTCAGCTTACTGCACTTGGGGGCAATCAGGGTAGACGCAGAAGTACGGGTACCCAGCCATTAATCTGCAACCACTGTGCCAGGGCAAAGACGGGCCAGATCAGGAAATAGGGCAAGGCATCGCGCAAGGTGCGGGCCAATCCAGTCAGGGACACTTGCAGCTCGTTCGGGCTGTTCCACAGGCTCAGGCGTGGGGCCAGACGAGGGACGCGCTGGCAGTAGTCCTGATAATCCTGGCCAAAAACCTTTTGCAGCAAAACCTGCTCTTCGTCGATCACATTATTGAAGACGGCGTAGACAAATAGTGCCAACACGGGACCAAGCAGCAGGCTGCCAGATAGTGCGCCCATGCCGGTGACAGCACAAAGTGAGAACAGATACAGCGGGTTGCGGCTGATGGAGTAGGGGCCTTGGCTGATCAGACTGGAGCCTTTGTGCCCACCCAGGTACAACATACACCAGCAACGGCCCAGGACGGCAATCAGCACCAGACCTAGACCGGCCATGCGGGTGAATTGAAAGACCAGCGAATCGTTGGCCCAGGTGGGGGCAAAGAAAGGCAGAATCACGACCATCAGGCCACCAAACACCCCCAAGGTTCGACGACGCTGTACCTGAATGCTGGCCAGATGTTCCCAGGCCTGTGCGACGGTGGCGCGCTTGCTATGGGAAGCAGACCAGCGTTTGGGGTTCACAATCAGCGGATAGAAGGCCAAGCTGCCTAACAACCAGACAATGGCCAGCGAGGCAAAGACCTGCGGCAGATCGAGACGTTCTTGGTCGGTTTCCAGCAAGCCCAGCAAGAACGCGCACAGCAGGCCTGCCAACAGGCCACCCCAGCGCAGGCGGGACTGGTTCAAGGCCCAGCCTGCAAAGTACAAATGCAGTAGACCGGCTCCCACCGCTACGACTGCCCCCACACCCAGCAAGGGTTTGATTTCGGGTATCGACAGGTACATGGACGGCAGTCCGTAGGAGGAGGCAGAGCGCTGCAACATCAGCATCAGCAAGGGAACGGCCAGGAACAGGGCGGTGCCGAGCAGCATGATGCGCTTGCCTGCCACGGCATCCTGTCCACGCAAACGCAACAGTTTCCAAGCGGCAAATGACAGTCCGGCGGCGGCAATCAGGCCGGTCAACAAGCCTTGCGCCTCTTTCATTTCATGGGCCATATGGCCGGGCTGATGGCTGATAGCCAGCAAGGGGTTAAGCGGTGACCAGCCCTGAGTCAGGCTGGCCAACCAGAGAAACAAGAAAGTGACCCCCAGAACCTGGGTTAACAGGTAGAACAAAGCGTTGCGCTGCACCTGAATAGATGTGCCGGACATAAAGAAATCTCGCCAAGAATTCGAGGGAACCGGAACTGGTTCTCTGCTGACGGGCTCAATGTATCGTTGGCAGCGTAAAATCCGCGTGAAATCGTAATGTGCTTTGGCGGGCCGATAAGGAAGAAAATTCGTTCCCGGCTTCAGTCATGGGGGGAGGATAGAAGCCGGGCATGCGTTTTTTGGTCTGCTTTAGTGATCGCGCTGATGCACACAGCGGCCTGCGCTGTAGCTGGCTTGAATGCAACGATCGTCACCCAGCAGGGCCAGTACGAACAGTTGCTCTTCCAGCGAGTTCAGCATGGTGCTGCGGCGCGCCATCAAGGGCGTTGCCTTGGGATCCATCACAATAAAATCGGCCTCGGCACCCGGAGCCAGCGTACCGATTTGGCCTTGCATGTCCAGCGCGTGGGCAGCGCCTTCGGTGGCCATATAGAACATGGATGCGGCGGTCAGGTGGTAATTGTTCAGACGGGCTACCTTGTGTGCTTCGTTCATGGTGCGCAGCATGGAGAAGGACGTACCGCCGCCCACGTCGGTGGCCAGGGTGTGCAGCACCTTGCTGTGGCGAATGGACTGGAAGTCGAACAGGCCGGAGGCCAGGAACAGATTGGACGTGGGGCAGTGGGCCGCGATACTGCCGGTATCGTGCATGCGGGCGCGGTCTTGCTCATCCAGCCAGATGCTGTGGCCGTAAATAGCACGGGGGCGCAGCAGGCCAAAGCTGTCATATACGTCCAGATAGCTGCGGTTCTTGGGGAACAGCTCGCTCACCCATTTGATTTCGTCCTTGTTCTCCGCCACGTGGGTTTGCAGAAAGACATCGGGATAGGCGCGGGCCAGTTCACCACAAGCGGCCAATTGTTCCGGGGTGGAGGTAGGGGCAAAACGGGGGGTCAATGCGTACAATTGGCGGCCCTTGCCGTGCCAGCGCTTGATCAGGTCTTCCGAGTCGCGTGCGCCCGACTCGGCGGTATCTTGCAGATAGTCCGGGCAGTTGCGGTCCATCATGACTTTGCCCGCAATCATGCGCAGATTGCGCTCGTGGCTTTCTTCAAAGAAGGCATCCACGGATTGACGGTGCACACTGCCGTAGACCAGGGCGGTGGTCGTGCCGTTGCGCAGCAATTCGTCCAGAAACACGCCAGCTACTTCGCGGGCATGGTCGCTATCGCCAAAACGGCCCTCAGTCGGGAAGGTATATGTTTCCAGCCAAGGCAGCAGGCCGCTGGCAGGGGAGGCAATAATGTCGGTTTGCGGGAAGTGCAGGTGGGTATCGATCATGCCCGGCATGATGATTTTCCCGCTCAGATCCACGGTTTTTGTACCGGCAGGCAGGCTGCGCGACAGTTCGGCCCAGTCGCCACAGGCCTGAATCTGGCCTTGCTCGTTGACCAGCAACAGACCGTCACTGTGGTAGCGCACGGCTTCGGAAGGATCTTCCAGTGTGGCGGGGTCTGCAACAAAGTACAGCAGTTGGGCACGGTAGGCGCAGGCGGAGTGTAAAGAGGTAGTCATAGTGTCCTAGAAGTCGAGGTCGCATCAGCGACTGAGCTGGCCCATTTCATAGGCGTGGGCCAGCAATTCGGCGGCGACAGCCACGGCAATAATCGAAGGGGCCTTGCCCTTGATATCTGGCACGCCAATGGGGCAGATCAGTTCCTGAATACGGGATTCGGGCATACCGCGCTGTTGCAGGCGGCGCTCGAATTGACGGCGTTTGGTCATGGAACCGATCAGGCCCACATAGGCGGTATCGGGGCGGCGCAAGATCTTTTGGCACAGCGCCAAATCAAGGCCGTGATTATGCGTCATTACCAGAAAATAGCTATTGCTTGGTGCTTGTTCAATCAGGGCATCGGGGATGTCGGTAATTTCCAGGCTGACATTGCTGGGTACCTGGGCGGGAAATAGCTCGGGGCGCTCGTCAATCCATAGAACCTGGCATGGCAGGGTGCCCAGAATCTGCACCAAGGCCTCGCCCACGTGACCAGCCCCAAACAGCAGAATGGTCAGGGGTGGGGGCGGCAGGTCTTCCATCCAGACGCCTTGCGAGCCGTCGTAGTCCAGCCGGGATTCATCCACAATCGAAGGGCTTTGGATATCAACCTGCTTGTTGCCGTCCAAGAGCAATTGCGAACGGCGGCTGGTCGCCTGACCGGCCCGCACGGCGCTGTCCAGCGCTTCCAGCCAGCCCAAGTCTTCCTCACCCAGGGTTTCGTACAGCAGGGTGACCACCCCGCCGCAACACTGGCCCAGACTGGGGCCCAGTGGCAGGCGGCTCATGCTCCAGCCGGGGCCGCCGGGCTGGCTGAGCATGACGCGTGCCTGCTCCGCCGCCACCCATTCCAGGTGTCCGCCACCAATGGTCAGCCACTGCTCAGTTTGGCTGAACAGCATGGCCGTACCCGTGGTGCGCGGGGTGGAGCCTTTTGCCAAGGCCACCGAGCACAAAACCAGCCGCTCGCCCGCTTTCAGGCGGGCGAGGGCAAGAGAGGGCCAGCTACTCATTTCGCTTTTCGAATCGCCGCAACCGCCCGCATGACGGCTTCGGCAGTGGCGGGAGCGTTCAGCTCGGGCTCGATCTGGTAGTTTCCTACGCTGGCGACCGCATCGCGGATTGCATTGAACACGCAGAAGGGCAGCAGCAAGGGCGGCTCGCCCACGGCTTTGGAGCGGTGAATCGAATCCATGGCGTTGTGGCCATCGAACAGATTGACGCGAAAGTCTATGGGGCAGTCGCTGATGGCCGGGATCTTGTAGGTCGACGGCGCATGCGTGGTGAGCTTGCCTTGGGCGTTCCATACTAGCTCTTCCGTCGTCAGCCAGCCCATGCCTTGAATAAAGGCGCCCTCAACCTGGCCAATATCCAGGGCCGGATTGATGGATTTGCCGACATCGTGCAGCACGTCGGCACGCAAAAGACGGGATTCTCCGGTCAGGGTGTCGATCAGCACTTCAGCGACGGCAGCACCATAGGAAAAATAGTAGAAGGGGTTACCCTTCATGACTTTAGAGTCCCAGTGCAGGCCAGGGGTGGCATAAAAACCATCGGACCATAGCTGGACACGGGCCTGATAGGCGTGCTCAACCAGTTGGAAGAAGGGCATGGTCTGGTCACCGATCTGGACCTGACCGCGCTCGAACTTCACGTTGGATTCTTCAACCGAGAACAGCTGGGCCGCCACTGTCGTCAGGCGCTGGCGAATCTGGTAGGCCGCATCCTGAGCGGCTTTACCGTTCAAGTCGGTCCCGGTAGAGGCGGCGGTGGCCGATGTATTGGCTACTTTGGTGGTATCGGTGGCCGTGACCCGGATATGCTCCAGATTCAGGCCCAGCTCATGGGCAACCACCTGGGCCACCTTGGTGTTCAGGCCCTGGCCCATTTCCGTGCCACCGTGGTTTACCAGGACGGTGCCGTCACGATAGACGTGAACCAGAGCACCGGCCTGGTTAAAGGCGGGCACGTTAAAGGAAATACCGAATTTCACCGGCGTCAGTGCCAGCCCCTTTTTCAGAACTGGGCTGCTGGCATTGAATTGACGAATGTGTTCACGGCGCTGCCGGTATTCACTGGTCTCTTCCAGCTCGGCCACCAGTTCGTGAATGACGTTATCGACCACGGTTTGATCGTACGGCGTCACATTGCGGTCTTCTTTTCCGTAGAAGTTAATGCGGCGCACATCCAGTGGATCTTTGCCCAGACGGCGGGCAATGGTGTCCAGTGCCACTTCCATCACCAAAGCCCCTTGCGGTCCACCAAAGCCTCGGAAGGCCGTGTTGGATTGGGTATTGGTGCGACCGCACAGCGCGCTCATGTCTACATCAGACAGGTAGTAGGCATTGTCAAAGTGACAGATGGCGCGGGTTGCCACCGGGCCGGACAAGTCGGCAGAAAAACCCGAGTTGGCGGTCATGTCCAGACGGGCGCCCAGCAGGCGGCCTTCGTCGTCGTAGCCAATATCGTATTCGTAGTAGAAACCGTGACGCTTGCCGGTAATCATGAAGTCGTCGTCGCGATCCAGACGCAGCTTGATGGGGCGTTGTAACTTGACGGCGGCCACACTGGCCACGCAGGCGTACAGGGCCGATTGGGATTCCTTGCCGCCGAAACCGCCGCCCATGCGACGGCACTCCACGTGAACCTTGTGTGCGCCAACGCCCAGGCAGTGGGCAACCAACTGCTGCATTTCCGAAGGGTGCTGCGTGGAGCACCAGATATGCACGGCGCCGTATTCCTTGGGCACAGCGTAGGAAATCTGACCTTCCAGATAAAACTGTTCCTGACCATTGCACTGGAATGTACCTTGCAGACGGTGCGGTGCCGATTCCAGCGCTTTCCTGGCGTCGCCTTGTTTCAGGCTCATCAAGGGCAGAACCCCGGCATTGGCGGCTTTGGCTTCTTGTGGTGTCAGGATGGCAGGTAGCTCTTCATAGCTGATCTTGCCCAGGCGCGCGGCACGGCGTGCCTGGTCGTGGGATTTGGCGATCACCGCGAAAATGGGCTGGCCAACGTAATGCACCACACTATCGGCCAGAATCGGGTCGTCATGCAGAATCGGGCCACAATTATTCGCGGCGGGAATGTCCGCAACGGTTAGCACGGCAATGACGCCGGGTGCATGGCGCACGGCGTCCAGATCCACTTCCAGCAAACGGGCATGGGCTTTCTCCGACAGGCCCAGCGCAATGTGGGCTGTGCCCTGCAATTCGGGTAAATCGTCGGTATACGTGGCGGTGCCGCTCACGTGCAAGTCTGCCGATTCGTGCAAAAAGGACACGCCGACGCGTTGCGCCGTGGCGGTGTTCAGGTGGTCGATACTGTCAATTTTCATCACAAAGTCTCCAGGCTGGCTTGAGCTCGGTGAAAGACATTCAACTGGGCGGGACTCAAAGCGTGTTCAGGGTGGGTTTCCAGGAAGAAGCGGTACAGCAAATTGGCCGCACTTTGGTTGCGGTATTCACTGCTGGCACGCATGTCGCTCAGGGCCTGGTAGTCCTGCTGTAGTGCCTGCATGGCAGCCTGTACGTTTTCCTCGTTCCATTCCTGGCCTTGTAGCACCTGCTCGGCGTGGCTGGCACGTTTTGGAGTGGCGGCCATGCCACCAAAGGCGATGCGGGCCTGTTTGACGATTTTGCCATCCAGCTCCACCGCAAAGGCGGCGCACACGGCAGAAATGTCCTGGTCGAACCGCTTGGACAGCTTGTAGGTGCGAAATTGCCATTGGCCCTTGTGGCGTGGGACCAGCAGGCCTTGTACAAACTCGCCCGGTTCCATGGCGGTTTTCTGATAGGCCAGATACAGGTCTTCCAAAGGCATGACGCGCTCAAGCCCACCTTTGCGCAGCACGACACGAGTGCGCATGGCAATCAGGGCCGGCATGGAGTCACCAATAGGCGAACCGTTGGCCACGTTACCGCCCAAAGTACCGGCGTTGCGAATAGGGAAGGAGGCAAAACGCTGGCGCAGTTCCGTCAATTCGGGGTGGTCTTTGATCAGGGCATCAAAAGCGTCGTTCAGCAACACGCCTGCACCAATGTAAAGATCGTCCTCGGTGGTTTTCAGCTCGCGCAGTTCAACGACTTGGCCGATATAAATAAGATGCGGTAGATCGCGGAATTGCTTGGTCACCCACAGGCCTATATCGGTACTGCCAGCCAGAATGCGGGCTTGCGGATATTGCTCGCGCAATTGGGCCAACTGGTCCAGGGTGCGGGGGGCGTGGAAGGTCTGACCCTGATATTCATAGGCCAGCATGCCGTCCTGACGAATGGCACGCAGCTTGTCTTCAATGGATTGGCGATCCATGCTGACTGCCGGGTAGCTGTGCATGGCCTTGGCCGCATCAATAATGGGGCGGTAGCCGGTACAGCGGCACAGATTGCCCGAGAGCACATCGTCGATCTGTTCTCGGGAAACCGGGCCGTTTTCAGGTGAGTGCGTCATGTACAGACCCCACAGCGACATGATGAAGCCGGGCGTACAAAAGCCGCATTGGGCGCCGTGCCAGTCCACCATGGCTTGCTGTACAGGGTGCAAGGTGCCATCGTCCTGGCGTAGATCTTCAATGGTGTAGAGCACCTTGCCATCGAGCGTAGGCAGTAGCTGGATACAGGCATTGACGGCACGTAATTGCAGTTGATTGTTCTGGTCCAGTTCGCCAATCATGACCGTGCAGGCGCCGCAATCACCTTCGGCACAGCCTTCTTTGGTGCCGGTGCAGTGCAGATCCTCACGGATATACTGTAAAACGGTTCGCGTGGTCGGGGCTTGGGCCACTTCCTGTACTTCGCCGCGATAAATAAAACGAATTGGTCTTGTCTCCATGATCTCACTCGACTGGTTTTTTACGGATCGAAGATAGCATTTGCTTAGGACGCGAACATTTGCTTGGAATGATGTTCACTATATAGGCGTATGAGTGTCTACACGGATCAACGGCGCGGGCCAGCGCTTGTATTATTGAGACCATGCCAAAATTACGAGAACAACTAGATCTGCATTTGCTGCGGGTATTGCAGTCGCTGCTCAAAGAGCACAGCGTCTCGCGTACGGCTATCCGCTTGGGCATGTCCCAGCCAGCCGTCAGTAATGCCTTGCGGCGCTTGCGCGAAATCACGGGCGATCCGATTTTGTTGCGCGGTAAAAAGGGAATGGTGCCTACCGAGCGCGGTCCCTTTTTGCTGGCTCATGCTACGGAAGCCTTGCAAGCGATCGAGCGAATTTCTGCTAGCGCGGAACCCATGGATCCCAGTCAGTCTACTCGGGTTTTCAACCTGGGGGCACCGGACTATCTGGACGGTGCTTTTATCCCGGATATTGCGGAGCGGGTGCGTCGTCAGGCACCGCAGGCCCGCTTGGTGGTTCATACCATCAACCCGGATCTGGACTACGTGCAGGCCCTGGAGGAGGGCGAACTGGACGTGGTGATCGGCAACTGGCTGGAGCCTCCGGAAAAGCTGCATCTGGCGCGCCTGTTTGATGACGAGGTGGTCTGTATGCTGGGCCGTCATCATCCGCTGGCGCAGCGTGGCCTGTCCTTGCAGCATTATCTGGAAATGCCGCATCTGGCCCCTTCAGCTCATGTGACGGACAAGCGCGGCTTTATTGATGGCTGCTTGGCCGAGCAGGGCATCAGCCGTCATGTACAGATGGTAGTGCCGTATTTCGGTCTGGTGCCTGGCATTTTGAGCCGCACGGACATGGTATTTACCACTAACCGCCAGTTTGCCGAGTACTATGCCCGCATTCTGCCGATTACGGTTCTGCCTTGCCCGGTTCATTTTCCGCTGATGCGTTTTTACCAGTTGTGGCATCCGCGCACGCATAATGCGGCAGAGCTGCTGTGGTTCAGGCGTTGCATTGCCCAGGCCGCAGGCAGGTTGGATGGATTATCAGAGGGAACTCCATGAGCTTGAGTATTGATTTGAACTGCGACATGGGCGAGAGCTTTGGCCCCTGGGTCATGGGCCATGACGAGCAGGTGATTCCGTGGGTGACGTCGGTCAATATCGCCTGCGGCTTTCATGCCGGCGATCCTGGCACGATGCGTCAGACGGTGGCTTTGGCGCTAAGCCATGGCGTGAAGCTGGGTGCCCACCCCGGTCTGCCAGATCTGGCAGGCTTTGGTCGGCGGGTAATGGCGGTTACCCCCGAGCAGGTCTATGACATGGTGGTGGTGCAGGTGGGTGCCTTGGCTGCCGTTGCCCGCACACAGGGTGCCGCCCTGCATCACGTCAAGGCGCATGGCGCGCTCTACAATATGGCCGCCCGCGATGCGGCATTGGCAAAAGCCATTGCCCAGGCGGTAGCCGATATTGATCGCAGCCTGATTCTGTATGCGTTGGCAGGCAGTGTGCAGGTGCAGGCCGGCCGTGATGCGGGTTTGACGGTGGCTCAAGAGGTGTTTGCTGACCGCAGTTATCAGGATGATGGCAGTCTGACACCCCGTCAGCAAGCTGGCGCCATGATTACCGACGCCGATCAGTCCGTGCAGCAAGTCATGCAAATGATAGAGCAAGGCACCGTTACCAGCTTGTCAGGTAAAACGGTGCCTTTGTCGGCCGATACCCTGTGTCTGCATGGGGATCAGGCCGGTGCGGCCGAGTTTGCGCAGCGTTTGCATCAGGCCTTCGAGCAAAGCGGCGTGCGCGTTCTGGCGGTCTGATTACTCTTTGTGCTCAGGCAGATTGCGGCGCGCGGTATCGGTGCTGGCCAGTTCTTCCAACTCACCTTCACTGAGCGTTTTATACATTTCTATCGACGCCCCTTTCAGGCTGGATACGGGAGTCTCTCCTCGTTTGGCGGACAAAGCAGCGCCGGCGGCTTTTTGTTGAGCTTGAGATAAAGCGGGCATGAAGCACCTCCGTTAGAGAAAAGTGGTCACGCCTGTAGTGTGCCAAATGAACAGGACGGCCAAGCAAGCAAATGTGAAGCTTGTTTGCCGTCTTGAACAAAGATCGGGGAAATCGCCAGTTCAGGACACTTTTCGTTTCTGAATCAGATACATAGCCATACCAAAAACCAGGCCCCAGAAAGCGCTGCCGATATTGAGCAGGCTCATGCCCGAGGCGGTAGTCAAAAAGGTGACCAGCGCTGCGTCACGAGTATCCGGAGCCTCCAATGCCATGTGAATGCTGTTGCCTATCGTGCCCAGCAAGGCCAGACCCGCGATGGCGGCAATCAATTCTGTGGGGAAGGCTGCAAACAGGCTGACGACAGTGGCACCAAAAATACCGGCGGCAAAATAGAAAATACCGGCCCAGACACTGGCACGATAGCGCTGACGCGGGTCTGCATCCACTTCCGGCGTCATGCACAGGGCGGCGCTAATGGCGGCCAGATTGTAGGCATAGCCACCGAAGGGGCCAAAGACCAGGCCGATAATCCCGGTCCAACTGATGACGGTGGAGTTAGGGGCATCGTAATTATGGGCTTTCAACACGGCCACGCCTGGAATGTTCTGCGAGCTCATGGTCACGATGAAAAACGGAATGCCGACACCGATCAGGGCAGTCCAGGAAAACTCGGGCCAGACCAGTACCGGCGTTGCAGGCGTCCAGCTCAAAATATCCATTTTCAGCAAACCTTGCAGGGCGGCAATCGTGACACCGGCTACCAGTGCCAGAGGCACGGCATAGCGGGGCGACCACTGGCGCACCACCAGGAACACGATGAACATGCTCAGGCACAGCAACCACTGAGTCTGCATGGCACCAAACAGATCCAGGCCAAAGCGCAGCAAGATGCCGCCTAGCATGGCGCCGGCAATACTGCGCGGCATGTACTGCATCAGCTTTTGAAAACTGCCGCTAAGACCGCAAATTGTGGTCAGCAGAGACGAAAACAGGAAAATACCCACTGCCTGAGACATGGGCAGGCCAAGCAGGCCGGTGGCCAGCAGTGCGGCGCCGGGGGTGGACCAGGCGGTCAGAATCGGAATCTTGTAGCGTAGTGAAAGACCTGCCGACAGCAGGCCCAAACCAATACCCAAAGACCACATCCAGGAACCCAGCTCGGCAGTGCTGGCTCCGGCCGCCTGCGCTGCCTGAAAAACAATGGCAGCGGAGCTGGTATAGCCTACCAGCACGGCAATCAGCCCCGCCGACATATGAGAGATCTGGAACCAACTTAATAAGCGCTGCAGAGACCCGGGGCGGGACAGGTGTGTGGAGGACATGGATGCGTGTGGTGAGGGTCGTAGAGGCTCAAGAAGAATAGGTTTGGCTTATATAACGGCTGGGGGTTTCGCCCAAAATAGATTTGAAAACACTGATAAAGGCACTGATAGAGGTGTAACCCAATTCCCTGGCCGTGCTCTTTACGGACATTCCCGAACCCAGTTTTTGCAGGGCCAGCATAATCATGAATTGTTGACGCCAGCGCCCAAAGCTCATCCCTGTGTGTTTTAGCATATGTCGGGCCAGGGTGCGCTCACTCATGGCCAGCGCTTTGGCCCAGTCGGCCATCGTGGGACGTGTGTCAGGCTGTTGCTGCATATGCTGTGCAATCGTTTGCAAGACCTTGTCCTCGGGCACAGGCACATGCAATTGGCGGCTAGGCATCTGATTCAGGGTTTCCAAAAGGACCAAGGCCAGTCTGTGCGTTTGGCTACCCGGTTCGTAGTCAGCATTCAGATCGCTTAAATGAATAATCATTTCGCGCACCATGGGGCTCAAATCCAGGGTGCAGCAGTGATCCGGCAATTGATCCAGGCCGGGCTGTATGTACAGGAAATGAATCAGCGCCTGATCGTCGGCGCGGGCGCGATGACGAATCCCGACAGGTACCCAGACGGCACACAGCGGTGGCACCATCCAGTAGCCCTGGTCAGTTTGCAGAGTGACGGAGCCATATTGCGTCATGATCAACTGCCCATTGGGATGGGTGTGCAGTGGATTTTCGGTCGTACTGCCCATCTCCATTTTGATGCTGAAGACAGGTCCGCCCTGAGGATTGGTGCTAAAACTCATGGTTTGTCTGGTTTGAGGTATAAATTGTCATAATATCCTGTTCGCGCCGAGTATGAAACAAGATAGACTAGGGTTTTCACCTACTAGCTGCCTGTCATGTCCCTTGCTCGACCTTCCTGGCTCTCCCATCCCTTGCTGGTGCTGATCGGTGTTTTGCTGATCGCCGGCAGTCTGCGGGCTCCGATTACGGGGATAGCCCCCTTGCTGGAGCTGATCCAGGCCGACCTGTCCTTGTCCTCGACACAGGCTGGGTTGTTGACCGCCATGCCTTTGTTCATCTTTGCCGTGGTCTCATTGCTGGCTGCCTCCATCGCCCGTAAGGTGGGGCTGTCCCGTTCCCTGTTTATTGCTTCCGTGCTGATCGCCATTGGCGTGGTGGTGCGTGTCCTGGGGGGCACGACGGAACTGTTTGCCGGTATCGGCTTGCTGGCCATCGGGATTGCATTGGGTAATGTGCTTTTGCCGTCCCTGGTCAAACGCCATTTCCCCCTGCGTATTGGCTTCATGACCTCTTTGTATGTGCTGTTTATGGGCCTGGTGGCGGCTTTCAACTCTGCGATGGCCGTGCCAATGGCAGAGTGGACAGGCCAAAGCTGGCGCTGGTCGTCCCTGATTGTGGTGGGTGTCATGGCACTGGCCAGTGTCGCGGTGTGGGCCACCCAACTGGGAGCGGATCGCCGTGCGGCTCAACGTGCACCAGCCGCGGCTGCCAGCAGCGTGTCAGTGTGGCGCTTGCCCCTGGCTTGGCACATCACCTTGTATATGGGTTTGAACTCGGTGGCTTACTACATGATTGCTAGCTGGTTGCCTGTGATGTTGGTCAATTATGGTTTTGAAGCGGATCATGCCGGCCAGATTCACGGTTTGATGCAGCTGGCGACGGCCATTCCCGCCTTGCTGCTCATGCCTGTGCTTAGTCGTTTGCATGATCAGCGTGCCGTTGCCTTGGCCGGCGCCTTGTTGCAGACCCTGACCTTTGTGGGTTTTTTGGTCTTGCCGTCTTGGTCTCTGCTGTGGGCGGTCCTGTTTGGCATCGGTAGCGGTAGCGTGTTCTTGATTGCCCTGGCCTTGATCGGCGTGCGGTCGACCTCCACTTCGCAGGCGGCGTCCCTGTCAGGAATGGCGCAATGCATGGGCTATTTGCTGGCTGCCTTTGGTCCGCCCGCCATGGGCGGCTTGCATGATCTGTTCGATAGCTGGGGCTGGGCTCTGGGCTTGTGTATTTTGGTCAGTTTCGCAATGAGCTATGCCGGTTGGCTGGCGGCCCGCCCTGCATTGACTGGTAAGGCTTGAGCCGAATTTGTAAGCCGTAAAGAGCTGGTTCGTCGAGAGAGGGTTGAAAAAAAGCCTGTGATTGCGAGATTCTTGCAATCACAGGCCTTTTTTTGGGGACGACTGGCGGATTGCTTGTTCTGCCACGGCTATTGGGAAGTAGCAAGTTTGCCTGTCTTGACGTTGTTGTAGCTATATAGCGACGCCCATTGCTTTGGGGGCAATTTCTGTCCTTATTCTTTGATGCGCAGTGAAAGGGTGTGCAGGCCCAAGCCGCCCAATGCCAGCAGGGCGCCGACCCAGGCGGTGGAGGTCCAGCCCCAACCAGCCGCAATCGTCAGGCCGCCTAACCAGGCTCCCAAGGCATTGGCCATATTGAAGGCGGAGTGATTCAAGGCAGCAGCCAGTGTTTGGGCATCTCCGGCCACGTCCATTAAACGAATTTGTAAGGCTGGACCCAAAGCCACCAAGGTGCCGATCAGCATGATATTCAAAGGGCCAAGAATAGGGTGGTGGGCCGTAATCATGAACAAGAGCAGCACACCGGTTGCCCAGATCAGCACCAGACGGATACTGCGATCCAGATAGCGGTCAGCATAGCGTGCGCCCAGCAGATTACCCAAGATCATACCGACCCCAAACAGAGCCAGTACAACGGGAATGGCGCTTGCTGACAGCCCGGCCAGCTCCATCAGCGTGGATTTCACATAGCTGAATACCGAGAACATGCCGCCAAAGCCAATCGCGCCTATACCTAGAGTCAACCAGACTTGCTTGCGTTTCAGGGCGCCTAGCTCGCGCAAGGGACTGGCCAAGGTATTGGGAGGGACAAAAGGCACAAACCGCAGCACCAGTGCCATGGTGATCAGGGCAATGATGCTGACAAAAGTAAAGGCCGCCTGCCAGCTCAGCCATTGGCCCAAAGCGGTCGCAATGGGTACACCTAATAAGGTGGCGACGGTCAATCCCAGCATGACATAGGCCACCGCCTGTGCGCGGCGATGGGGCGGCACCAAACGGGCGGCCACCAGAGCCGCAACACCAAAGTAAGTGCCATGTGGAAAGCCTGCCAAAAAGCGGGTGACTAACACGGTTTCATAGCTGGGGGCGATGACGGTCAGAAAATTGCCTATGGCGTAGGCGCCCATCAAGGCAATCAAGAGGCGTCGCCAAGGCCAGCGCGCCCCGAGCACAGCTAACACTGGCGCGCCGATAACCACGCCCAGCGCATAAGCGCTGATTAAATGGCCCGCAGTGGGAATATCGATACCGAGATCCTGGGCGACATCAGGCAGCAAACCCATGATGACAAATTCGCCCGTACCGATGGAAAAACCACCCACTGCCAAGGCCAGAATCGCCAGCAGAACCTGGCGTGGGGATAAAGAGTCGTGTGATGAAGACAAGATAAAAGCCTGAGAAACAAGAGGGGTGGCACGTCCACCCGTAAGAGGCCTTATTGTCACGCAGTCCTGGTGTCTGACTCAAGATTTCTAGAGCTTGAATAAGGTTATGTAACTGCAGGGTATTGAAGTTCTTTTTAAATTTTTAGTTTTTATTACGTCCTAGCACAAATTAATTTAATGATCTACAGCGTTAGTCCGAAGCAACGTATAGAGATTTTTTTATATTTTTTATATAGAATCACGGTATTGGGTGTTTTGTATCCAATCATTTTCCTGTGGTAGCTTTCCCCTGATTTTGCAAGAAATCGGGGGTTTTTTTTGTTTTACTTATTTTGAGTTTCAATCATTGGTACATTGAAGGTCTAATGTCGAAGCGGCATTCAGCCCTGGCTCAATGCCTTTTTTCAGGCGATTGGGTGGTGTTAGGAATTAAAGAGTGGGCCTGTGCATGTTTGCAGCAGGCCCATTTTTTTTAAGCTGATTTTTCTCTTTCTTTGATTTATTGGCTTATCCAGGATAAGTTGATTTTTTGATTATGTCCGGTCATAAATTGTCAAGGTTAAGCGATCCCTTGAAGGGAGTAAAGCAGATAATTTCCAGACTGTATCAAGACTAACCCTAATTTCTGCCATTTTTGTCCGGCTTAATGAAAGAGTAATTTTGCCTGTTTGTATATCTTTTATGACATTGTAAATATGATTATTTTTTATATCTCATTATCATATATTTGATGGTTTTTAAGGATTTGCTTGGCAGGAAGTATTGTGTTCCGAGCTTCTTGCTTGAATCCAATTCAAGTTCATGAGGGAAGAATGCAAGTTGTGTAGATAAGCTCCCAGAGCGCAGCTTGCAGGTCGGCAAGCTATTGTATTGTTTGCTTGTTCAGTCGCTTAATTAAGCGGAAAGTCTTACTGGAATGTTCGTGAATTCGTCTAACCTGTTTAGTGTGGTTAAACGCATTTGGGGTATTGACGAAAATATGAGCTGTTTTTTAATTTCAATTCATGTTTTTTTTTTTACATGCTGGGAAGGGAGCGATAGGCAAACGTATCAGTGATACAGAAGGGCAAAGTGTTGTTTTACGTTTGATCACCAGGTGAACCCTTTGTGTGCTCGGACTGTTGGCTGGCCAAGCCGGGGTGCTGCGTTAGAATCATTTAGGCAGCATACTCAAGGAGGTGGTCATGAAAGTTGCATTGGGCCAGATGGCCGTATCCAGAGATTCGCAGGAAAACCTGAGCGCATGCTTGGGGTTGATCGAGCAGGCCTTACGGTCTGATGCGCAGTTATTGGTGTTGCCTGAGGGTGTGCTGGCCAGAAATGTGGCCGACCCCGAAGTGGTCCTGAAATCCGCGCAGGCCCTGGACGGGGAATTTGTCAGCCGCCTGAGCGTTGCGACCCGCGATACCGATTTGACCGTGGTGTTTTGCATTCATACGCCGGCAGGGGAAGGTAAGGTCTGGAATACTTTGGTGGTGCTGCGTGATGGTCAGGTGCTGGCGCATTACAACAAGCTCCATTTGTATGATGCCTTTTCGGTGCAGGAGTCGCGCTATGTCCAGCCGGGCACTGAAATCCCTGCCTTGATTGATGTGGCCGGTTTCAAGGTCGGTTTGATGACTTGCTACGATCTGCGTTTTCCTGAACTGGCCAGACGCTTGTGCGTGGATGGGGCTCAAGTCTTGCTGGCGCCTTCGGCCTGGCTGAAAGGACCGTTGAAAGAGCACCATTGGCGTGTGCTGACGACGGCGCGTGCTTTGGAGAACACGGCCTATATGGTAGCCGTGGGGGAATGTGGCGAACGCAATATCGGCCAAAGTCTGGTGGTGGATCCTTTGGGCGTGATCGTGGCCCAGGCGGCAGAGGCACCGGCCCTGCTGTTGGTGGATCTGGATCGGGAGCGTCTGGCGTATGCTCGCCGGATTTTGCCCGTGCTGGAAAACCGTCGTTTTGCACCGCCCGAACTGGGTTGATTACACCCGCTTAGCCTGCTTTTCTGAAGGTCAGATTGACCCGGCCCGAGCCCCAGTGTGGATGGGCCGGGCCTTCCAGTCTGCGCACCCCATGGAAATTCAGTCTGGATGGCCCCCACCAGACCAGCACATCGCCATCGCGTAGACGCAGGGTACGCACCGGGTCGCTGCGTTTTGCGCCACCCCATAAAAACAAGGCTTCACGTCCCAGGGACACCGAGATAATCGGGTGCTGCAAGTCGCGCTCGTTTTTGTCCTGATGCAAGGACATATGCGCCTGCTCATCGTAGTAATTGATCAGGCAGGTATCGGCCTGAAAAGGGCCATGGCCCGACTCCTGGGCAATGTGCGTTAGCAAATCCTTGAATACAGCAGGCATAGCTGGCCAGGCCAAACCTGTTTGCGGGTCTGTAGGACTGTAGCGGTAGCCGTGCTCGTCCGATGTCCAACCCAAAACGCCACAACTGCTTTGTGCAGCCGACATGCGATGTCCTGATGGAACCTGCATATGTCGCCAGGGGGCGCTGTGCAGCAGTTCTTGAATGGCCTGTGCCAAGGCGCAGGCGTAGGGCAAGGCCAAACCAGGCAGGGCTATCAGGCCGGTATCCAGAGTCAGCACATGGCCGGGAACGGGATCGAAGAGTGAGAGTGTGGACATGCGAGAGTGGGCGAACCAATCAGGGACCAGAGTATAGTAATCGGGATTGTATGTGTGTGACTTTCCAGTAGAGGTGTCTATGGTCGAGCTACTTATTCCACAACGTCAGCACAGCATTGGAGCATTTGAGGTGGGGCGCGTTTTGCCTTTTCGCCAACGGCGTATGGTGGGGCCTTTTATCTTCTTTGATCGCATGGGGCCGCAAGCGCTGAGGGCACCGGTAGGAACGGAGAACGATGTGCTGCCACATCCGCATATCGGCCTGTCTACCGTCACCTATTTGTTTGAAGGGGCCATGACGCATCGTGACAGTCTGGGCGTGGAGCAGGACATTACGCCCGGCGCGCTGAATTGGATGAGCGCCGGTTCAGGTATTAGTCACTCCGAGCGTTTTGAACCCATGCGCACGCAAGGCGGCCGCATGGATGGGATCCAGGCTTGGGTGGCCTTGCCGGAACACAAAGAAGAACAGAACCCGGACTTTGTGCATTACGAAGCCGAGCAATTGCCCCTGATTCAGGACATAGGCCTGGAAGGCCGCCTGATTGCCGGTTCGGCGCTGGGTTTGTCTAGTCCTGTTAGTGTGGACTCGCCCCTGTTCTATATGGAGTTGCGCGTTCAATGCGGCCAGTCCGTACCCTTGCCAACCGGCCATGAAGAGCGCGCAATTTATATCTGTGCGGGCGAGCTGGAAGTGGGGGGACAACGCTATCGAGCCGGTCAGATGCTGGTCTTTGCCAAAGGCGACAGCCCCCGTATCCTTGCTGAGCAAAACAGCCATTTGATGCTGCTGGGCGGTGAGCCTTTGGGGCCACGCCATATCTGGTGGAACTTCGTGTCCTCGAGCAAGGACCGTATCGAGCAGGCCAAGGACGATTGGCTTCATGGCCGAATCAAGCTGCCACCGCTGGATGATGAGCAGTTCATTCCTTTGCCGGCAGTGTAATGTTTATGTCTGCTGCGGAGGCCTCGGGGCGTGTATCTGAACCGTGACGTCATGGTCAATCGGGGTTTTGACCGAGCGGGCAATAAAACAGTATTCGCCCACGCGATCATGAAGCGATTTGGCCAAGGCAGCGTCACTGTCTGGTGTGATTGTGATACGTGGGCGCAAGGTAACACTCTCGAATTGACCGGCCCCGTTGGCCTGTTCGATCATGCTGCCAACAGGGCGGTCTTCATAGGCCGTGACCACAATGCCGGCTTCTGCCGCCAGTCCCAGATACCACAGCATATGGCACTGAGCGATCGATGCCAGGAAAAGCTGCTCGGGGTTCCAACGGTCCGGATCACCTCGAAAGGCGGGGTCTGAAGAGGCGGCAATAGTGTCAAGGCCGGCCGCGCTTAGCTCATGATTGCGTGAGTAGGAATGGAGTGTACGGGTGCCGTTTCCAGTGTTGCCGGTCCAGTTGATCAACAATTCATAGTGGTGCGTTTTCATGGCGGTGTTCTGGCAAGGTCGCAGGGAGCCAAAAGCGTAGCAGCGAAGGCGCCAAACCGTACACAAAAAAAAGCCCTGGAAAGAATCCAGGGCTTTGAAGGCTTGCTCATCAGGCTGGTGGATTTGCCTGTATCCGCTCTATGAGCAGACTGGTTTTTTGATTGATGGGCAAGCCTGGCAAACGGAATAGTACCGCTTGCGCAGAATGTTTAGGAGGCCAATTGTACGGATTGGCGCCAAGCGAAACAAAAAAGACCAGTTTGATAGCAGGGCTATTGCATATTGGCTTATAAGCATTGATTGGCGCTGCTTATCCATTAATCGCGAACAGGGATATTCAGGCCGCGTTGTACTGCCGGGCGGGCCTGGAATTGTTGCAGAACGCGAGCCACGTTCTTGAATTGCTCGTACTCCACCAGCTCGCCTGCGCCGTAAAAACCAATCAGGTTGGCAATCCAGGGGAACAGGGCAATATCGGCGATAGAGTAGTGGTTGCCCACCATCCAGTCCTTGCCGTCCAAGTGCTTGTCGATCACACCCAGCAGACGCTTGGATTCGTTGACATAGCGGTCGCGAGGGCGCTTGTCCTCAAAGTCCTTGCCGGCAAATTTGTGAAAGAAGCCTAGCTGACCAAACATGGGACCGACGCCCCCCATCTGGAACATCAGCCATTGCAGGGTTTCATAGCGCTGGGCTGGGTCAACCGACAGGAGCTGACCGGATTTTTCGGCCAGATAGATCAGGATGGCACCGGATTCGAACAGGGCCAGCGGCTTATTGCCGGGGCCATTGGGGTCCAGAATGGCCGGGATCTTGTTGTTGCTGCTGAGCGAAATAAACTCCGGGCTGAGCTGGTCGTTGCGCTCAAAGCTGACCAGATGCGGCTCGTAGGGCAGGCCAATTTCTTCCAGCATGATGGAAACCTTGACGCCGTTGGGGGTGGGCAAGGAATACAGTTGCAGATGCTCGGGGTGCTGAGCGGGCCATTTGCGGGTGATGGGAAAGGCAGAGAGATCGATGGTCATGACGTCCTTCACAATGGGGCGTAGAGGAAGTGTTGATAGTAGCAAGCGGGCTGTCGACAGACCGCCGCAGCCTGCTTTTCAGTAAGGTATTGGTCTGCTTACCGGCCACGCGGGCGCAAGGGATCCAGCAAGGATTTCAGACCGTTATGATCCAGTTCGTGCATCAGAGCCAGTAGTTGACCCAGCCGCCCGGAAGGAAAGCCTTCGCGGGCAAACCAGTTCAGATAATGCCCCGGTAGGTCCGCCAGCAAGCGACCTTTGTATTTCCCATAAGGCATGGTGGTGTTCAACAGGGCAAGCAGGTCGTCGCTGGATTCAAGCATGGATGGTTAACGCAGATGTTCGGCAAAGAAGGCTAGTGTACGTTCCTGAGCCAGTTTGTAGGACGCCTCGTGAAAGTCAGGGCGGTGGTCGCAGCCAAAACCATGACCGGCAGGCTCATACACGTAAATGGCCACCTCCTTCTGAGCGTCTTTGATCGTCTGAATGGCGCTGGCGGGAATGGAGTGGTCCTGGGCACCAAAGTGCATTTGCACCGGAATCTTGGGCTGTTCCTGGGCGTTCTGGGCAATCTGCGAACCATACCAGCAACTGGCCGCTTTCAGACCCTGCACGTGGCAGGCGGCCAGCCAGCTCAAGGAGCCCCCCCAGCAATACCCCACAATGCCAATCTTGCGCGAACCCAAGGCGTCCACGCAGGCCTGGATATCCAGCAGGGTTTTATCCTGGGCAATGCCGTTGCGCAGGGCCAGACCGGCTTGCACGTCCTGGGCGGTGTAGCCCAGTTCTACATTCTTTTGCTGCCGATCAAACAGGGCGGGGGACAAGACCCGGTAGCCCTGCTCGGCAAAACGCTCGCAGGTGTTGCGTATGTGTTGATTCACACCAAAAATTTCCTGCAACACGATCAAGCCACGTTCGGCCTTTTCGTCGCCTGCGGCATAGGCCTGGAAACGGTGCTGGTCTGCGCTGGTCAAGCTAAGCGTACTCATGGCGTGTCCTTTAGCTGTAAAACAATAATTCTCTTTTATAACAGTCGCCCATACTGGGAGGCCAGCCTCAGGACGTTTACAATCCACCCAGAACGGCGGGGGTGTCTAGCTCTCGCCCAAGCCCCTCCTACTTCAATGGAATAATGATGCGTGACGTGCTAATGGACAGTCTGTTCTGGACGATTGTGATGCCCTGGTTCTTGTTTTTAGGGCTATTTCTTGTTCCCAAGAAGCCTTCTTGGTTGCGAAACTACGCCTTTCCCGGCGTGTTTATTGCAATTGGTCTGGGCCTGGTGGCTGCCGTGGCAGTGGGTGTGGGGATGTTCAGTCTTGTGCTGGGCGTGATTGCCTTTGCGGTCTGTTACGAAAAGCCGAAAGCCAGCGCCTGAGTCAGGGACAAACCGTTTGAGAAAAACCATCGCGGCGTGCTGCCAGCGATGGTTTTTTTGTCGCCGTGCCGCCCCAAGGCTCGGCGCCCCCGGCGAAACCTCTCCCTCGGGGATGAGCCTGGACACACAGCAGTCCATTGCGGACTGCTGTGTGCCTAGCGAATCCGAGCGGCATACAAGCCGCGAGGTGGAGCGCAAGCCGAAGGCGCAGCGTGGGGGCTTTTTTGCCGCCGGGCCGCCCCAAGGCAAAAGCTCCCCCTTGGGGGGCAGCAAGCCGAAGGCGCAGCGTGGGGGCTTTTTTGCCGCCGGGCCGCCCCAAGGCAAAAGCTCCCCCTTGGGGGGCAGCAAGCCGAAGGCGCAGCGTGGGGGCTTTTTTGCCGCCGGGCCGCCCCAAGGCAAAAGCTCCCCCTTGGGGGGCAGCAAGCCGAAGGCGCAGCGTGGGGGCTTTTTTGATACTCTTCAGCCGTCTACCGGCTCGGCAGGCGTATCCAGGGTCAGCAGGTAGAAAGCCACATCCAGCCAGCGGCCAAATTTGAAGCCCACTTCCTTGAAGGTGCCGGCATGCGTAAAGCCCAGGCTTTGGTGCAGGTGGATACTGCCGGCATTACTGGCATCAATGCAACCGACCAGCGTATGGATATTGGCCTGACGAGCACGACGTATCAACTCTTGCATCAGGATTTTGCCCAAACCTTTGCCACGGTGTTCCGGGTGCACATACACACTGTGCTCCATGGTGTATTTGTAGGCGGGAAAAGCGCGAAAGCTGCCCCAACTGGCAAAGCCCATCAGTGTGCCGGTTTTATCGATCACTCCGACCACCGGAAAGTCATTGGCGCGTTTGGTGGCAAACCAGCTCACCATGGCCTCGGGCGGGCGCGGCACATAGTCGTAGAGTGCGGTGGAGTTCACGATGGCCTCGTTCAGAATTGCCAAAATGGCGGTTGCATGCTGCTCTTGATTGCAGTCTATAAAGTGCAACCCGCTCTCACTGTCTTTCATTGATCCGTTCCTGTCATGGGGTAGGCTGGGATTTCATCGCCAATCGCGATGAGGTACTTGGCGACATGGCTATGTGGATTGCTAAAGCTCATGAGCGCCCGCTCTGGCCTATTGTGTGGCGTATTTTATTCCACTCTATTGGGTTTCTCATGGGAAATTCCCAGTAAGAAAATGCATAGATTTGCCCTATTTTGCGGCTTGGATTCCGCCATCCAGACACACGCTTTAGGAAAAGAAAAACGCGCAGCGTGGGCTGCGCGTTTTTTGGGCCAGTATACAGATCAGTTATCTCTGGCACTTGCCTTGCCGGAGCGGCAGGGCAGGGGTACTGATCAATCGTAGCGCGCCGCAATATTGCGTTCGCCAATGGCCAGGCCTGTAGTCATTCCCAAGCCGGTGTGCATGACCGTCACTTGCGTGCTGCCATCGGCTTGCAGAACCGAAAACGGTCCAGGGCCTTTGGCGCCATACACGCCTTGCCAGCGTTGCAAAATCTGTACCGGGCAACCCAGCACCGTTTCTGCCAGAGCCAGCAAGTACTGATCGGTGTCCTCCTGATTGAAGGGACTGGCTTGCAGACCGTAGTCGTGCGAGTCGCCAATGATCAGGTCACCTTCTGGTGTGGGGCTGATCAGCAGATGGATGCCTTGATCCAGCAAGACACCATGGCGTTGTTGTACTTGTTCACGCAGCGTGTCTGCCAGAGGCAGATCGCTGAAGGCACCGTAGTGCAGGCAGGACAAACCCGTCAGCAAAGGGCGGTCCAAAGCCCAGCCGGTATCTTGCGCGCGCACTTTGAGCATCTGCAAACGGGTGACCGAGGGTTTGACAGTGTCGAGCAGGTCGCGATGCAGGCTGCTGTAGTCGTGGCCGGGGCACACAAAAATGCTGTTGGCTGTGAAGTTGCCCGCGCTGCTGTGTACCTGGCCTTCTTGCGCATAATGCACATGCGCCTGGGTGTACACATCCACGCCCATGGCTTGCAAGCTGCTGGTGATGGCGGGCAGGGCGTCGCGCGAGTAGATCTGCAAATCATCAAAGCCTTGCAGCGCTCCGTGGTGATGCCCCAAACGGCCATCAAATAGGGAGGCCAGTTCTTTGCCGTTGAGCATTTTGCAGGCGACGTTTTCTTCTTGGGCACGGCCCTGGGCAAAATCCTCCAGCAGTTCCAGTTCCAGATGATTGCGTGCCAGCACCAGCGAGCCATTGCTGCGTACATGGAAACCGGCTTGCTCAGCCAGTTCCAACCACAGACCGCGGCTTTGGCGAGCCAGATCCATCATGATGCCTGGTGCCTGGCCAGTGACCAGAACCTGACCGAAATTACGTATGGTGGCGCCTTGGGCCTGGTGACTGCGCTCCAGCACAGCGACGCTCAGCTTGCGGCGGGCAGCCGCCCAGGCATGTGCCATGCCCAGGATGCCGCCCCCCACCACGATTACATCGTAGTGTTGTGTGTTCATTACTTCTTGGCTTCCGATTTACCGTCGTAACGTTTGGTCCACTCTTCGATGATGCGCTCGCGGTTCTCAGCGGCCCAGACGAAGTTGTTGTCGATCAGACGTTGGTTCAGGTCTGTAGGCAGATGTGGGTTAGCCGTGGCGATGGAAGGAATGGCCAGCACGGCAAAGTTGGTCTTGTACAAGTGGTTGGCTTCTTCACTGGCGGAGAAGTCAGCCAGTTTCTGTGCGGCTTCCAGGTTCTTGGTGCCTTTCATGATGGCAGCGGCTTCGATTTCCCAGCCCAGGCCCTCTTTGGGGAACACCAGTTCCAGGGGAGCGCCTTCTTCTTTCAGGCGAGCGCCACGGTAGTCAAAGGACACGCCAATCGTGTATTCACCAGCAGCGGCCATATTGCAAGGCTTGGAGCCGGAGTGGGTGTAGGCACCGATGTTCTTGTGCAGACCGTCCATGAAGGCCCAGCCCTTGTCTTCACCAAACAGTTGCAGCCAGGCGCTCACGTCCAGAAAGCCGGTACCCGAGGAGGCGGGGTTAGGCATAACAATCTTGCCGGCGTATTCGGGTTTGGTCAGATCTTCCCAGGAGGTGGGCATAGGGAGCTTGTTTTTTTCCAGCTCAATGGTGTTGACACACAGGGCAGCGGCAAAGCCGTCCATACCAACCCAGCTAGGCGGGTTGTTCTGGTCGCGCATTTTGGCGTCGATCTTGTCCAGGCCTTGGGGAGCGTAGGGTTGCAGCATGTCCTGGCTGGCCATCAAACCCAGTGAGGAGCCGGCCAGACCCCAGACGGCGTCAGCCTTTGGGTTGTTCTTTTCAGCCAGCAATTTGGCGGTAATGATGCCGGTGGAGTCGCGTACCCACTGGATCTTGATATCGGGATTTTTTTTCTCGAAAGCAGCCTGATAAGCCTTGAGCTGATCGGCTTCCAGCGCCGTGTAGACGGTCAGGGTTGTAGCGGCTTGAGCCAGGGAAGCGGCGCCCATCAAAGCGGCAGCCAAGGAGCTCAGAACAATGGTTTTCATGGAGAAGTGTCCTTGTGACAGCAAAAGGGGGGTGGGGGTTAGAGGGAGTCGGCAGGGCATTCGCCCTGGGCCATGCGCTCGGTGATTTGCTCAATCACGGCGGGTAGTTGGGCAACGGTATCAATCAGGTAGTGGGGCTGGGCATGGGCAAAGGTGGCCGCTGCGCGATCGCGCAGGGTTTGGCGGCTTTGCTCGTCCAGAGCCAGAAATTCCAGCTCGGTCAGGCCAGCGGCGTTGCCCGACAGCAGCAAGCCCACGGTCCACATGCCGGCATTGCGACCTTCTTCGATACCGACCGGGGTATCGTCAATCTTCACGCAGGCACCGACATTCGTGATCTCCAGGCGAATGACGTTTTCCAACGCCATGGCAGGCCAGGGACGCGCTTGGGGGACTTCGTCAAAAGCCACGTGGTAGTCCACCAGCACTTGCTGGCGGTGCGCGTGTTGCAGCAGGTTGTCCAGCACCAGGCGCGGATAGCCGGAGCAGGAACCAATTTTCAGCCCTTGGCGGCGTGCCCAGGACAGCGTTTCGCGCGCACCGGGAATGGCGGTGGAAAACTCGCCCACGCGCTCGTTTTGCATGGGCAAGAAGGTGTTGTAGATACGGTCCACATCACTGTCATCGGGCTCACGATTGTGCAGGGCCATGAACTGGGCATGCACCTCTGGCAGTGCCAGCATGGCTTTGATGTGGTCCCATTTACCGATGCCCATGGCGCTGCGGGCCTGGTCCAGGTTTAGGGTCAAGTCAAAGCATTTGAAGGCTTCCACCAGAATTTGGGTCGGGGCAAAGGAGCCAAAATCCACCAGCGTACCGGCCCAGTCAAAGATCAGGGCTTCAAGGCGCGGGGCCTGGGAGCGTGGCGTGGCTAATGGCGTATTCGCGCAAGTAGGGGATGGCATTGCGGTCCTATCGGGTTGGGGAAAGGGAAGAGGTGGAACGCCAGGCTTGGCTGCGGCGCAAGGCGGCACGGCTCAGAACATGAACCAGCAGACAGACAAAGCCGGAGCTGAGCATGATGACCGTACACATGGCAGCCGCCGGGCCAATAAAGCCGGCATCATCCATATTCATGACCGCGACCGAGGCCAGCACGGTTTGCGGGCTGTACAGAAAGACCACGGCAGACACGGTTGTCATGGCCGATACAAACAGGTAGCGCGAAACCGATAGCAGGGCGGGCAGGCACAGTGGCACGGTCACGCCCATCAAGGTGGAAAGGCGTGGCGCTTTCAGGGACGCAGCCGCCGCTTCCAGCTCGCCGGGAATGGCTTTCAGAGCAGTGACAAAGTTCAGGTGAGCACTGGTGTACAGGTGGATGACGGTACACAGCACCAGCAAGGTCATGGAGCCGTACAGTCCCGCCAAGGGGTTCTCGGGGTGATTGAAAAAGAAGATGTAGCCCAGGCCCAGCACCAGACCGGGAATGGCCATAGGGGCCAGTGCCAGCATGTGCAGCATGCCGTACAGTCCTTTTTCGGCCTTGCCTCGGGCTGGCAGTTTCTCCAGTACCCAGGCACCCAGAAAGATCAGGGCCGAGCCCAGAACGGCGGTAAACAAGGCCATGGTCAGACTGTTACGCCAGGCCAACCAGCCGCCACCGTCCATATTGTTGAAGTCGTAGGACTTCAGGGACAGGCTCAGGTTGTAAGGCCAGAACTTGATCAGCGAGGCCCAGACCGCCATGCCCACAATCGTCAGAATGGCCAGGGAAACCAGTATCAGGACAGCGGTGAAATAACGGTCGCGCTGACGGTGTGGCAGGGGCGAATAGGCGCTCAGCGATCCTTGAGCCTGGCCACGGGCACGAGCCCGCAGGTGGCGATCCAGAAAGAAAGTCAGCACAGCGGGAATCAGCAACAGCACGCCAATGGCGGCGCCTTTGGAGAACTGCAACTGACCGACCACGGCTTTATAGGCTTCCATGGCCAGTACGTTGTAGGAGCCACCCACGACTTTAGGTACACCGAAGTCGGTGACGGTCAGCGTAAAGACCAGGCAAGCAGCAGAAAAGATGGCATACCGGCTGGCGGGCAGTGTCACCGTCAGGAAACGGCGCCAGGAGTTCGCACCCATGGCGCGGGCGGCGTCATACAGGCGAGCGTCGGCCAGGGCCAGACCCGTGCTCAGAATCATCAGAGCATGCGGGAAGGTGTAGAAGGCTTCACCCAGCACAATGCCCCAGAAACCATAAATTGTCTCGCCGCCCAACCAGTGGCGCAGCAAGCCCTGATTGCCGAACAAGTAAATCAACGATAAACCCGGCATCAAGGAGGGAGCCAGCAAGGGCAACAGGCCCAGGGCACGGAACATGCCTGCGCCCCGTATGCAACAGCGTTGCAGGGCAAAGGCAAAGGCGTAGGCGGCGGGGATGACAATAATCAGCGTGGTTACGCCGACCAGCACACTGCGGCCCACCATGGACATAAAGCCGGGTGCGCTGATAATCGACCAGAACTGCCCCACGCCCACTAACTGCCCGTCACCGTCCTGGATGGCGCGCAGCAAGATAAACAGCATGGGCAAGGCCAGAAAGAGGATCAGCAGGGCAAACAGGGCAATCAATAAGATGCGTCGTACTGCCGAGCCTATCCAGGCCGGCAGCACGGGGCGAATCAAGGGGTGGTTCTTCACGCTGGTTTTAGCTACAGGCAGGCTATACAGGCTGGTGGATGTCAGGGGCGCAGTGCCAGGCTGTGGCATGGAATCAGTGGTGGGCATGCAGCGCCTCGCTGGGAAGCTGGATTCGGCAGCGACGCGCGGCCAAGGGATCAAGCAAGCGGTCGCCCTGCTCGGGGTTGACGATGGCCTGCACGGTCAGTCCATCCATACCTTCGGGGCGCAGCGTCAGCTTGTAGTGACGACCCAGAAAGATGCCATCCACAATGTCGGCCAAAAAGGTATTGGTGACAGGAGCGGGGCTGTTGTTGTCCAACACACGAATGTTCTCAGGACGAATGAAGAGGCGTCCGGCGCGGGTGGGGGCTTCCTGGCTCAAGTCCAGGCGGACACGCTCTACCAGTACTGAGCAATCGTGCAAGGGGGTAAAGGGCAGCCAGTTTGCATCACCGATAAAGCCAGCTACAAACGGATCCGCAGGAGCGCGGTACAAGGCCTGGGGGCGATCAAACTGCACCAGGCGGCCTTTGTCCATGACGGCGATACGGTCGGCCATGACCATGGCCTCTTCCTGATCGTGCGTGACCATCAGGGTCGTAATGGACAGTTGTTTTTGCAGATCGCGCAGCTCGCTGCGCAGGCGTTCGCGCACCTGGGCATCCAGAGCCGACATGGGCTCATCGAGCAAGAGCAGCGAGGGTGAGGGAGCCAGCGCACGGGCCAGGGCCACGCGCTGTTGCTGGCCACCGGACAGTTGTGCCGGGTATTTGTTTTCCGATCCGGACAAACCTACCAGGTCCAGCATTTCAGACACGCGCTGACGTACTTGGGTAGCCAGGTTCTTGCGTGGAGACAGGCCGTAGGCAATGTTCTGGGCCACGGTCAAATTGGGAAACAGGGCGTAGGACTGAAACAGAATGCCGTAGTCACGCTGTTGGGGCGGCAGGTGGGTAATGTCTCGGCCTGCCATCACGATGATGCCTTTATCGGCTTGTTGCAGCCCGGCAATGCAGCGCAGCAAGGTGGTTTTGCCACAGCCCGAGGGGCCCAGCAAACACACCAGTTCACCGGCTTGTATGTCCAAGCTGACCTGGTCTAATGCGGTAAAGGAGCCGAACTGCTTGTGCAGTCCTTGTATGGTTAAAAAAGCTGGCTTGGCGCTCATCCCGGGGTTCCGACTTGTCATGAATGTCATGAACGTCAGTATGGGAGGCGTATATGGCGGCCCTATGACAGTACAACTAATTTCTGTAATACGAGCATCGGATAATTTGGGCTTTCCCTCTTCCCAAGGAGAGCAGCAGCATGCTGGCTCTGGAACTCAAGTCCTTTCATGCCACGGCGCATTGTGGCTCTATTACCAAGGCGGCCCAACAATTGGGCATCAGCCAGCCTACTGTCACATCCCATCTGCGGCAGCTGGAAACCCGCTATGGCGTGGAGCTGTTCTATAGGCAAGGCAAGGGTGTGTACTTGAGCCAGCAGGGGGAACGGCTCCTGCCCCAGGTCGAGCAGTTGATGCAGCAGGCCGCGCAGATCGATTTCAGCTTGCGCGATTTGCGCGATCTTAAAAGCGGCATGCTGCGGGTAGGCGCGACTGGGCCGTATTACATCATGGCGGTATTACGGAATTTCCATCAGGCCTACCCCGGCGTGAAGATGCGCTTGAGCATTGATAACTCGCAACGGGTTCTGGGGGCCTTGCATGACTATCAGTTGGATGTGATCGCGTCGTCGGCACTGGTTGATGATTCGCGCCTGGTACGTCTGCTGCTGGCCTCGGATCCATTGGTGGCTGTGCTGCGGGTGGACCATCCTTTGGCAAACCGTCAGCGAGTACGCATTATGGATTTGTGCCGCTATCCCATTTTGATGCGTGAGCAAGGGTCCATGACGCGCGAGCTGTGCCATCAAGTGTTTCGTCAGGCCGGACAGGAACCAAGCCAGATTCTGGAAATCGGTAGTCGGGAGGCAATCGGGTGGGGGGTGGTGTGTGGCATGGGGGCCAGCTTGCTGCCTTTGCGCGAAGTGCCTGCGCATCCGGATATTATCAGCTTGCCACTAAGCGATGTGTCGGCTCATTTGAGCGAGTTCGTGTATTGCCTGAAAGAACGCGCGCAGGGCCATGCCATACGCGCGTTTCTGGAGCAGGTGCAGGCCGAGTTGCCTGTGCCTGTATAGCGAGCAGGATCAAGCCAGTTCAGCCAGACCCTTCTCAAAAGCCTGACGGGCTTGTTGCACGGCGTCGCGCCGTTCCTGAACGGCTTTGCGCTGGCTGGCAATCTGGTCTTCCTGTTGGGCCAGTTGCTCGCTAAACCGCTGGCCCAAGGTGCTTTGAGCACTGACCGCAGCCAGGTTGGCGCGGATGCGCTCCTGTTCGGCCACGGTTTCATTCAGGCGCTCGACGGCCTGGTTTTGAGCCTGCTGGGCCTGGCTCAGTTGACGACGCAGCTCGATCAGCTTGTCCATCTTGGCTTGTTGTGTGCTGTCCTGGCCGTTGCCACGCCATTGCAGCAGCATGTTCTCGTCGATCTCCTCCAGGCGCAATTCCATATGGTCTTGCAGACTCAGTTGCGCGGTGACGGTAACGGTTTTGCCTTTGGCCACGTTTACCTTCAGGCGGTGTTCCTGTGCGGTATCACTGTCGTGAGCATCTGACTTGAAGGTCCAGCCGTCCTGACGGGGCAACTGGATCAGCACCGTGCGGTCCTCATCCGCGGGGGCCTTGATCTCGTAGCGAAAGTTCTGCACGCGTGTCCATTCCGAACGGGCTACGCCGTCGGTCACACGGGTTTTGCTCAGGCGGTACTCATCCGTCTGTTCTTCGCGGATTTGCACTTTGTTGTCCTGGGCAAAGTAGATCAGGCGCTGCTCGCCAGCAGGCAGACCGGCCAGTTCTGCATCACCGATATGACCATCCGCCTGGTTAAAGACCGTGATGATGCCGGGCGGCAGGCTGTTGGCCTGTTCATTATTGACCCAGATAGCGGCCGTAGGATGATCACCCGCCTGGCCGCTGCGGTACACCGACAGGGATTCGGCTTGCAAAGAGGTATCGATAAACGGCACCGAGACCGTCTGGCCGGTGGGCACGCTCAGCTTTTGCGGCAGGCTAAAGCGCACTTGAGTCTGGCCTTCCTGTGCCTGGGTGCTGGCACCCGCGCCGCCCGAAGCCCACTGTTTGGCCATGCTGCTATCGGCGGCGTAGGCCGCGCTTTCCATCATGATGGGAGCGGGAGCGGCTGGCGCCATGCGCGCACGCATGGCCTCGCTGGCTGCTTTGCGGGCGCGATTCGCGCTCAAGGTGGCCTGGGTGTCTGCTTGCGGCGCGATGGAGCTGCCTACCGCCACCGGCAGTTCAGGGCGCTCGTTCCAGTAACGCTCCAGCAGACGTTGGCGCAGCATCACAGGCGAACCGGAGCTGAGGGTGACTTTCACATCCTTCCAGTCCTCGCCGCTGGTGTTTTCGAAAATGGCCCAGGCCTGCAGACGGGCCTTGCCGTCCTGCATCATCAGGCGATAGGCGCTTTTCCAGACCGGTGCGGGAATCAGGTAAGACAGGCGCGCTGTTTGGGTATCGGTCTTGTTCAGGACCAGTTGAATATCACGCGATTGTTGATTGCTCTGGCCCGCCAACACGTCGGTGGCCTGCTGCAACTGCTGCTGCAAAGTCTTGTCCAGCACTTCCAGGCTGGTATCCGGGCCCAGCTCCAGAGTCTGGATCTGGCCTTGCTCTGTCAGTACGCTCAAGATGGCCTGGGCGGGACGCTCATTAGTGGCTGCCGTTGCTTGCACCCCCAAGATGGCACCACGTACCAGACGGCCTTGCGAACTGGCGCTGACTTGCTGGCCGCGCAGGGCCTGCGCCAGGGTAGCGGGCGAGCGCAGGTCTTTGGCCGAGAAGGGCAGGCTGTCGAAGCTTTCTTTCAGTGGGGCCAGACCCGACAAAGTCAGGGAGTCAATGCGGTTCTTGCCATCGACGGCCATGAGGGTTTTCAGAATGTCATCGACCTGAGTCAGCGGTACACGCAACTGGGCGGTGCCTGCGTCGGAAATGGGGACTTGTCGCTCGATCTCGGCCATACCAGCGCTGGATAAGGTAATGGACTCGATCTGCTGAGCCCAGGCGTTACTGGCTGCCGAGCCCATCCAGACCAGGAGCAGGGCGCCGGTCAAAGAGCGCAGGCGAGGCGTACGCGCAGCGTGGGGCACAAAGTGGTTCATAGCGCTTCCTTATTCATCCGTAAGCGAAACAAAGGTGTGAAGCGCATTATGCCTAGCCTTGTGGGGCTCTGTCTGTCATTCGGGTAACAAAAAAATGCCACCGTCCGGCTTTTTCCCCTCGGAGCAAAAAATGCTTACGTCATCAAAAGCACGCAAGGCTCTGCTAGGATTTGGGCTGCGCGGCCTGTGCCAGCGCGTGTTTATTCACCCAGTGAAGGATCATTATGATGTGGACGTCGTGGGGCAATGCCTGGGCGGGAATGGGGCTTGCTCTGGTCTTGGCAATCTGTTTCGTCTGGCCTGCCCGACGCTTGTCCTGGAGCCTGCCCATCGAGCTGGAGCCTGAACTGACCAGGCGTTCGCCGCGTACCCATCGCCAATGGGGGTGGGTATGCCAGAGCCTGGCCTTGGTCTTGATGCTATGGGCCGGTTGGCGCTGGCAACTGACGCCAGCGGCAGTGGCGGCTTGCGTGTTGATCGCCGGGACGGCCTTGCTGGCCTGGATTGACGCGGAAACCGGCTATCTGCCCGATCGCCTGACTTTACCCTTGCTGTGGCTGGGTTTGCTGGTCAACCTGGATCACACTTTTAGCAGCCTGCCCTTGGCAGTGATGGGGGCGGCGCTGGGTTACGGATTGCTGTGGCTGTTGAACCATGTGTTCTTGTTGCTGACCGGACGCGCGGGCATGGGGTATGGCGACTTCAAGTTACTGGCTGCCTTGGGGGCCTGGTTGGGAGCAACTGCGTTGCCGGGGGTGTTGTTATCGGCATCGATACTGGGCCTGTTGGCGGCTCTGGTCCTGCGCCTTGGTGGGCGTTTGCAAGCAGGGCAGGCGATTCACTTTGGTCCCTATCTGGTGTTGGGAGGCTGGGTCATGTTGTTTTCGTTGCCTCGCATTTTGTAAAGAAAAGTCTCGTGATTTTTATAACTATAAAAAAATGACCGCCGGTTTTCCCTTTGTTGGATTCTATGTGTGTTGATGCGTGCTAATTCGTGACCTTTTTCGGGAGGGGGGATCGACGCGGGGTTTCGTGGATTTTTCTGTTTAAGGTGGCTGCAATAGGCTTGAGTGTGCCTATTGGGTTTAAATCGTTTTCCTCACCGGGCTGTCGTGGTAAAACGTCCGGGGCCAGTCGGGCAGGCGGGAGTTCCGCCCGGGCTGTATGGGTAAGTACAACGCGGTTCTATGGACATTGTCCCGCTGATAAAGCAGACGGGAACCTGAGGATGAAGGCATGATTATTGTTGTTGGCGCCGGTGTGGCGGGTTTAGCGGCGGCGCGTCGCCTGAGTATGCAAGGCCAGGAAGTGACGCTGGTGTCTCCTCAGGAGCCCCAGCCCTCGTTTGGCGAGACCTTGTCCGAACGCGGGGCCGTGGTCTTGACCAGTCTGGGCTGGGCAAGCTGCCTGGACGAGACGGTTGCCTTGCGCTCTCAAGGGCGTTTTTCAGTATGGGGTGGCGCAGGATTGCGTACCGTGCAGGATGAGGACGGGCAGGGCTATTTGCTGGACAAGGCCCGTCTGGAGCAGGTGCTGTTTGAGCGCGTGCAAAAAGAAATGAAGGTCAGTATTCGCCAGACTCGCGTCTTGAGTCTGGAGCATCAAGCGGAAGGAGTCATTGCCAGGCTGGCAGACGGTAGCAGCCTGGAGGCAACGGCCTTGATCGATTGCACCGGCCGTGCGGCCGTGTCCGCCGGTGCGGCAGCCGAGCGCCATCGTCTGGACAGACTGGTCGCTGCCTGGCATGTCTTTGACTTGCCCGAAGGAGCCGAGCCATTAGCCGCTTCTCTGGTGGAGGCGGTAGAGCTGGGCTGGTGGTATTTGTCCCCCATGCCAGGCCATCGCTTGATGGTGGCCTTGTTCTCGGACTCGGATCTTTTGCCTGATGGCTTGAGCCGTGATGGTGCGGTATGGGCCGGTTTGCTGGGCTGTGCTGATGCGGCACGGGTGCGTATGGAAAGCCTGGGTCTGGATAGCAAGATGGCCGACTACACGCCTAAAGTCAGCGCCGCTGCCAGCTGCACAGTGTCTTACTTCGTGGAAGGTCGTATCTTGCGAGCAGGCGATGCAGGCGCGGCCATGGACCCCTTGGCCGCCAACGGTTTGGCAACGGCCTTGTGGAGCGGATCACAAGCGGCGCAAGCTGCTGTGGCCCTGACACAAGGCAATCCGGAACCGGCTCGAGCTTACGAGAAAGACTATCTGCTGGGCTTGGTGCGCCATTTGAATTCGCAGCACGCTTTGTATGGGATGGAGCAACGCTACGCGGCACAGCCTTTCTGGCAACGTCGTCATCGCCCATTGGAATGATGGTGAAGAGGGTGGGGTAGCTGAATAACTTGCGATAACACCGCCAGAGTAAAAAAGCCGAAGCAACATGGGCACTGTTTCGGCTTTTTTGTGCTTGGTTATTCTTCAGTGCAGCTGGAGTTTGTTCTGGGCGCTTTGAGTTGCATCCTGAAAGAAGTTCTACTGGTCGGCGGTTGTAGTGCCAGCAGAGAGCTTGGGCGCATCGAGATGATCCCCGCAGAATTTGCATGGCAACTATTCTCGCCCTCAAACACGATTTTCAAACCTTTTGTGTGCTGAATGTACAAAACAAAAAGCCGACCATCTTGCGATGATCGGTTTTTTTTTTGAGGAATTTGTGGTGCTCAGGAGAGGACTCGGTCACACAGGCGCGTCCCCGGTCGGGCTTGCATGCCTGACCTTTCTCGTCCCCACGTCAGGTGCTCAAGCACCTGTCTTTCTGGGCTGGAATGAAAAAAGCCGACCATCTTGCGATGATCGGCTTTTCGGAATTTTGGTGCCCAGGAGAGGACTCGAACCTCCACACCCGAAGGCACATGGACCTGAACCATGCGCGTCTACCAATTCCGCCACCTGGGCTTTGATTAAGGCTGCTGCCCGTCTCAAGCATTAAATTATAGGATGAGATCCCAACGTAAAGCAAGCGTTTTTCACTCGATAAATTCAATTTCAATTTTTAGTTGATTGGCATTCTCATTATCATTATAGTGTGTCATGTGATATAGCATAAGAGTATGGACATGAAATTCAATACAGTGGATGTCGAGCGCATGCTGCTGGATATGGGCCAGGGCCGAAAGTACTCCGCTCGGGCCATGCAGCTCATGCTGATGGTTCTGCTCAAAGAGGGCAGTACTCACGGTTATCAGTTGATTCGCCGCTTTGCGCAGCTGAGCCAGAACAGCTATGTGCCCAGCGCGGGCGCGGTGTATCCCGCCCTGGCGTATTGCGCCACGCAAGGCTGGGTGCTGATCGAAGAAGAAGGTCGTCGCAAGATGTACAGCCTGACCAAGGAAGGTCAAGCGTATTTGCAAGAGCAAAAGGAAAAGTGCGATTACCTGATGCAGTCCCTGACCTATCGCGGGCGCAAGCTGGTGTGGATACGGCAGATGCTGGCCGAACACAATAGCGACGAGGATTTGAAGGCCGCGCAGGAGCAAACGGGCTGGTTGCCGGAATTTGTCCAGGTACGCCACAGCCTGAAGCAGGCCATGTTTGAACAATCGACCGCCAGTCTGGCGCGACAGGCGGAGGTGGTGGCCATTCTGGAAAAAGCCATCGCCGAAATACGGAACTTGCCCAAGGAGTCTGAAAAATGCAGTCCGAACAATTAACGCAGAAAGTGGCTCATACCCTGAAGTTGCGTTTGCTGACCGTGAAAAAGCGGCGCGAATTGGGTCCTGATATGGTGCGCATCACCCTGAAAGGCTCGGATCTGGAAGGTTTTTATACCCCCGGCTTTGATGATCACGTCAAGCTGATTTTCCCCGACCCGGCCACCAAAGAGTTGCGTCTGCCCCAAATGGGCGATCGTGGCATGGTCTTTGCTGCCGGACAGGAAAAGCCCCCCATCCGTGATTACACGCCTCGCCTGTTCCGTGAACAGGAACTTGAGATGGATATTGATTTTGTGGTCCATGGTGAAGGTCCTGCATGCCAATGGGCCATGCAAGCCAAAGAGGGTGACAAGCTGGGCGTGGCCGGTCCACGCGGCTCCTTTCTGGTCAGCAAGGATCTGGATTGGCAAATCCTGATTGGCGACGAAACCGCTGTGCCTGCCATGGCGCGACGAGTCAATGAACTACCGTCCAACGTGAAGGTGCAGGTTTACGTGCTGGCACGTAATCTGCTGACGGTGGGTGCGATGGAAGCGCCGGACCATGTCACGGTGAACTGGATTCCTTCGCTGGCCGGTCTGAATGGCATTTTGGATGCCCTGCGTGCTGCGCCCGAGCTGAGCGGCATCGGCCATGTATGGGTCGCCGCAGAATATGCCATCGCTCAAAGCCTGCGCGAATACTGGGTGCAAGAACGCGGTCTGGACAAAGGTGCGATTCGGGCCAGTAGCTACTGGCGTCAAGGTGACCAGGGCGAGGATGCCCCACGTCTGGACTAAGCGGCTTTTTGCTGAGGGTAGGGCTGGGCGCGCAAGCGTCCGCCTACGTTCAGGACGGGCTGTAAATCCGTATCCAGCACGGCATTGGGATGAGCCAGACGGTGCTCGTCAATCAAACGGGCAATGGCATCCATGTTCAGCAGCAAGGTGCTGTCGATATCATGCTGGAAGCGAGCCCAATAGCCACCGCGACAACTGGAACCCAGCCAGCGCGGCTCGTAATCCCCGACCGTATCAGCATGCAGTTCACATACCACGGCCAGCCGGGAACATCCGGGGCGCAGGACAATGCGGTAGCTGTGCTGCTCTAAAGTCAGGTGATAGTAAAACGGTGCAGACGACATGAAATACTCCTGTTTAGCTCTTGGAAGGCGCTTCCGGGTGAGCAAGTTGGATTAAAAGACCCTTTGCCCGGTAGGGGCCAAGCATAAAAAAACCCGCTGGCAGCGGGTTCTTGTCTTGATGATCCCATTGATTGCCAGATGGCCATATCTTGAATCCACCTTGTGCGGGTACACAGGTTGGCATGGGTTGCCCCAACTCTTGATATAGCAATAAGCATAAAAGCGATTCTTATGAAGTGCAAGGGCCGCGTTTATTTCCGTCGGATATGAAAAAATACAGAAATAGTTTGCATCATTTAAAAATCGTGCTATAGTTACCTTCTGTCTTGCAGGGGTTGGTTGAAAAACAAGTTCCGCAGTCAGAGCCCAGGTGGCGGAATTGGTAGACGCGCATGGTTCAGGTCCATGTGCCTTCGGGTGTGGAGGTTCGAGTCCTCTCCTGGGCACCAAAATTCCTAAAAAGCCGATCATCGCAAGATGGTCGGCTTTTTTCATTCCAGCCCAGAAAGTCAGGTGCTTGAGCACCTGGGGTAGGGACGAGAAAGGTCGGGCATGCAAGCCCGACCGGGGTCGCGCCTGTGTGACCGAGTCCTCTCCTGGATATCACCAATTCCTCAAAAAAAGTCGATCATCACAAGATGGTCGGTTTTTTGTTGTGTGTGTTCAAAGTGATGATTGGCCTTTTCTATTGATTGCAGCCTGGGTCTGACTCGTCTTGTGCTCTTGGCTTTCTCGCAGCTCCATGACCCAGCAGTTGCATGAGCTCCTGCCTGTAGTAGGGCAAAACACCTGTATGTCCTTGAGTCACAACATTGGGGTGACTGTATTCTGCGTTTTTGCCCCGGTGATCGTCACGGGATTGCTCTCCTGGGCAAGTTCGCCTGTGGCGCCCAGCTATCCCCTGCTTATGGCGGCGTTACTCAGTATCGTGGCTTTGCTGTCAGTCAGCCGCAAGCTGGGCTTTTTTATCTATGGTGGCTTCTTGTCTCTTGCCGTATTTATAAGATGTATTTAATATATATCTTTATGGGCGGTGGCGATTTCATCAACTGCCTCACCTCATGTTAAAGGGATAGAAAATGCAAGTTGGAATGCTGAAACTGGCGGGTCTGCGACATCCTGAATGTGCCGATAAAGTAGCCATTGCCTTGGCGGCTATCGATGGCGTGCAAGCGGCAGATGCCTCATTCGAAAATGCAAAGGCATCGGTCCGTTTTGATGAAACCCAGGTCTCGCTGGAAGACCTCCATGCTGCCGTTGAGCAGGCAGGCTATCAAATCGCCAAACCTGTGCATGGTGAAGATGGTGCTTGTTGCGGTGGTTGTGGCGGTTAAACCCACTACATCCTGGAGCTGAAAACCGATTGTAGAAACACAGTCGGTTTTTTTATGGCTGTACGAAGCAGGGGCAGGTACGGGTGTGATGGTGTGGCGCCCTGAGAGTTTCAGCTTGGTCCCGCCAGTGCTTGTTTGCCTATGCATTCACAAGCTTGTAAAGAAAGCAGCCGATTATGTGGTGATGATTCTTTATGTGGAAATGGCTGTGTTCAAGCAAGAAAGGAGTCGCATTGCTGCTCGTTTTCTGACGCAGTCAGGCTTTGTCGCACTGATACTGAAGGATATTGAATTGGTGAAGCAGCAAACTACAAAAGGCCGATCATTGAGAAATGATCGGCCTTTCGGAATTTTGGTGCCCAGGAGAGGACTCGGTCACACAGGCGCGACCCCGGTCGGGCTTGCATGCCCGACCTTTCTCGTCCTCACGTCAGGTGCTCAAGCACCTGACTTTCTGGGCGGGAATGAAAAAAGCCGACCATCTTGCGATGATCGGCTTTTTAGGAATTTTGGTGCCCAGGAGAGGACTCGAACCTCCACACCCGAAGGCACATGGACCTGAACCATGCGCGTCTACCAATTCCGCCACCTGGGCATATCGTTGTATGCTTATGGTTGTGCCAAAAGCTTTTTAACGACTTCGCTGCGTGAGCAGCAAAGAAAAAAGATTATAGGCATACTTTATTAATAATGGAAGTGTCCTTTTGAATAAAAAACATCAAGACAGTACTGAGGACCGTATTCAATCAACGGGCCGTTATGAGTTGCCGCCTGACTTTGACCCGGATACCCCGACGCGGGAAGTGATCTTGGCGGGGCTGCGCGAGGATGCAGACGGCCTGACCATGCAGGCTCTGGCGAAAAAGCTGGGCCTGGGTAAAGAAATTACGGTGGGTTTTGAGCGGCGTGTACGCGCAATGGAGCGCGATGGGCAACTGCTTATCTCCCCCGAAGGCAAAATTCGCAAAAACAGCCAAACTGGCTTTATCGCAGGCAAAGTGTTGGGCCATCGCGACGGTTTTGGTTTCTTGCAGCGCGACGATGGGCAGCCTGATCTGTTTTTGTCGCCACGAGAGATGGCCAAAGTGTTGCACGGCGACCACGTTATGGTGCGTATCGTCGGTGAATACCGTGGCAAACCAGATGCCTCGATTGTCGAAGTTACTGCGCGTCATACCAGTAAGCTGGTGGGCCGGTTCTTGCGCGAGCGTGGCACGTTTATCGTGGTGCCCGAAGATCAGCGTATCAAGCACGACATCCTGATCCCAAGTGGAGATCAGGGCGAGGCCGAGCCCGGCCAGGTCGTCACGGTAGAGATCACCCAGCAGCCCGAGCGCCATCGCCAGCCTTTGGGGCGTGTCATTGAAGTGCTGGGGGAAATTGATGATCCCGGCATGGAAATCGAAATAGCGGTGCGCAAGTTTGAAGTGCCGGTCGATTTCTCCGAGAAGGCTCTCAAGCAGGCAGCCCGTATTCCTGCCAAGGTAAAGCCATCGGAATACAAAGGTCGCGTTGATCTGCGCGATGTCCCTTTCATCACCATTGATGGTGAAGACGCACGGGACTTTGATGATGCGGTGTATTGCGAACGCGTTGATATTGGCACGGGCAAACGCTCGCGCTGGGCGTGGCGATTGCTGGTGGCGATTGCCGATGTCAGCCATTACGTACGCTCCGGCGATGCCTTGGATGAAGACGCTCTGGAGCGGGGTACCAGCGTGTATTTCCCGCGCCGTGTGATCCCCATGCTGCCAGAAAGCCTGTCCAACGGGATCTGTTCTCTGAACCCGTCGGTAGACCGTCTGGTCATGGTGTGCGATATGGTCGTCTTGGCCGATGGTCCCAAGTCCGGCACCGTGTCGGCCTATCAGTTTTATGAAGCGGTCATTCACTCACATGCGCGCACCACGTATTCCGATATCTGGAGCGCCCTGCAGCAGCCTACAGGTCCGGCCGCCGCACAGATTCAGCATGTGCTCGAACCTGTGCAGAACCTGTACTCCTTGTACCGTTTGTTGGCCGAGCAGCGCACTGCACGAGGTGCCATTGATTTTGATACGGTTGAAACCAAAATCGTGTGTAACCCCTTGGGTCGCATCGAGCGTATTGAACCTCTGGTTCGTAACGATGCCCACAAGCTGATCGAAGAGTGCATGTTGGCAGCCAACACCTGCGCTGCCGACTTCATTGCTCGTAGCCGTCGCAATGGTTTGTACCGTGTGCATGAGGGCCCAACGCCACCCAAGCTGGAAGCCTTGCGCGAATATTTACGTAGCTTGGGTCTGACCCTGGAAGGGGGCGACGAACCGACTTCTGCCGATTACGCCAAAGTGGTGGCCGCCGCTCGTGGTCGTTCCGACTTCGCCATTATTCAGACCATGTGCTTGCGTTCCATGCAGCAGGCTATTTACAGCCCGGAGAAAACGGGTCACTTTGGTCTGGCTTATTCACAATACGCTCACTTCACTTCGCCCATTCGCCGTTACCCGGACTTGCTGGTGCACCGCGTCATCAAGGGTATTTTGAAAGGCCAGCGCTACATTCCGGCGATTGCCGAAGAACCGGGCGATGCCGCCTTGCCAGCCAGCAAGCGCGATTTTGCACGCTGGGAAAAACTGGGTGCCTTGTTGTCGGCGCGCGAACGTCGTGCTGATGAGGCCTCTAAAGATGTGGAAGCCTGGCTCAAGTGCTGGTTTGTCAAAGAGCACGTGGGCGAGGAATACTCTGGCAAGATCAGTGGTGTAACCAGCTTTGGTTTGTTTGTGACGTTGGATACCTTGTATGTGGAGGGCCTGGTTCACGTCTCGGAGCTGGGCGCAGATTACTTCCAGTACAACGAAACCTCGAACGAGTTGCGTGGTGAGCGCACTGGTCTGCGCTATCGTCTGACCGATGCGGTACAAGTGCAGGTCGCCCGTGTTGATCTGGAGGCGCGCCGTATTGAGTTCCGTCTGGTTAAAGGCGTGGGCTACAAAGCGGTGAAGGCGGCGGCCGAAGGGTCTGATCCGTCCGAGCGGCCCATCAAGAAAGCGGCTTCAACCAAGCCGCTGGCCTTGAAGGGCACCACGGCCTCCCAGCGACGAGCTTCTCAAAAGCAGGCCGAGCGGGATGAAAAACGCAGTACGGAGAAGGCAGCCAAGTCCGCCAAATCCACGCGCAGCCCTAGAGGGCGACGCCGATAGGCGTACAATGCCAAGCCGGGCTTTTTGCCCGGCTTTCTTTATTTGCTCTTATTTCCCCCAAGGATTGTTATGCCTCAGCAGGTTTTGGCCGGTTTCCATGCCGTTATTGCCCGAGTTCGTTTCAGCGCCGCTTCGGTGCGCGAGGTCTATGTGGATCAGACCCGGCGCGACAAACGGATGCTGGCCTTTATCGAACAGGTAGAGCAGGCAGGCTTGAAAGTCATGGCCGTGCCGGTCGAGCGTCTGGATGGTCTGGCCAAAGGCACACGTCACCAGGGTGTGGTGGCATTGGCTCTGGAGCAAGAGCTGGCCGTTGATGTCAACGAATTGCTGGATGATCTGGAAGAGGCCGGTCAGGTTCCTTTTTTGCTGATTCTGGACGGGGTCACAGACCCTCATAACCTGGGTGCCTGCCTGCGTAGTGCCAACGCAGCCGGCGCGCATGCCGTGATTGCGCCTCGTGATCGTGCCGTGGGTCTGAACGCGACGGTCTCGCGCGTGGCTTGCGGTGCGGCCGAATCGACCCCTTACATTACGGTGACGAACTTGGCCCGTACCATGCGCATGCTGCGTGAGCGCGATGTCTGGCTAGTCGGTACCAGTGATCAAGCCACCCACACATTCCACCAGGTGGATGCCCGCCGCCCCATGGCCTGGGTGATGGGCGCCGAGGGCGAGGGCATGCGCCGTCTCACCCGTGAAACCTGCGACGAGCTGGTTTCCATTCCCATGATGGGCGCGGTAGAAAGCTTGAACGTCAGTGTCGCCAGTGCGGTTTGTCTGTACGAAACCTTGCGTCAACGTAGCCAGGCCTAATTTCTTTTAAGTCTTGTTACTTACTTAATTACTTATTTGTATAAAAAACGGCGGGCTTCATTCGCCGCTTCACCAGATAATAAGTAATTGGCCGTCAGCCGGGCAAAACCCAATCGGTGCTGACGGTGTGTACACGCATTATGGGCTTTGAAACGATCATGGAAGAAAACGGCTTTATTACCTCTACCTTGCACTCTGACCGTCGTTTGGGTACGCAGTATGGCGCTATTCATCAGCCATTGCACCCATCGACCGAGTTCGGTTTTCAGGATGCGCGTGAGCTGGCCGCAGTCTTTCAGGGCAAATCCGGCTTTACCTATTCTCGTCAGGGCACACCCACCACGGCGGCGCTGGAAGCCAAGATTACGCGTATGGAAAAAGGGGTGGGCAGCGTCAGCTTTGCAACCGGTATGGCCGCGTTGACCGCGACCCTGTTTACCTTGCTGCGCCAGGGTGATCACCTGATTGCCAGCAAATATCTGTTCGGTAACACCAATAGTCTGTTGGGCACCTTGCGCGACCTGGGTGTTCAAACCACGCTGGTAGACGCAACCGATGTGGCCCAGGTGCAAGCCGCGCGTCAGCCCAATACTCGCATGGTGTTTCTTGAAACCATTGCCAATCCGGGCACACAGGTGGCTGATTTGAAAGGGGTGGGGCAATGGTGTCAGGACGAGGGCTTGTTGTATGTGGTCGATGCCACTTTGTCCTCGCCTTACCTGTCGCCCGGCCGCGAGTTCAAAGCCTCTTTGGTGGTCAACTCGCTGTCCAAGCACATTGGTGGCCACGGTAATGCTCTGGGTGGCATGGTGACAGATACAGGTCTGTTTGACTGGACGACCTATCCTAATATTGCCCAGGTATACCGCAATGGCAATACGCAGAACTGGGGCCTGGTACAGATTCGTAAGAAGGGCTTGCGCGATATGGGCGGCACCTTGTCGTCCGATGTGGCCCACCGTTTGGCTGTAGGCTCGGAAACCTTACCGTTGCGTATGGAGCGCATCTGTTCCAATGCGCTGGCTTTGGCGCGCCATTTGAAGGCTCACCCCAAGGTGAAGCACGTGCAGTATCCGGGTCTGGAGGATCACCCCCAACACGAGCGTACGGCTCAGTTGTTCGGCAATCGCTTCGGCGGCCTGATGAGTGTCGTGCTGGAAGAGGGCATCGAAATTTTCGACTTCCTGAATCGTCTGAAAGTCTTTGTTCTGGCTACGCACCTGGGTGACAACCGCAGTCTGGTGCTGCCCGTTGCCCATACCATCTACTACGAGATGGGGCCCGAGCAGCGTGCCCTGATGGGTATTTCCGACAATCAGTTGCGTATCTCTGTGGGTATCGAAGAGATCATTGATCTGACGTCCGACTTTGATCAGGCACTGGCCCAGTCTTAAGTTCTTTGCACAGCTAGCCATGGTTCAGCCTGGCTTGTATCAGGGCTAGATGCTGCATCGCTTGTTGTAACTCGCTGCACTCCAGATTCGCGTAGCCAAATAGCAGATGGCGTGGGTCGCTGCCGTCCGCTTCCTGGCTGGCGGCCTGTGCCAAAGGGTATAGGCGTATGCCATAGCGAAGCGCTGCCGCAGCAACGTGATGGGCATCCGGGCCTTGTGAAGGCAGTCGGAAAGCCAGATGCATGCCAGCATTGTGTCCGCTGACCACTCCGGTATTTCCCCATGCTTTTTTTAGTCCCTGCAGCAGGGTATTGCGTTGCTCCAGGTAACGGCGACGCAAATACTGCAGGTGCCGAGGATAGTCATACTCATCAAAAAAACGTGCCAGAATAGCTTGTGTTAACCAGGGCGATCCATTGTTGAGCAAGGCCTTGCGAGCAATAAAGTCCTGGCTCAAATGGGGTGGACAGACCATATAGCCCAAGCGCAAACCAGGCCCCAATGTTTTCGAGAACGAACCCAGGTAAATCACCTGTCCGGGGCTCATGGCCTTGAGCGGCGCAGGTAGGGCCGGGCCATAACAGAAGTCTCCGTCGTAGTCGTCCTCAATAATCAAAGCACCGCTGGAGCTGGCCCAAGCCAGCAGCTCCTGCCTGCGCGGCACTGTCAGCGTGTGCCCCAAGGGGTATTGATGGGAGGGCGTGACAAAGGCTAGTTGGACCGCCCTGTTGGGCAATTGATCGGTGCATAAGCCGTGTTGATCTACAGGCACGGGAATGCCCTGAGTACGATGGCGTGCCAGTAGATGCCTGAAGCCGTTATAGCCAGGCGATTCGTGCACCGCACAGCTGTTTTCGTCCAGAAAGTGGGCCGCAATCAGGCTCAAGGACTCCTGCGTCCCTGCCGTAATGAGGATGTGGTCCGGGTCAGCCAAAATGCCTTTGCTGGCGGCCAGATAATCTGCAATTTGCAGCCGCAAACCCCATAAACCTTCAGGCGGTGGATAGTCCGTCATACCAGTGCCTGCATAACGCAATAGTTGATTGGATAGATAAATGAACTGGCGCAGCGGAAAGGCATGAAGCGAGGGGCGCCCAATCTTGAAATCAAAACGAACCGGCACACTGGCGGCGGGCACATGAACACCGCTGGCCAGGGCCGTGCTGGTACGCAGGTTGCGTGAACAGTGGGCCGTCTCCATGACAAAATCCGGCACCAGTCGACTGCGCCCGTTGCGGGTGGGCGTGGCGACAAAAAAGCCCCGGCTGGGTTCGCTATGAATCAGGTTGGAGTCGATTAGCAAATCATAGGCACCCATGATCGTGTTTTTAGAAACCTGCAGCAAAGAAGCCATACGGTTGATTGAGGGCAGGCGATTGCCTTCCTGCAAACGTCCCGAACAGATCAGGGTTTCAATTTGACGTGCAATTTGTCGCTTGTACGGTGGGCTATGGGTATGAGAGAGCGTAATCGGTAAAGAAAACATGGCGGGACTGGAAAAATAATCAAAACCATCAAGGGCGAGCCAAGCCGGGCCACTATAGGCAGCAGCCTCTAGTTTTAACTTGAGTTAGCTCAAAGTGACGATTCGTTCGTGATAAATTTATCCGACTTCTTGATCTGCCAACTGGCCTCTTGTCATGGATATTTTTATCTCAGTAAGAGTGTTTAATTTATTGTAATTACGATATAAAAAAACCATTCCCATTATGTAATCTGTATCCATACCTTCTCAGTAAAAAATAACAATCGTTATAGTTGTTATGGTCTTGCCCTTTAGCAAGGCAATTGTTGGAGGTAATGGAATGTATAGAAAAATGATGACCCTGGCCTTCCTGTCTACCAGCGTCAGTGCGGCTCTGGCGGCACCGACGCAAGAGCAAGTGCGGGTAGACAACTTGTTTCAGCAAAACTGTGCGGTGTGTCACGCAGCCGACCGGGGAGGGTATATTGCTCCGGGCTTGCACAGTGATCGCCTGGTTCAAAGCGAGATTGCCTTGCGCGGCACCATCATGACTGGAATCCCGGATACCTTGATGCCGCCTTTTGTCGGACGTTTACCCGACGAGGATATTCGTGCCCTGGCCAAGATGATCAAGAACGAGCCCGTGGTGGAACGCAGTTGGGACATGGATCAAATTCGTGCCAGCGTGAAAGTACTGGTGGACGAATCCACCTTGCCCAGCAAGCCCAATTACGAGATCGACTCCGTCTACGACTTGATGGTCATCATGGCCCGGGGACGCTACGGTCGGGGGGATGGTTCTAATCAGGCACGCGCCGTTTTCATCAATGGCAAGAACAATCAGAAGGTGGGTGAAATTGCCACGGTTGGTGCGCCACATATCATGGAGTTCAGTCCCAGCCATGAGCGTTGGGGTTACCTGAAAAGCGATGATGGTCACGTCTACAAAATTGACCTGTACACCTTGCAGATTGTGCGGCAGGCCAAAGTGGGCCTGACGGGGACCGGTATTGCATTGTCCAAAGATGGTAAGTGGTTGGCACTGAGTTCTTTTGTGCCCAATAGCATGGTCATCCTGAAAGCCGACACACTGGAGCCGGTGAAGTATCTTGCTCTGGAGGGCGAGGACCCGGATGGCAATTTCATCAAATCCGCCGGCGGTCCCATCATTGGCAGCCGCATCAATAACAAGTTTGCACTGACGCTGCGCCAAGCCGGGCAGATCTGGATTATTGATCCGGACAAGCCAGACATGCCGGTCACCAAACTGGCCAAGGTGGGCCGCATGTTGCATGACACTTTCCTGACGCCTGATGGTCGCTACTCCATGGTGGCTTCCTACGATGACAACAAATATGTGGCGATCGACTTGAAGGACGACAAGGTGGTGCGTGATATTCCAGCTGGCTGCCAACCGCATGCAGGCTCGGGGGCGGTTACCGAAGTGAATGGTCGCATGCTGGCTTTCGGTACCAATATGGGCAGCTGCAAGCTGGGTTCGGTTGTTACGGCCTGGGATACCAAGGACTTTTCCGTGGTGAAACAAATCCCGGTAGCCGGGGCCACCGAATCGCCTGCCGCACATCCCAATGCACCGTATGTGGCGGTGGACATTATTGACAAGGACAAGCGCGCTTCCTGGATTCAGTTAATCGACAAAAACACCTTGTCGGTGGCGAAAACCCTGGATGTGGGCGGCCATGCCTTCTTCCCTAACTACAACCGCACAGGAGATTACTTGTACGTCAGCTCGGGTTACTGGGGGGACCGTCTGAAAATCTACGACAGCCGTAGCCTGGAGCTGGTAGCCGAGCACAAGATGGAAAGCCCATCGGGTATTTTCTCTCGCGCTCGCACTCGCTGGCTCACCATCGGTCAGCCTGAAACCCAAAAATTCTAAGCAAAGGAATGTCATGAAACAGCTTTTTATGGGTGTGGCTCTGGTTGGTCTTTTAGGCTCAGGTACAGCGTTGGCGGCGGATAAACCCGCCGGTTTACAAGGTTCGCATGGGCAGTCACAACTGTCGGCCCAGGCGTCATCCATGTTGCCTTTATGTGCCTCTTGTCATGGTTTGGAAGGTGTCAGTACGGAAGGCATGTACCCCAACTTGGCGGGGCAGAAGGTGGAGTATCTGGTCAAGCAGTTGCAGCAGTTCAAATCCCGAGAGCGTAACGATCCCATCATGAGCCCGATGGCTGAACCGCTCAGCCCGGAAATGGTGAATGAACTGGCTGCCTACTTTGCCAGCTTGAAGTAAGTGTGAACTGGGCGCCAGTTTTTACTGGCGCCTTAAGGATGTCCTGCAATGAATGTGTTTCCCTTGTTCTTCAATCTGACTGGCAAAGCCGTTGTTGTTGTAGGTGGCGGCTCGGTTGCCGAACGTAAAGTTCGGCTCTTGTTACGCGCAGGAGCGCGGGTGACGGTGGTTGCACCGGAACAGACTCCCTGGTTACGGGCCAGCGCGCAAGCAGGGGCGCTAAGCAGCTTGTTCACTGCTTTTGTCGCCGAGCATATTCGCGAGGCCTGGCTGGTTATCGCGGCCACCGGACGACGAGAAATAAATCGTATCGTGGCTCAGGCGGCCGATGCCTTGCATCTGCCCTGTAATGTGGTTGATGACGGGCAACTGTCCACCGTGCAGGTTCCTGCCATGATCGACCGTTCGCCTTTAATGATTGCGGTTTCCTCGGCAGGGTCTGCACCTGTGCTGGCGCGGCGGGTTCGGGAGTGGATAGAAAGCGAGTTGCCTGAATCCGTAGGGGACTTGGCCGGTCTGCTGGCTCGTCGTCGAGCTGATATCAAGCAAGCTTTTCCCGAGGTGCATACTCGCCGTCATTTTTTTGACTACGTGCTTGATGGCCATATTCCTGACCTCCTGGCACAAGGAAAGTCCACCGAAGCATTGGCAGCTTTTGATGACGCCTTGCAGAAGCAGACCCCCCAGCAGCATGTTCAGGTCACCATTTTGCCTATCGCGGATTTGGAGGCCGTGGACTTGTTGACGCTGCGCGCTCTGCGAAAATTGAATCAGGCGGACTGGGTCTTGTACCTGCCTCTGATCCTGCCCGCGATTCTGGAAAAAGCACGCCGTGATGCCCGTTTGATGGCCTTGGATCAGGCCGGTGTGGTCTTGCAAGATACCCTGTTGAATCAGGCGTTCTGGACACCGCTATGCCGTTCATGGGCGCCAGGAGAGCGCATCGTCATTGCCTGGAAGTCTTCGTGGGATGTGCAACCTTTGCTTGAGCTGTTAAAGCAGCAAGGCCTGAGCTGTGAACTGGCTTAGAAGTGTTGGAGTGATGAAGAGCTAGGTGGTGTGTGCTTGCTACGTTATATGGAGCTGCTTGAGTGAGGCAAGAATTCTTGCCTCACTTTTTTTGTCTCTTGTTTGTGCAGGCTTATGGGCCTGGAAATGATGAACTTTGCCAGCATCCACATCCACATCCACATCCGCTTCAGCACCAGCATTGGCATCTGCACCAGCACTGGCACCGGCAGCATCATCGGTGTTTGTATTTGTACCGGTACAGAGTATGCAGGAAATCCGGGGTTCGGGTCCGTCTCTGTCCAGACTTTTATCCGAACTTGGCTATGTCTGGAGACTGTATTCGCCTCTCAGTGCTGCTTTACTGTTCTGGACAGTTGCTTTGCATGGTTTCGTGGCCGGGCAGGGAAGGGGATTCGGGATTGGGGTACAGCGAAAAGGGCTTTGACTGGCTTCTTGATTGGGCAGGCTCAGGCAGTAATTTCCCGGTTATTGAGATAGCAACCCGGATCTTCTGCCCATACATTGCCCGTACTTTTTTCTGCCCTGGTGCGCGTATTACCATTGCAAATATCCAGGTAGGCGCATCTCGCACAGCGTCCCTGTACAGGCCTTGGCCGTTGGCGCAGTCCCGCTAACAAAGGATCTTGATTGTTGGACCAAATCTCTGAGAAAGGCTGTTTAAGCACATTGCCTAAGCTGTAGTGCCACCACATGGTGTCCGGGTGTACATTGCCACGGTTATCAATGTTCGCAATTCCTTGGCCGGAGGAGTTTCCACCCCATTGACGCAACATGGTCAGAATTTTTTTAGCCTGATCTGGGTAGTGGCGTCGTACCCAGTGCAGGAAGAAAACGCCATCGGCATCATTGTTCCCTGAGGTAAATTCCTTGGGTTTTCCGGCTTTCTGATACGTCATGCAGGTCGTGAAAAGTTGTTCCATGGCCCGCCGGGTGACGGCGTGATGGCTGGCCAAAGCGCGATTGCTAAGACCTCGGCCCGCGTAATTTAGATGAGAGAGATAAAAGCGGTCGATTTGCTCCTGGCCCATCACTGCCAGCAGGCCATTGAGGTCAGCCGCATTTTCCTGGGTCAGAGTAAAGCGCAGGCCCACTTTCAAGTGTTTTTCGCGACACAGCCGTAAACCATGCAAGGAAGCAGCGTAGGCTCCGTTTTCACCACGAATCCGGTCATGCCTGGCCTGCAAACCATCCAGGGATATGCCGACATAGTCAAAGCCGCAGTCGGCAATCTGGTCGATATTCTGTTCAGTAATCAGGGTGCCATTGGACGATAGCCCTACGTACATACCCAGTGTTTTTGCGCGTCGACCCAAGTCGTAAATGTCTCTGCGCAGCAAGGGTTCACCGCCGGACAGAATCAGGGCGCGCACACCGAACTGATGTAGATCGTCCATGACAGAGCAGGCCTGCTCGTAGCTCAGTTCGCCGGGAAAATCCTTGTTGGTGGAGGCAGAGTAACAGTGGCTGCAATGGAGATTGCAACGACGTATCAGATTCCAGATCACCACAGGGGCTTTGCTGGCACGCGTGGCGGCAACAGGAGAGTGCAGGGCAGCGATAAAACGGGATATCCGGAACATGCTCAAGGCCTCCGCAGACGCAGGCCGGTCTTTTTAAGAATGGCCGTGGAAAACAAAATGTCGTGATCGTGCAAGACACCCGGAAAGTGCTGCGTGATGTGCATGCTGATGTTCTTTGCTTGGGCACGGACCGTGTCATGGTCCTTGCCATGCAGCATGGCAAACAGGTTGTATGGCCACGCAGGCAGACGACGCGGGCGACGATAACAATGGCTGACTCCAGCTTGTGAACCTAACCATGTACCCACGGTGTCCAGGCGCTCGTCTGCAATATTCCAGACGCACATGCCATTGGCTACATAGCCCAGGGCGTAGTGATTCGGGATGGCTGCAATCCGTCTTATCAAACCTTGGTCCAACATGGTTTGAAACTGCTTCATGACATAGGCTTCGGAGACGCCTAGCGCCTGCGCCAGCCTTAGGTAAGGCTGCGGCTCTATAGCCAGCCCCTGCTGCGAAGCATGTATCAGTGCGGTATAGGCAGGGTTCAAATGCTCCATGTCAAAGCTCCAGTTTCAGGCTAAGTGCGTATTCCTGTTCTTTTGGAAAAGCGAAGACAGGTAAGCCGGTTTCGGTTTCGATTGTGGTCAGGCAAGCCTCAAGGTCTTGTGCGCTTGCCGTGGCCAGTACAAACCACATATTTAAGGCGTGAGCGCGTCGGTAGTTGTGGGCGACTTCGGGATGGCGGTTCACGGTTTTGACAACGCTGTCCCACCGTTTTTCCGGTACAGACATGGCGACCAGACAGTAAGCGCCGCCTAAGGCTTCAATTTGGAAGAGGGGGCCAAAGCGGGTCAGGACTCCGGATTGACGCAGGCACTGGACACGCGCAATCAGGTCGGATTCGCTTAAAGAAAGATCAGGAGCCAGTCGTGCAAAGGGGCGGGAGCAGATGGGGAAACCCTCTTGCAAGCGATTGAGAATGTGGCGGTCGGTGTCGTCTAACTCGACCGGCGCATGCAGTGGCGTCGTGTGAGTGTCAGTCATGATAGGCCGGGCCAAGCAGGGCTCCGCGTTGTTTGAAACAGCGAGTGGAAAACAGCACGTCCTGTGGGAACTGTCCCAAGCCTAAACGGCTATTCAGTTCCGCATGGTGAGCCAGTACGTGCTGGCGATCTTTGCCGTGAATCATGCAAAACAGGTTGTGATTCCAATGTGGCGGGTGGGGCTGTCGTTGGTAACAAAGCGTGATGCCGTTTTGCCTGGCCAGTTCCTCACCCAAGGCGTCGATACGATGGTTGTCTACCGTCCAGACACACATGGCATTGGCGCTATAGCCCAGCGTGCGATGGCGTAAAACCAGACCAAACCGTCTGAAAACACCTTGTTCCAGAAAGCTGCGCAGGTGTTGCAGAACTTGTTTCTCACTCATTTGGGCATGCTCTGCCCAAGGTTTGAAAGGTTCGGCTTGTATCTCCAAGCCTTGCAAGGAGCGCTCCAGGAGTTTGCGTTCGGCGCTGCCTAATGCAGGCAGACTATGGCTTGGTGCCAAGGGGCTGGCAATTTTGACATGAGTAGTCAGGCTAAACCCCAGGTCAATGTGATAGGCCCGGAGCATGGGCAAGGACAAGGGCAACAAACCGGTGTATTGGGCGATGTGGTCCAGGGTTGCCTGCCGTTCTTGCTCATTCGCACAGGTCAGCACAAACCATAGATTGACCGCGTGTTCGCGTGCGTAGTTGTGGTTCACAGCGGGCAGGGTGCTGATCCAGTTCGCAATCCTGTCCAGATCCTTGGCTGGGATAGGCATGCCCACCAAGGTGCTGCTCATGCAGGCGGGGTTCAGTACCGGCCCGATACGGCTGATGATGCCATCGCTGCGCCAGCCTTGGAGATAGTCCATCACGGCTTGCTCGCTTAGTCCCAATAGCAGCCCCAGCTTACGGAACGGACGGGACTCCAGGGGGAAGCCGTGTTGCCAGGCATTCAATAGTTGAAAGGCAGAAGGGGAAAGATCAGAAACCAATGCGACCACTCCGATGCGTAAAAAACACCCCGCTGGGTTGCTGAATCTCCAGGCTGTCCAATCGCTTGAAACTGCGGGTGTCGTATACGCTGACTCGATTATCGTCTCGTGCTGAAATCCAGACAGCCTCGCCGCGTGGGGTGAACTCCATGTGGAGAACCGCTTTGCCTGCTTCCAAGGTCCGAATCACTTCTAAAGTGGCAACATCAATGACCTGTACCTTGTCGTTGTCTGGGAAAGCAAAGTTCACCCAGACTTGCCGGCCATCGGGCTGAGCCATGACGAAAACGGGTTGGCCCTGAACAGGGATGCGAGTTTTTTCTTGCCAATCCAAGGTGCTGGCCACTAGTACTTCATGGCGTCCAATGGCAGGCAAAAACAAGTCCTGACCCGCTTGGGACCAGCCACGCAGATGCGGCATCTTGTAGACGGGCAGGGCGGTTTCGCCTTTGCCATAGCCTGGCAAGATTTTTCGGACTCCATTTTCAGGCTTCCATAAATCCAGCATGGCCAAAGCGTCTTCGCCAAACAGGCCGGCAATGTAGTAGCGTCCGTCTGGGGTGACCATGGCATCGTAAGGTTGGCTGCCTGCCGCAAAACGCCGTGTTGTGGGGCGCAGCGGGTCGGATAAGTCGGTGAGCCAGATTTCACCGGCCTCGAACAAGGAATAGGCGAATTGCTGATTCGGTAGGTCAGCCAGTCCAACCACCTTGGCGCGTTTGTCGGGGGCGTAGTAGGACGGAACTTCACTGACCAATTCCAGGGTCTTTGCGTCAAAAACCTTGATACCGCCGGGTTCGTAGTTCTGTACCACAATCAGCTTGCCGTCCTGGGAGATCGCCCCACCTATGGCATTGCCGGACTGAATAATGCGGCGGACTACAACTTGTTTGATCAGGTCCACTTTGCTCAGCCCGCCATCACGTCCGAATATATAGCCATACCGTCCGTCGCGCGAATAAGTGATATGGGCGTGGGAGAGGTCACCCAAGCCCTCAATACGCGCCAAGCGACTGCGGTGACTGGTCTCAACAAGGGCTACGCTGCCTGTGGCGCGCTCGACGATCAGCCCCAGGTCGTTAGTGCCGCGTAGTGAGTTGGCACAGCCGCTTAACACGACAAGCAGGCTAAGAGTCATGAGTGCTTTCATGGTGCTGTATCCGAGTTCTGGAGAAGAAAGTTCGCCAGCCATAAACTTTCCGCTGGCTGCAAAAAGCGGTTCCAGGCAGGCATGGCGGTGCCGGGGCGACCTTGCATGATGGTCAAGGCGATTTGTTCTGGGCTTTGGCCTTGCAAGGCATCTGCCGTCAAAGCTGGGCCTAGACCTCCTTTCAAGAACAAGCCATGACAGGAACCGCACTCTTGATGAAGTAGTGTTTGTAAAGAGAGGCGCTGCTCTGAAGTCAACGTAACGTCATTTGCAGTGGCTTGTTGCGGGTCAACAAGGGTGAGCAATACAGGCAACCCAATCCGGGCCAGAGTCCGTCTGCCGCAGCGTTTTAAAGAGAAGTGCAAACCACTCACATCAGTGCCCAGGATGATTCGGGTGTGAGTGCGTCTTGCGTGTTTGATGTGGGCTGCGGGTAGTCCGGGTGTAGCTGTACAACTTGCCCAATGATCAGCAAGGCGGGAGGGCTAAATGTCTGTGCTAGCTGTGGAAGTGTCTGCAATGTACCCAAGCCCCATCGCTGGCTTTTAAGTGTGGCGTCCTGTGCCAGGGCGATGGGCGTATGTGGGCTGCGTCCATGTTGGATCAAGGCCTGGGCGATATGACGGCAATTGGCCATGGCCATGTAAAACACCAGCGTACAGGTGGGGTCGGATAGGGAGGCCCAGTTCAGTTCCAGGCCTTGGTTGTCCCGCAAATGTCCGGTGATAAAGCGCACACTGCTGGCCAGCCCGCGATGAGTCAAGGGAATGCCTAAAGAAGCCGCACAGCCCGTTGCGGCAGTAATTCCAGGCACAACCTCGGCCCGGACGCCGTGTTGTTGCAGATAAAGCTGCTCCTCGCCGCCGCGCCCAAAAATAAAGGGATCACCGCCTTTTAGGCGGATAACGCGCTGATGCGTTCTGCTCAGTGATAAGAGGATGTCGTTGATGTCGTCCTGCATGCTGGGTTTGCACGCGGCCACCTTGCCAACATCGTGCAGGGTGGCTTCAGGGTTGATGCAGCTCATGATGGCGCGGCTGACCAAGCGGTCATAGACCACAGCATCTGCATGTTGCAGCAGGTATAAAGCGCGTAGTGTGAGAAGTTCAGGGTCGCCAGGCCCCGCCCCAACCAAATAAACCTTGCCGTGCATCGTTGCGCTCCTTGACGGTAGCAAGTACCGAAATACAGTCAAACAATGCAGAAAATTGTAGGAGAGCAGACCGCTCTGATATGGGCACGGTTGGTGCTCAAGAGAAGGGTGCAGAGCCTTGCTCCTGTCACTCAGATAAGGTGTTATCTGTTGTTAAGTCCGGCTCTCGTAAGGGAAATTAGGCTGAGAGTGGTTTTTGCGGCTGCAGAGAGGGGCGCATAAGCAGTTGAAAAACATTCAAAATCACAGTATCAGTCGGCTAATTTTGAAGTTTTAAAAGTTCAAATAACATATTTGCGACGGCCTGTTAAGTTTCGCGGCACAAATTAGGGAAAGTCCTGCAACTTGTATCAACAGTGAGCAATGATGCGGGTTACAGAGGTTTTTTGCTTGACACGGGTATTAAACGAAGGCTTAATACGCGGTAGCCAACCGGGGTGCTTATGCGCCCGGTAGCAATGGCAGACGGCAGTGCTTAGCTGCCCTTTCGTTTGTCACTATTAAGTCTGACCGCCACACACTGGTTCCCGCTGGGGGCCCGTAAAATAATTTTCAGGGGTATTTTCTCAATGAATAAAACCGAGCTTATCGAATTCATTTCCACCAAAGCCGATCTGTCCAAAGCTGACGCTGGTCGTGCGCTGGATGCGTTTATCGATGCCGTGACCACCACGCTGAAAGAAAAAGATACGGTTACTCTGGTTGGTTTTGGCACCTTCGCTGTGTCGGAACGCGCTGCCCGTTCGGGTCGTAACCCACGTACCGGCGAAACCATCGAGATCGAAGGCGCAAACGTGCCTAAGTTCCGTCCCGGTAAGGCTCTGAAAGACGCCCTGAATTAATTTTTAAATTAATTGGCGCAAAAGACTTGCAAAAAAAAATCTTTGATCCTATAATTCTTTTTCTTCACAAGAAGAACGGCATCACAGAAATGGGTGCTTAGCTCAGCTGGTAGAGCGGCGCCCTTACAAGGCGTAGGTCGGGGGTTCGAACCCCTCAGCACCCACCATTTCTTTTGCTAGTCGAATCAAGCACTTAGGTAAAACTAAGTGCTTTTTTTGTGCCTGTTTAGCCCGCTTTTTGGATAGCCTCAACCAACCAGGATTGGCTTGCTACCCACTCAACTACGCCCTGCATTGAAGCCTGTTTAAGCTTGGATGGTGTGCTGGGAAAATGTAATGGCTTGTAAACAGATCCGCACAAACGGCACCTGGGAATACGTATTCAAAAAAGCCGGGTTACTGGAAAAACCTGTCCATATGACCTTCGTCTCTGAGCAAGGGGCGATGAGTATGCCCAGCGGTTTGATGTCCTTTACGGGATTGGGGCATCATTTCTTCAGCGCATCAGCCAGACGGCCGCATCCTGACGATTAACGCCTTGGACAGAGAGTGCCAACCGGAAGCCCATCCATTCCCGAAGAATGTCGCAGCACAGCGCACGATTGTGCGCATGCATGAGGATTGGCCGTTGGCCAGGATTACTGTCGGCTGGGTAGATAATTGGATCATCAGAAATAAAAAGGGTGGGGCTGCTGCGCCAGCTACCATGAGTGCCCGCGTAGGGGCTCGTTGCACCGACTGGGGAGTGAGAAAAGGCTACGTCCAGTTTCCTGATCATTCACAGCGTCTCGTTACCGGATGGGTACGCACATCAAGTTGGATGCTGCGCTGTCGGGTGGCGGACGTGTTGATATGGGGCGGGACCGTAGGCTTAGCGCGGTGAGTACGAAAGGAAATTGGCGATCATTCAAGAGGGCCGACTTCCGCGAACAAGGACTGATCTGCCGTATCCGCCAGCTTTGGAGTGCATTGTCATGCGACGGTGAAGTGGTTGGCATGCTAAATTACGCAACCCCCCTCCAGTTGGCGGAGGCCCGCAATAAGTCAGGATGAAATGGCAAACGAATATAACTTAATGCTTGTGATCGGCGCTGGGCTCAGTCTTATAGCTGCCCTGCTGCATGTTGGGGTGATCATTGTTGGGCCTTCCTGGTATCAACTGTTTGGCGCAGGCGATCGCTTTGTGCGTGCGGCTCAGGCTGGCCGCTGGTTTCCTGCGGTGTTTACAGCAGGGATCGCCTTAGTGCTTGCGGTATGGGCGGCCTACGCGCTGTCCGCTGCTGGCGTGATCGAGCGCCTTCCCTTGGTGCGACCGGCTTTGATCGGCATTACCTCGATCTACTTGTTGCGCGGTTTGCTTGGGCCGTTGGCCCTGGCGGGTACCGGTCGAAGCCGCCGGTTTATCATGATCAGCTCAGCGATCTGTTTGGTTTATGGGCTGGTGCAAGTATGGGGCTCTCTAGTCTAAATGGTTGCGTGCCGGGTTAAGCATCAGGCGGCTATTTAACCGACCCGCGACATCAAGCACGTAGACTCCGCCAGCTTAAACACTCTGGCACTCCACATCGACAAAAAAAATCCCGTCATTGATGGTGGGAGACATATTGTTGCGGCTATCAGTCAGTCCCCTGATGCGGTACGGGTTCACACTACCCACTTTTTCACGCACCCACTGCTCAAGCACATTTGCGTGTTGAATGAGTTGCACGGGGACGCCGGCTTCCCGGCCACGGCCCTTAGAGGTGGTGGGGGGAGGAATTCCGGCCATAGGTATGCTGGGGGCGGTGCGCAACTGATTGCAGTTGTCAGCTCCCCAGATTCAGCGGCAAACCAGCCAGGGAAGGCGGCATTCAGTCGTTCGACACGCTCCTCACCAATGCGCTTTTGACCTGTTTTTCTTCCAGGGGAGAGCATGCGAGAGACGTAGCTGGGGCCAACGTCAATTCCTGCATTACCTGCGAGTAAGTGACCTATAGGTATTCAGATATGGGCACAGTGCTCTGGGATATCGACGTATAGCGGGGCGCAAAGTCATGAGGCCGAGCACCCTTCATATGCTTCGTTGATGGTTCGCGCAGGTGTGGCGTCGGTTTAATTTGTAACGGCGCTATCTATATCTGCAAATAGCGTCCATAGTGTGTCCAGGGACATTTTTCCCCTGATTAATTAGGACATACATTGAAAACAGAAATTGGTATCGTGAAGTGGTTCAATAACGAAAAAGGCTTCGGCTTTATCATGCCCGAAAGTGGCGGTAAAGACCTCTTCGCACACCACAGTGAAATTCAGGGTGCTGGGTTTAAATCTCTTGAAGAGAACCAACGAGTTTCTTTCGTTGCAGGCGTAGGCCAGAAAGGCCCTTGCGCTACCCAGATCCAGATCATTTGATCCTCTGCTTGCCTGATTAGGCAAGCGTTGCGTTGATCAATAAAGCCGGGCCCTTTGAAACATTGGGTTCGGCTTTTTCAATTCTACTTATCCGGTCCAAGGCAAGGTAGGGCCGAGATGATTTCGCAGTCTTGCCAAACTTGTCGCTGCTTTTTGCCTGCTCTTGAGCGCAGCGACTATTTCAGGTGACACTAGGCTGGTCGATATGCGCTCCTTGGGTCTTCATGAGCAAACTCCTCTCTTGTCTGTCTCCACTTGCCACTCTGATTCTGGCTTGGCTGGCCTTCATGTTTCTTCTGTTTTTCCCGCCGCTGTGGATCCTGTGGCCGTTGTTGGTCGTGAGCCTGGGCTGGATCAATTACAGAGGGATACGCTATGCATTGGGCGATAGTGGCAAGTCCAAGCCGTGGCACCTTTGGTTCAATGTCGGCGAGTGTCTGTTGGCGGCGATTGTTCTAACTTTGCTGATCCGTGACCTTAGTGTTCCTGCCGCCTGATTTTTTCCTTGTCGTACAAGAAACGCGCTTATGTGTTCGGGCCCTTGGCTTGATCGCTGGTTGCCTTTAATCGCTCAACGTGAAATCGCCTCGCCGGTGCTGGAGACAGGCTGTGGTTTTGGTGACGACACGCTGACTTTGATCCGGGCAGGCGTGAAGGTGATGGCTTTTGATCTCTCGCCTGAGTGCGTGGCGATCGCGCAGCAGCGTGCGCCCGAGGCGCAGATTGAGTGCAGGGATACGCGCGGCCCTTGGCCGGAAGCGGCGAATAATCTTGAGCTGGTTCTGGCCAGTCTGTCCTTGCATTACTTTCCATGGGATGAAACCCGGACCATTGTGCGCAGAATCTGGAACAGCTTGCGGCCCGGTGCCTTGTTTCTATGTCGTCTGAACTCGACCGAAGATGTGAATTTCGGTGCCGGGCAGGGCGAGTTGATTGAAGCCAACTTCTATCGCGACCAGGGCAATTGCAAGCGTTTCTTTGATCGGGCTAGCGTAGACCAGTCTTGATCCGGCAGCCGTTTCCGCCCCCTCCATCTCCCCGCTATATCTAACCAAAGAATCGGTATTTAGCCGGGTGTAACACCCTTGCTAGACTCGTTCTCATTGCTTGGAAATGGTTTCTAGGGGATGGGACATGAAGCGGATTCAACAGAGGTGGAAGGGCGTTCGGGCAGGGGCTTTGCTCGCTTTGGTGTTAGCGGCTGCAACGGCGGTCGCGGCCGAGGTCAGCATTCTGAATGTTTCGTACGACCCAACGCGTGAGCTGTACGCTGAATTCAACAAGGCATTCCAGGCACATTACAAAGAACAAACAGGTGACAGTGTGGTCATCCGTAGTTCCCACGGTGGCTCCAGCAAGCAAGCGCGTACCGTTATTGATGGTGTGCCCGCTGATGTGGTGACACTGGGTATTGCTTCCGATATCGATCAAATCGCCCAGTCCGGTTTACTGGACAAAGGCTGGCAAGCTCGCCTGCCGGACAACAGTACGCCTTACACCTCTACGATTGTTCTGCTGGTGCGCAAGGGCAATCCCAAAGGGATTCACGACTGGAACGATTTGATTCGCTCTGATGTGAAGGTGGTGACGCCTAATCCTAAAACCTCGGCAGGGGCACGCTGGAATTATCTGGCTGCCTGGTTGTATGCCTTAAAGCAAGGTAATGGGGACGAGGCGCAGGCCCGAGATTTTGTGGCCAAACTGTATCGCAACGTCAGCGTGCTGGATTCCGGTGCGCGTGGATCGACCACAACTTTTGTGGAGCGGGGCATTGGCGATGTATTGATTGCCTGGGAAAACGAGGCTCTCTTGTCGGTGAAGGATCTGGGGCCTGATCGCTTCGATATTGTGGTGCCTTCCAGCAGCATTCTGGCCGAGCCGCCTGTGGCATTGCTTGACACTAATGTCGCCAAGCATGGCACAGAAAAAGTGGCCCAAGCCTATCTGGAATATCTGTATAGCCCGCAAGGGCAGGAAATCGCCGCACGTCATTTTTACCGTCCTCGCCTGGAGTCGGTGGCCGCTAAGTACCGCGATCAGTTTCCGGCGTTGAAGTTGTATAAGGTGGATGATGAGCTGGGTGGCTGGACACAGGTGCAAGCCAAGCACTTTGCGGATGGCGGCGTGTTCGACAGCATCTACTTGAGCAGATAACCCTACTATCACCGAGGACCGTCCGATGTTACAGGCTCGTCTGTGGGGATTTTTGCCCGCTGTGCGCAAGCAGCGGGCTTTACCAGGCTTTGGGCTGACGATGGGTTTATCCATCAGCTATTTGAGCCTGATTGTCCTGATTCCCTTGTCTGCTGTTGTGCTCAAGACCACCTCTATGGGCTGGTCGGCGTTTTTGGAAACCATTAGTGCCGCGCGTGTCTTGGCTTCTTTGAAATTGACCTTTGGCATGGCCGCGTTGGCGGCGTTGATCAATGGTGTGTTCGGCTTGATTCTGGCTTGGGTTCTGGTGCGATACCGTTTTCCTGGACGCCGCATCGTGGATGCTTTGATTGATCTTCCCTTTGCCCTGCCCACGTCGGTAGCCGGTATTTCACTGGCCGCTATTTATGCGCCTACCGGCTGGATCGGTTCCTGGGCTGAACCTTATGTAGGGCAGATTGCGTTTACCCCTTGGGGGGTACTGATCGCCCTGGTGTTTATTGGCCTGCCTTTTGTTGTGCGTACCGTGCAGCCGGTTCTTGAAGAACTGGAGCAGGAACAGGAAGAGGTTAGTGCGTGTTTGGGGGCGGATCGCTTCCAGACGGTCACCAAGGTCATTTTGCCCGCCATTTTGCCTGCCTGCTTGACGGGCGTGGCCCTGGCTTTTGCTCGTGCGGTGGGTGAGTACGGTTCGGTGATTTTCATTGCTGGTAACGTCCCTATGGTCTCGGAAATTACGCCTTTGCTTATCGTGATCAAGCTGGAGCAGTTTGACTATGCGGGAGCTTCGGCCTTGGCTGTCCTGATGATGGTGTTGTCCTTCATCATTCTGTTGGCGATCAACCGTTTGCAGTGGTATTTGCAGTTGCGTCACTCAGGTCAGGCCAGTGCTAAAGCGGCAAAGGTAGCAGCGCCTTTATCTTTGGAGGGCGCACGATGAGCAGCCTGACAATAGACACCGCTGTGCAGGCGGTGCCGGTACAGACGGCACGGTTGCGGGCGGCACAGGATGAAGGCCCGGCCGTCAAAGCCATACTGATTGGCATTGCCTTGCTGTTTTTTGTGCTGTTCTTGCTGCTGCCTTTGATCCTGGTGTTCATGACGGCCTTTAGCCGGGGCATCATGCCGTATCTGTCCGCCTTGAGCCAGAGCGATACCTGGCATGCGGCCAGCCTGACGGTTCTGGTTGCCGTGATTGCGGTGCCGTTGAATATTGCATTTGGCTTGGCGGCGTCTTGGGCCATTGCTCGTTTTGAGTTTCGTGGCAAAAGCCTGTTGACCACCTTGATCGACTTGCCATTTTCGGTATCGCCCGTAATTGCCGGTTTGATGTTCTTGCTGATTTTTGGTCGACAGGGCCCGTTTTGGGACTGGCTGGATGCCAACAACATTCGTATCGTCTTTGCTTTGCCCGGTTTGGTCCTGGCGACTTTGTTTGTCACTTGTCCCTTCGTGGCGCGTGAGTTGATTCCACTGATGCAAATGCAGGGCAGTGAGGAAGAACAGGCTGCGCGGGTGCTGGGGGCCAATGGCAGACAGATGTTCTGGCGGGTAACGCTGCCCAAGATCAAGTGGGGACTGCTGTATGGCGTGATTCTATGCAATGCCCGTGCCATGGGCGAATTTGGGGCGGTGTCGGTGCTGTCGGGCCATATACGGGGCCAGACCAACACGCTGCCTTTGCATGTAGAGATTGAGTACAACGACTATCACACGGTGGGCGCGTTTGCGGCGGCTTCGGTGTTGGCAGTCTTGGCTTTACTGACGTTGGCGCTTAAATTGTGGGCCGAGCGCAAAATGGTTCAAGACGGTCATCACGGATGATCGCATTCGGAGTTCATTATGAGTATCGAAGTTCGTCATCTATCTAAACAGTTTGGTGCGTTTACCGCACTGGGTGATGTGACATTGGATTTTCCAGCGGGCGAGCTGGTGGCCTTGCTGGGGCCTTCTGGCTGCGGCAAGACAACCTTGCTGCGTATCGTGGCTGGCCTGGAACATGCGGATGCGGGTCAGGTGCTGATCAACGGCAAGGATGTAGCCGCCGTGGGCACGCGTGATCGCCAGGTGGGTTTTGTGTTCCAGCACTATGCCTTGTTCCGTCATATGACGGTGTTTGAAAATGTTGCCTTCGGTCTGCGTATCAAACCGCGTAAGCAGCGTTTGCCCGAAGCCCAGATTCGTCAGCGTGTGCATGAACTATTGGAACTGGTGCAACTGGACTGGCTGGCCGATCGCTATCCAGCGGCCTTGTCAGGTGGCCAACGACAGCGTATTGCTCTGGCACGTGCCTTGGCCGTAGAGCCGGGTGTCTTGCTGCTGGACGAGCCCTTTGGTGCTTTGGATGCCAAGGTGCGCAAAGAGTTGCGCTCCTGGTTGCGCCGTTTGCATGACGATCTGCATATCAGCACCTTGTTTGTGACGCACGATCAGGAAGAGGCCATTGAAGTGGCGGACCGTATCGTGGTGTTGAACAAAGGTCGGGTTGAGCAGGAAGGTGCTCCGCAGGATGTCTATAACCATCCGGCCAGTCCCTTTGTGTATGAGTTTCTGGGGGCAGCGAATCGCTTGCCGGGTCAGTTCGAGCACGGACGCTTTGTCGCTGATCCTCAGTTGGGGCAATTCGAGTCCAATCAGGCTTTGAATGGTCAGGCTACAGGGCAGGGCGAGGCTGTCGGATATGTACGTCCGCACGATCTGGATTTGCAGCGTCAATTGGATGGTCAGGGTATCGTCGTAGCCGTGCAGCGCATTATTCCTCTGGGCGCGACGGTGCGGGTTGAGTTGGCCTTGAACGAGGGGGAGCGAGCCTGGGAAGCTGAGTTTGATCATCAGCGCTGGTCGCAGCTGGGCTTGCGACCTGGTGAACGGGCCTTGGCCTTGCCGCGCAAGTTCAGCGCTTTTCCTATCGAGCCTGAGGCTGAAGTGCGTTTGTCCTGATTTTTTGCAAATTATTCACAAACAGGCTGCCCTTAGGGCAGCCTGTCTGCGTTAGTATCTGGAAGGTTTTTGTGAGGCGGGTTGTCTGCAGAAAATATTATAGAGATTCAGTATTGAGAATCATTCCTGTTTCTGTTAAGATTCGATACTTCACTGGGCATCCTGTCCGGTCCCGTCATGGTCCATGCGGGTTGCAGAATGTGTAGAACGGATTATGACCGGAATTGCTTCTCAAAAGAATAATCGCTCGATGCTGGCCTTGAAGGCAACTGGGTTGGTATTAGCGCTGGGATTGCACGTGGGTGTCGTGGCTACCATCTTGTGGACGGAAACCCCCAAGATTGTGGGCGAGCCCGCCCCGATGGATGTTGTCGGTGTGACCCTGGTGGAAGTGTCGGAGTCCCCGGTTCAGCAAGAGCAGGTCAGCGCCCCCCCTGAGGAGGTGGTGGCTGAGCCTGAGCCTGAACCTGAACCCGAGGTGGAACCCGATCCCGAGCCTGAGCCCGAACCCGTTGTTGAGCCGGAGCCTGAGCCAGAGCCTATCGTGGAAAAACCACCCATTCCCGAGCCGCCCAAGCCCAAACCGAAACCCAAGCCGAAACCCAAGCCCAAGCCACAGCCCAAGCCTGAGGTCCCACCGGCAGAAACACCGCAGCCTGCTCAACCAGCAGCGCCGGCCGCTCAAGCAGGCCCGGCAACGGACAACACCTCCCAAACCGCTGCCCGCTCTACCGATGGGGACCGACCCAAGCTGATCGGTCGTGTGGATTATTTGGGGCGCCGTCCTGTGCCTGTGTATCCAAGGGCGTCGGAACGCCGTCGTGAACAGGGCCGCGTGGTGGTTCGTGTAGTGATTTCAACCCAAGGAACCGTGCTGGAGGCCAAGGTGCAAAGCTCTTCAGGCTATGAGCGTCTGGATGAGTCAGCATTGAAGGCGGTACGCACAGCGCGTTTCAAACCGTATACGGAAAATGGTGTGGCCTATCGTGCCATGGCCGATATTCCTTTCGACTTTGTTTACTAGGATATATCAATGATGCAGGAACTATTTCAAAGCGTATGGGTAAGCCTGGCACAAGTTGCAGGGCCTGTTGCCGATCAGGCTGCCGCCAGTGTTGCTGCTGCTGAGGAAGCGACCGGGGTGCTGCACTTTATCCAGCAAAGTGATGTGGTTGGCAAGACTTTGTTCGTGATCTTGGCCTTGATGTCGGTTGCCAGTTGGTACCTGATCATCGTCAAGGGCGTACTGTCCTTCCGTCTGAAGCGTCGCTCGCAAGGTTTCATGCGCGAGTTCTGGTCCGCCAGCTCCCTGGAGCAGGTTGAAAACGAAATCGCCACTCACGGTGCCCGCGATCCGTTCAGCCATTTGGCCAGTCACGCCATCCACGCTCAAAAACATCATGTGAAATATGGCGCTATGCGTCTGGAAGAGAAGGGTTCTACCGATGCCTTTGTCTCGCGCATCATGCGTAAAGTCATGGACGAAGAAACCGCCAAGCTGGAAAACGGCCTGACGCTGCTGGCTTCGGTCGGTTCCACCGCCCCGTTTGTGGGTTTGTTCGGTACGGTCTGGGGGGTGTACCACGCACTGATCAATATTGGTCTGTCCGATGGCGTGACCCTGAACAAGATTGCTGGTCCTGTGGGTGAAGCGCTGGTGATGACGGGGCTGGGTCTGGCCGTGGCGATTCCCGCCGTGTTGGCCTACAACGCCTTTGTGCGTACCAACCGCGTTTACTTGTCCCAACTGGACGCCTTTGCCCACGATTTGTTTACATTCCTGACCACAGGCCAACCCGTGCAGGACAACCAACCTGTTTTGCGCCGCGTCCCTAGCTCGGGTGGCGGTGCGACATCAAGCGCGGCAGCGGCTGCCAAGCGGGAGCACTAATCATGGCTTTTGGCAGCTTTGACAATCGCAATTCGGGCTCTGCGCTGTCCGAAATCAATATGGTGCCCCTGATCGACGTCATGCTGGTTCTGCTGGTGATTTTTCTGATCACCGCTCCGCTGCTGTCGCACTCGATCAAGATTCAGCTGCCCCAGGCCACATCCGAGCCGGTTCAGCAAGATCCCAAGACGATTGATCTGGCCATTGACGCTGAAGGGCAGATCTTCGTGAATGAGCAGCCTGTGGCGATGGAGGACTTGACTGCCACGCTGGCTCCCTACTCCAAGGATGAGCCTCAGCCTGAACTGCGTATCCGTGCTGATACCGATACGCGCTATGAAACACTGGCCCAGGTGATGAGCCGCTCCAAGGCGTCCGGTCTGACCCGTCTGGGTTTCATCACTCGTCCAGGCCCCACGACCAAGGCTGCTGGTCAAGACGGTCAAGACGGTCAAGCCAAGGATGGCGCCGCTACCCAGCAGGAAGCCGAGCCTGCGTCTGCTCCGTAATTCTGGGTTCTGGTTCGTGTTGTTTTTTCTGGCCCCTCGCTTTGCATCTGCAACGCGAGGGGCCAGTTTCGTAATAAAATCTCCCGAATGCGTGTACTAGTTATCGAAGACGACGCCATACTGGGCGCCGCACTGCAGGAATTTCTCAACGACCAGGGCTACGCTGTTGACTGGCTCCAGGAAGGCGAAAGTGCCTTGAAGGAGCTGACTGCCCAGGTCTATGACCTTCTGCTTCTGGACTTGAACTTGCCCGGTATCAGTGGCCTGGAGGTGCTGCGCCAATTGCGTCGGCAAGGCAATGCCATTCCCGTTCTGATTCTGACTGCGCGTGATGGCGTGGATGATCGCGTCGGTGGTCTGGACGCTGGTGCGGACGACTACCTGATCAAGCCCTTTGACCTGTCTGAGCTGGCCGCCCGAGTACGTGTGTTTGGCCGTCGGCGTAGTGGCCAGGTACAGCCTATTATCGATGTCGGTCCCTTGAGCTTTGATACCATTGGCCGCGAGTTGCGCTGTGCGGGTCAACGCGTCACTTTGTCGGTGCGGGAGTTATCCGTACTGGAAATGTTGATGATGCGCGCGGGCCGTGTGGTCACCAAGCAGCAAATTATCAACTCACTGTCTGCCTGGGACGCCGATTTCAGCGACAATGCGGTCGAGGTCTACGTGTATCGCTTGCGCAAGCGCCTGGAGGGCACCGGGGCGGTTATACAGACTGTGCGCGGCTTTGGTTATTTGCTCGATGTGGAGAGCGTGGCCGGAGCATAACGGCAGCCCGTGCCTGCTGTCTGAAAATCTAGGTCAACCATGCCCGATCAGCATCTTTCTCCAGCGGTAAAAACCTCCTTGTTGCGAGGCTGGCTGGAGCGCTTTCTTGCCCCCGGTTCTTTGGCCCGTAAATTGATGGGCCGTCTGTTTCCCCCGATCTCCATTCTGGTGGTGCTCGACTTGAGTGTTACCTGGATACTGACGCGACGCATGAGCCTGGAAGATTGGCTGCTGCGCGATATCTTCTGGACCATGGCGCTTAGCCAGGTATTGCTGGTCAGTCTGATTGCCTGGGTGTTGTTGTCGGGGATTCGCTCGCAACTGGCTTCTATTGATGATTTATCACAACAGATCCGCAATCGGTCCGATGATGACTTCGAGCGCCTGGATGCCAGTGCTTTGCCCGCCGAAGTGGTGCCGTTGGTGGAGCACTTTAACGAGTTGCTGGAACGCCAGCGTGATACCCTGCAGGCGCAAAAACGCTTTATTGGTCATGCGGCGCATCAGTTGCGTACCCCTTTGACCGGTTTGCAGCTGGAGTCTGAGCTGATGCTGGCACGACCGTTGCCAGAGGACATTCGCCAACGAGCCGAGCGCATCAAAAGCGTGTCGGACCGCATGATTCGCCTAGGTCAGCAGTTGCTGGTGCTGGCGCGCACCGATGCAGATAGCAATATCAAGGACAGTTTTGTGCGTCTGGATTTGTGCGAATGGGTGCGTGAAGAAGGCGGTGACTGGTTCTTGCAGGCTCGCCAGCATGGTGTGGAAATCCATTTGCTGGCGCCTGAAAAACCGGTCTGGATTGATGCTGCCCCCATATTATTGCGTGAGCTGTTGTCGAATTTGATGGATAACGCCTTGCGCTATGGGCTAGGTACAGACCGCATTGTTTTGCGGGTGGCCAGTAATCCGCCTTCTTTGTCGGTGGAGGATCACGGGCCGGGTATCGAGGCCAGCGAGCAGCAGCGCGTATTTGAGGCTTTTTACCGTTCCCCTGGCACGCAGGCGGGGGGCTCTGGTTTGGGCTTGGCTATTGTGCAGGAAATTGCCCGTGCACATGGCGCCTGGTGGAGCTTGATGAGTCGTCCTGATTTTCCGGGTACTCGCATCACCATTGTTTTTCCCGGTCCGCGTATTGGTGCGCGTCTGACCCGGCACGATACTTTGATTGGAAATTAAGCCTTGAACACAGCAACAGAAAACCCCAAGAAAGCGGCGCAAGCCGCCTTGTTAATGGGCGCGTTAGGCGTAGTGTATGGCGATATTGGAACCAGCCCGCTCTACACCATGAAAGTGGCCCTGAGTCCTTATGGACAGCCCGGCGCCGAACAGGTCTATGGAGTGTTGTCTTTGTTGTTCTGGCTGTTGACGGTGGTGGTCTCCATCAAGTACGTCACGGTAGTGTTGCGCCTGGATAATAAAGGGGAGGGCGGTACGCTGGCACTGATGGAGTTGGCTGCACGTGGCATTCAAGGGCCGCGTCGTCAGATCATTGTGGTGCTGGGGCTGATTGGCGCGGCTTTGTTTTACGGGGACAGTATTATTACGCCAGCCATTTCTGTCATGTCTGCGCTGGAGGGCATAGGTATGGTGTCCCATGTGCTGGATCCCTGGATAGTGCCTCTGGCGCTGGGGGTCTTGCTGGCCTTGTTCTTGATTCAGTCGCGCGGTACGGGAACCATGGGCAAGCTGTTCGGCCCCATTATGTTGACCTGGTTTCTGGTGTTGGGTGGGCTGGGGCTGTGGCGTGTTATTGAGCACCCGCAAGTGTTGCTGGCTTTGGATCCGCGTTGGGCCGTGGCCTTTGTTGCTGAGGCACCCTGGCAAACCTTTTTGCTGCTGGGGGCGCTGGTACTGGCCTTGACCGGTGCCGAGGCCTTGTATGCCGATATGGGACACTTTGGTCGTCCATTGATACGCAAAGCATGGTTCATGATCGTGATGCCTTGCCTGGTCCTGTGCTATTTCGGTCAAGGTGCTTTGCTGATTTCTGACCCGACGGCGATTCGTAATCCCTTCTTTTTTCTGGCTCCCAACTGGGCTTTGGTACCGATGGTCATGCTGGCCACGGTCGCAACGGTGATTGCGTCCCAATCCGTGATTTCCGGCGCGTTCTCTGTTACCCGTCAGGCAGTTCAGCTTGGATTCTGGCCACGCATGGTGATTCAACACACGTCGGCTAAAGAAGAGGGGCAGATTTATCTGCCGCGTGTGAACTTACTGCTGTGTGTGGCAGTGATGATTCTGGTTCTGAGCTTTGGCTCCTCGGATCGTCTGGCCCATGCGTACGGTTTTGCGGTAACAGGGACGATGTTGATGACCAGCTTGCTGGCCTTGCTTTTGCTGCCGCGCCGCGCCAGCGGAATCAAGCGTTGGGCCTGGTTGGGGTTGTTGGGTATTTTCCTGATTCTGGACGTGCTCCTGTTTTCGGCCAATGCGCTCAAGATTTTGGAGGGTGGCTGGCTACCCTTGTTAGTGGGCTCTGTGTTGTTGGGCCTGATGTTGACCTGGCGTCAGGGGCGCGCTGCTTTGCACGAGCGCCTGCTGGAAAACAAGCAGCCGCTGAAAGAGTTTTTGCTGAGTCTGGAGGAGTACGCGCCTACCCGCGTACCGGGTACGGCCGTATTCATGAGTACGATTCCCGACTCTGTTCCTCCGGCGCTATTGCATAACCTGAAACACAATAAGGTTCTGCACGAGCAGGTCTTGTTCTTGACTGTGACGAGTGCCGGTGTCCCTTATGTTCCATTTGGAGAGCGTTATACCCTGCAACGTCTCAGTCGTGGCAGTTGGCAGGCGGTCGCTTCCTGGGGTTTCAAGCAGGAACCTAATGTGCCGCAATTACTGGAGCAGATCACCCTGGAGCACCCAGAGCTGAATCTGGAGCCGATGCAAACGTCCTATTTCCTGTCGCGCCAGACAGTGATGATTCAATCGCGTCAGCCTTGGTATTTGGGCTGGCGTCGGCGCTTGTTTGCGTTCATGGCTCGCAATGCCAGCCGCAGTACCCGCTTTTTCAAGATTCCGCCTAATCGTGTGGTGGAGATGGGTATACAGGTGGAGTTGTAAATTGGAGATGGGCTAAAGAAACAGCCCGCAGAAATGAAGAATGGGCCTTGCAAGGCCCATTCTTTTTGTTTGACTACCTGCCAGGATAGCCGTGTGCATCGTGCACTTACGGGGCAGGCATCACCGTCGTGGTCTCGCGCAAAATACCGCCGCCTTCCACGCTACCGCGCACCGTTGTGTCCTGGCCGGTCATGGCTTTCAGGCAGTCTTGCTGGCGATCCGCAGGCAGACGATGACAACGCGCCTGGCGATTGGCATCCATATTGTGGTCGCGTTTGTCCAGCTTGTGGTGACGCGCGGCTTGCAAAGCGGCACCAGCTTCGCGACGGCAAGTGGTGCGCTGCTCACCGGTGAATTGTTCACAGCGCTGGATATCGCGTTGGTAGTCTTGGGACGGGGTTTGAGCCCAGGCAGCGGGTGAGAGCAAACCTAAGCTGAGCAAGCTTGCTTTCAGAATTCGGGATGGGCGTGTAAGTAGACTCATCGATCTCACTCCTTGACTTGCTAAGGGAATCACCGGCTTGGCGAGCGCTGTTACGAGCAGGTATGAGTAGCAGGCCGCAAAGCCCCAAAAACGACTGCGTATGGGGCAATTCCCGATACGCAGTAAACACTTACTAGTATAGGTGGAGCAGGTGCAAGTGAGGGTAATAAAACTTTTCTAAACCCCCATGGCTTGATTCAAGTCCTGTCGCTGCTTGGCGGTTCAGCCAATTCTTTGGGTAGAGGCGCTTTATGTGGCATGTCCAGGTAGCCCGGTTCATCCGGGCCATATTTGGCTAGACGCTGGCGATGCTCTCGCTTGATGGCGGCGCGCATCAAAAAAATGGCTGTCACCGGCGAGGTAATGATCAAGAGCACACTCAGGATGAGCGGGTGCAGGATAGGACGGCTCATCAAGTGGCTGGCGCTGATGGCTACGGCCAGCACCATAAAGAATGTACCTAATGTATTGCCCATGGTGGGGGCGTGGATGCGAGAGTAAAAATGCTTAAAACGCAGCAGGCCAGCTGACCCCACCAGAGCCACGATGCCGCTCAGTACTAGTAAAAGGGCGACCGGGACGGCCAGCCACCAGGGCAACAAAGGTGTAGTCATGGTTCGATTACCTCGGCGCGTAGCAGGAATTTCGCCATCGCTGCCGAACCTACAAAACCAAACAGGGCAATGAGCAAGGCGATATCAAAATACAGGGTGGAGTCAAAGCGGATGCCAAGGGCCAACAAGGCCAGCATGCCGTTGATGTACATGGTGTCCAGCGCCAGTACGCGGTCGGCGGCCGACGGACCCTTAAGTAGACGGATGACGGCGCAGCCCATGCCCAGGACAAAGCAGCCCAGGGCAAACTGACAGGCCCAGTAAACAATGTCTATCATTGGAAAATCTCCAGTAGCGGTTCTTGATAGCGCTTCTGAATAGTATCTAACCAGACCTGCTCGTCTTGTAGATCCAGAATATGCAAGGTCAGGACGCGGGTTTCATAGTCAAAGCCGGACCAGACGGTACCTGGTGTATAGGTAATGATGCAGGCCAGCGCTGCCAGACCGTGCGGGTCGGTCATTCGCAGGGGAATGGCTAAAAAACCGGGTCGGGGCGCATCGCCGCCTTTCAACACCAGATGGCCCACGGCAATATTGGACAGTGCAATGTCCCACGTGACTTGGCAGATGAGTTTCAGGGCCAGAAAGGGATGACGGATACTGGCTTTAACTGGACGAAAGGGAATGGCAGCCAAACTCAGGGCGATGGCCAGGAACAGGCCCAGCACCACGTAACCGGCCGAGAGTGAGTCGTTCAGCAGCAGCCATAGACTCAGTAGCAGCAAAGGCAGGAAAAGATGTTTGGTATAGCGTCGCATTAGAATCCCTCCGCCTGGACAGAGCGCACGGGGTTTTGCCGCAAGACCGAGCCGATGTAAATACGGGGTTCATCCAGTTGTTGCGCCGTCTGTTCCAGGTAAGTCGTGATGGGGCCGGCATACCAACTCAAGATCGCGCAAGCCATAATAATGCTGGCGATGGGGGCGGCTTCGATCAGTTTCAGGCGGGGAATCGTCAAGGAGCTATTGCTCCAGAACAGACGAATTCCCACACGCACCATGGCGATCAAACCGGCCACGCCCGAGATCAGCACGGCGGCTGTCAGAATCCAGGCGTTAAGCGGCTCTGGCGATTGACCCGAGGCTTTCAGGGCGGCCGTCAGCAAGGACAGCTTGGCCACAAAGCCCGATAGCGGCGGCAGGCCCACAATCAGCAAGGCGCAGGCAATAAAGGACATGCCAAGAAATACCATTACACCGGGGATGGCCACGCCGACCACATCATCGCTATGGTCTTCGGATTCCGGGTCGTCCAGATCAAAGACCTCCTGACTGACTGCCAACAGGTCGGCTCCAAAGGGCTTGGTGCGGCTGACCAGCTCCAGCAGCAGAAAAAACGCACCCAGAGCCAGTACGCTGCTCAGCATGTAATACAGGGCAGGGCCTGTCAGAATGACTCCTGGCATACCCAGGGCGGCCAGCAGGGTGCCTGAGGACACGATGATGCAATAACTGGCCAGCCGTTCGGGTTGTTGTGCGGCCATCACGCCGATAGCGCCAAAGGTGAGAGTGGCAATGCCCGCCGGGAACATCCAGGCCACGCCAAAGGCGGCCGGGGCTCCGGTGGGAAGTAGCAAGGAGCCGATGCGCAGCAGTGCGTAAATACCAACCTTGGTCATGATGGCGAACATGGCAGCGACTGGAGCGCTGGCATTGCCGTAGGCATTGGGTAGCCACAAGTTCAAAGGCCAGGCGGCGGCTTTGATCAGAAAGGCGATACCCAGGATGGCCAAGGCTGACTCGAACACTAGGCGGTCCGCGTCGGGCAGGGAGCCGGCACGCAGGGCTAAATCGGCCATGTTCAAGGTGCCAGTGACACCGTAAATCAGGGCGATGGCGATCAGCAGCAGGAAAGAGGAGATCAGGTTGACGGCGATGTAGTGCAGTCCGGCACTGACGCGGGCGGCGCCCGAACCGTGCAGCATCAGACCATAGGATGCTGCCAGCAAAACCTCGAAAAATACAAATAGGTTGAACAGGTCACCCGTCAGGAAAGCGCCGTTCAGACCCATCAATAGCAACTGGAACAGGGAATGGAAATGTACCCCTACGCGGTCCCAACGGGCCAGTGAATAGAACCAGCAGCAAAAAGCGAGCACATTGGTCAGAACCAGCAAAAAGGCGGCCAAACGGTCCACGACCAGAACGATTCCGAAGGGGGCCGGCCAATCCCCCAGCAGGTACACTCCGACGGATTGTGGCCAGATCGGGGCCAGCGTGCCATCGGCCAGTAACAATAGATAAACGGCACAAAACAATTGGGCCAATAAGGAGCCAAAGGCGATCAGCAGCTTGTAGTGACGGCGCTTGTCGCGCAGCATCACCATCAGGGCCGCAGCCACCATAGGGATGGCGACCGGCAATACGGGCAAGTGTTGGTTGAGTAGACTCACAGATCGTCTTCCTCGCGGCCATCAACGTGGTCAGTGCCGCTCAGGCCGCGATTGGCCAGAATGACGACCAGAAACAGGGCGGTGGTGGCAAAGCCAATCACAATTGCGGTCAACACCAAAGCTTGGGGCAGGGGGTCCGCATAGTCCACCCCCTGTTTGCTGGCGTTGATAACGGGAGCGGCGCTGATTTTGAGCCTACCCATACTGAAGATGAACAGGTTCACGGCGTAGGACACTAAAGCCAGTCCCATGATGACCTGAAAAGTACGTGGGCGCAGCAGGAGCCAAACGCCTGAGCCGGCCAGTACACCAATCGCAATTGAAAGCACGATTTCCATTATTTGTTCTCCATCCCGGATGAAGCGTTCGAGGCGGATTGCAGCGACGGTAGTTTGCGATAAAAACGTAGGGACTGGTGAGCCAACGCGATCAAAATCAGGATGGTGGAGCCAATCACCAGCATGAACACGCCGATGTCAAAAATCAGTGCGCTGGAAGTATGCACATTGCCAACCAGGGGCAGGTGCAGATCCCAGCTTTGGGCCGATAGAAAGGGCTTGTTAAAGGCCCAAGATCGGAAG